>NZ_MPPI01000009.1:27868-201243 GCF_001895925.1 Phormidesmis priestleyi ULC007 | reverse complement strand
ACTGTTACGTCAGATTCAAAAGAATCGCAGCCTCGCAGATGAGCTAGGGTTTGAAATCATCGTCAAGCCCTTACCATTCTTGCCTTATTGAGACTGCTGCAAGATGTGAGTCAATCCTTTCAGTCCGGCAATGCCCCCGGCTTGGTAGTCTTTGAGGTAGCTTCGTAGGGTGTTCTGACTCACCTGTACCAGTTGAGCCATTTCCCAGTGGGGTAAGCCTTGACTCTTCAAATCCAACGCTTCCATTTTGCCCTGGACTCGCGGATGGGGTGATGGAACCGTTCATAGTGCAGGGCTGCAATCTCGACTTCGCTGAATGAGATCTCAATCAAGGGAACCTCCCCTATTCTTTTACGGTGTTTCTCATCAAGGATACCCAAAAAAACGAAGTCTGTGCCCCTACAGAGTATAGTTACAAAATGCAGTGGATTTCGTAAAACAGTTGCACGAACAACTTAAGGAAATGTTGGATTAGTGAAGTGCGATCGCAAACAATACGGCTGCTACAAGTGCGACGAGTGTCCGAACATGGTTCCAGAATGTCCAGTCGGTCAGGTATCTTGCCCATAAGTTTGCGCCTTCAGGACTCTCTGGCTTGACGATCGCCAACGCATCATTTAGTGGTACATTGCAGGCGATCGTCACTCCGATCGTACCAACAAGATAGAGCAGGCTCGCCACCAGCAGGTAGACAGCCGCCGATTGCTGCCATTTGAACAGGACGGAGACCGCTAGAAAGAGACAAGCTAAAGCCGTTCCAAATAAAGCGATCATGAACAACGGATTAATCGCCGTAATGTTGATCGACTGCATCGCGGCAATGCCTTGAGGTGGCTGAAGTCGGGCGAGTGCAGGCATCACAAAAGTCGAGAAGGCAAAGAAGACTCCGGCGATTAGCCCGCAGCCGATCGCCGCGAAAAGCATTAAGGGGAAACGCAAGTTATGAACTGTTGCCATAAAGCCTCCTGCGGATTAATGTCAGTTTAGCGGACTATAGCAATCCTAAACGAATGGTGGGATTGGGCATCTTGTCCGTACAGGCTTCCAGCCTGTACTACTCTCACAACTGAAGTAGGATTGCTATAGGGCACCTCGAAAAATCTATTCAGAGGAGTCTTAACGTGAGACAAGTGTGAGATCATAGTTATAGGGCAGTAAGAGGACGACAATCAGGGCGACAAGATTTGGGCAGACAGTGCTTATCGGGCTGAGGCGATTGAGGAAACGTTGGAGTTGATGCAGTTCGACAGTCAGCTTCATGAGCGGGGGTATCGCAACCGCCCGTTAACTGAAGAACAGAAGCAGTCCAATCGAACCAAGCCCACAACGCGCGTCAAAGTCGAGCAGGTGTTTGGGTGTTGGGTGATGCAGATGGGGGCAAACTGCTGCGTTCGATAATTGAGCAAGTCCATCAACTGCAAGCCGATTTGCACCGCAGCAATGCTTTGTTAGAAGCCGTTCAAGCAACGGCGATCGACGGCATTGCAATCGTTGATCAAGATCGTCGCATCGTGTCTTACAACCAGCAGTTTTGCAAGATCTGGCGCATTCCAGAAGCAACGGTTCAAGCAAGCGAGTTACAACAACTGCTGCAACTCGTCCGCGATCGAATGCCACAGACCGAAGAATTTTGGGCGCGAGTTGAATTTATATATCAGTATCCAGATTTGACCAGTCGAGATGAAATTGTCTTACAAGATGGGCGATCGCTCGATCGCTAGTCGGCTCCGGTGCGCCTACCCGATGGCAGCGATCTGGGTAGAATTTGGTACTACCGAGATATCACCGATCGTAAGCAGACTGAGCAAGCTTTGCAGGCGAGAGAATCGCAATATCGCGATTTAGTCGAAACTTCTAATAGCGTCATTCTCCGGTGCGATCCTGACGGCAAGGCGCGATTCATCAATGACTACGGTCAGCGATTTTTCGGATTCAGCGCCGATGAATTAATTGGGCGCAGCATTACTGAAACGATCGTTCCTCAAATAGAAACCACTGGACGCGATCTGCGACAGCTAATGGCAGATTATGCTCAACAACCAGAGCAATATTCACTCTATGAAAATGAAAACGTTTGCAAGAATGGCGATCGCGTCTGGATGTCTTGGACAAACAAACCCATTTTCGATTCAGATGGCAATTTGATTGAAATTCTTTCATTCGGAACCGACGCAACGGAACGCAAACAAGCACAGTTGGCTTTACAAAAGAGTGAAGCGCAGCTACAGGCAATTCTCAACAACGCGAATGCTTCTATCTTCGTTAAAGATCTAGAGGGTTGCTATACCTTTGCAAATCGAGCGCTAGCCGAAGAATTTAACGTTCAGCCCGAAGAGATAATTGGCAAAACGGACTATGAGTTTCTGCCCTTCGATCTGGCTGAAATTTATAGCGCCAACGATCGTAAAGCCCTGGATGCCGGGACTGCTATCAAAATAAACGAAACGACCCCTCACAGGGATGGAGATTCAACCTTTGTCACCGTCAAGTTTCCATTATTTGATTTAGAGGGCAACACTTACGCCACTTGCAGCATTTCAACTGACATTAGCGATCGCGTCTGTGCCGAAACCGCTCTATGCAACAGCAAACTAAGATATCGCAGTATTTTTCAAAATTCGCAGGTCGGTATTGGTCGATCGTGCTTCAAACAAAACGGGCTATTTCTCGGTGCTAATCAGCGTTGTGCTGAAATTCTAGGACA
Organism: Phormidesmis priestleyi ULC007; assembly: GCF_001895925.1. Lineage (GTDB taxonomy): Bacteria > Cyanobacteriota > Cyanobacteriia > Leptolyngbyales > Leptolyngbyaceae > Phormidesmis_A > Phormidesmis_A priestleyi_A. The sequence continues at coordinate 198,539 of NZ_MPPI01000009.1, read as the reverse complement.
TCGATCGGCAACAGAATTAATTGACAAGCGATTTGCCCTGAAATACTATGTCAATCCCGACGATCGCCAGCACCTGATTAACGAACTAGAGCAGCAGGGCGAAGTCCCAGATTTTGAAGTTAAGCTGCGCCGTATTGATGGCTTAATCGTGTGGGCGCTGATTTCACTCAAGGTCAACGTTGAAGCAACCTGCACTGATTTTGTTCTGACTGATATTAGCGAACGTAAGCGATCGCCAGTCAACGCGCCGAGACAAGCTCGACCATCCCACAACCTAAATCTGGCAATGGGAGCGCCAACGGTCGTCACACTATTCTTTGACCGTGAGTTTAAATACTTTGATCCTGTTCCCTGACGATCCTCTGTATGAGCTATTGGAATATCTTAAAAGCCGTAAAGATCACTCGCCGTTCCCTGAGCTTCTGTGGCACGATCGAAGACAAACCTGCTCTGATTGAAGATAACGGATGCCCTCTGCTCCGATCAACGGCAAATGGTACGAGATGCTGCTTGAACCTACAAACTACTTAACCTGTGCCTATATAAAGCCTCGATCGCATGACTTAAGCTCCAACCCAAAAATTGACAAACCTTACTAGATTATTAAATTGAGTGATGGCAACGACAAAAATCAGAAAGACTCCGGGAATTTGCAATGGAGCCGCTTGTATCGGGCGGACGCAGATTCCCGTTTGGGAAGTGATAGCTTTGCAGTCGCAGGGCTGCTCAGATGTCAACTTGCTCAGCGACTACCCGCAGTTGACTAGAGATGATCTCAAAGCCGCTCGTACCTACTACGCTCAACATCCAGAAGAAATCGACGCGGCAATCACCGCTGAAAACTCAGAGATCTAGCACGATATCACAGCACGTCAAAACCTAGAGATTAGCTCAGATCTTGCACCCGTCTCAATGATTGCCCGATCACCCGCCCTGAATTAAAATTCGGGCTAATCGCAAAAGTCCTCTGAAGAGGACTGAGCCAAAGTTTCAACCCGTTTCAATGGGTTTAAGCGATGAGCCAGGAACTAAAGTTTTGGGCGGTTGTTGACAGAGGTGAAAGATCTAAGTTTAGCTATCTTGAACCTGTGCTGCAAGTGTTGCTGCTGCGGCTGAATGTGTTGCGCGGGAGTTTTGGATTAGCGATCGCTGAAGCTTTGATTGATGAACCATTAAAACTAGAGCATTTGCGAAAGTTGGCACGATCGTCGTTTGTGCAAGAACAGCGATGAGGAGAAGAATGGCGGTTTGAGTTCTTCTTACCGTTGGTGAAACGGTATCTGGCGCAACGGGCACAACAAGAGGATCAGACGCAAGTTGAGCATATGAGAGCGATCGCGTATTTCATTGAAAAGATTAAGCCGTCAAAGGAAACGATCACGGACTGTGCCGAAGAACTAGAAATCTTTCACCATCGTTGTGAGTTAGGACAATATGCACTTGCACAAGAGGTGATAGATATTTGCGTAGACTTCTTGAAGCGACAAGGCTACTACGGAGATTTAATCAGGATTCACGAGCGACTGACAGCAGAATGGTATCCTCAGAATCCAAAGGAGCAACACAATTTAGGCTGGGCATGGGCGAGGTTGGGAAACCTGTATCGATCTGTAGGAAAGTATCGGGCTGCGATTTCCAGCCACAAAGAAGCCCAAGCAAAATTTAACCAAATTGATTTTTCTAAAGGGAAAGCAGCTTCCCTCGGTAATCTGGGTAATGTCTATCAATTGTTAGGACAGTATGAACAGGCGATCAACTTTCATCAACAGTCCTTGGAGATTACACGGGAAATTGGCGATCGCTGGGGCGAAGCTGCTTCCCTATTCAACAAATCATTAGCACTCGCTAGATATGAACCTCGCTGCTTTCAGGCACTCGTCACACTTCAGCAAGCTCGTGAAATTTATGCGGAGTTGCAACTCGATCACAGGGTCGAGAAATGTGACGAAGAAATTTACGCCTTCAACCGAATCATTGCCACCGAACAACGTCAATCAGTGCCTATTCTCCCTCCTACTCCCACGATCGACAACGCTCCCCCCCAAGACGACTGGTACGGATCGCAGCCCACCTACCAAATCACAACCTCACTCCACCTCACAACGCCAAATCAACTGGGTTCTCTGGTTCTGCGTTGGATTAGCGATCGTCCTTCTCATCGCATGGCTGCGGAAATAAGCGATCAACGAAATGAGCCGCGATCGTTCCATTCATGCTAGAAGTGGACTCGTATCGAAGCTATTCAGCAAGAACTAGAAATGCTGAAACAAAAAGTGCTGACTCATGAGCAAAGCGAAGTTGCAAAGAATTGTCCCAAAACTCAACTTAGAGGAATTTGGAAAGGAGTTGAAATCTCAGATCAACTTCTAGAAGAAGCCAAGCGATCGCTAATTTCCAAAGATTTTAGGGATAAGGAACAGATTTAGTCGTGGAAATTTTTGTCATTGATACTCATGCGGATAATCAGATTCTCTAAACTCAATGATAGCTGTGTCCACTAGAGCTAGTTTAAGCGCAACTGTAAAGTAATCGCCGAACAAGTTTTAACCACAAGCTAACGGCAGAAAACTTAAAGTTTCTACAAATCTTTTCGGTTTCTAGATAACAAACCCCAAAATTCTTCGCCTTCATCTTCAAAGCGAACTGCCCCGGCTCGAACTAAAATTCGTCTCAGTTCTTCATCCTCAAAGCCGCCCAATCTCTTTTTAATCACCTTGAAGGTTCGCTTCTTCCAGCGTTCATCTTCCAAAAGAGATTTGGCAACCTGTTCAGCCATAAATTCTGCTCTCAGTTCTGATTTGAGTCTTCTTTCTTGAGCAGCAAAGGTGACAACTCCTGTAATGACAGCGGTTGCAACAGATGTGATGATGGTTTCTAACATGGTTGAAATCGAGTCTTACCGTCTTCGTTCTTGCAATTTGCGGTAGACGGCTTTGATGTCTACTTTGTGATAAGCCAGAGCGACTAGCGTGTGATAGAGCAAGTCGGCAGCTTCGCCTGCGATCGCATCTGCATCATCATCTTTACAAGCCATCACGACTTCAGCCGCTTCTTCGCCAATTTTTTTGAGAATCTTGTTGTCGCCGCCATCTAGGAGTTTGCGGGTGTAAGACCCTTCGCTGGGGTTATCGCGGCGATCGCAAATCACCCCAAACACTTGCGACAGCGTATCAGCAGGTGGAGCAGTCACCTCACCCTTGACTTGATGGAAACAACTGCGTTCACCAGTGTGACAAGCGACATCCCCAATTTGCTCAACGGTGACGAGTAGCGCATCGCTATCACAGTCATATCGAATCGCTTTTACCTTCTGAATGTGTCCTGACGTTGCGCCTTTATTCCAGAATGCTTGACGCGATCGACTCCAAAACCAGGTTTCGCCTGTCTCTAAAGTTTTTTGCAGCGATTCTTGATTCATCCACGCCATCATCAAGACAGTGCCATCGAGATAATCTTGTACGATCGCCGGAACTAACCCCCGATCGTCATACTGGATTTTCTCAACGGGAATGGACTGCACAAACGGAGATTTAGAAGCTGACATGGCACGGGTGGATAAGTCACCTGTTCACGATATCACTTGTGCGATCGGTTAATGGCGTTGGTATAGGTCTTGTGAATTGTTTCACTAACGAAACTTATCCGTTATTAACTCAAATGCAAAATGGGAACACGATTAGTGCAAAGCGCAACCGCAAAGCAACTGCTCTTTAACAAAATCGCACTCCCAAATTTTCTAGTTATCTAATTTGAAAGGTCTCCTCAACGAAGGGTAAGGCAACCTGCCTCAAAAATTTACAATTTAAAGGCCGAAATCAAAAAATCAAAAAATCAGGCAACTTTGACCACTTCAAGACAGGCTTCTTGAGAGATTCCGCTATTCAAGCTGACCGCTTGATTTCTGACTGCACTCCACGCAATTTGATGCGCTTTTGACTCTTCGCCATACCACTGAAGAGCAGAGTTAAACGCTACCCTGTAGAAGTGTTGAGCTGTTTCAGAAAGCTGAGTGCGAATACTCGCAGGTAACTCCTGATTGTTTTGGTACGACATCCTAGCCGCCTCCGGTAAGTGAGATAATTGATTAGTATGGCTTGCTGTAACTAGAAATCTGCCTACCTTGAGGAAGATCTTCGATGATCAGACTCAGGTAGCGCTGCCTATCGCTATTGCAAAGCAACCGTAATGGATTTTAAGGAGAAAACTTTGATCACAGGCACTTTGAGAACCACAAAATCAGAAGAAATCTTTGCCGCCGCTCAGAAACTCATGCCGGGTGGGGTGAGTTCCCCAGTAAGAGCGTTTAAGTCGGTGGGCGGACAGCCGATCGTGTTCGATCATGTCAAAGGCGCATACGCTTGGGATGTCGATGGCAACCAATATATCGACTACATCGGCTCTTGGGGCCCCGCAATTTGCGGTCACGCTCACCCCGAAGTCTTGAAGGCACTTCACGAAACGTTAGAAAAGGGCACCAGCTTCGGCGCTCCCAATGTGCTAGAAAATGTCTTGGCTGAAAGGGTGATCGATGCCGTTCCTAGTGTGGAGATGGTGCGATTTGTCAATTCTGGCACTGAGGCATGTATGTCTGTGCTGCGCTTGATGCGGGCGTTTACCGGGCGCGAAAAAATCATCAAATTTGAGGGCTGCTATCACGGTCATGCCGATATGTTTTTGGTGAAGGCAGGTTCGGGTGTGGCGACTTTAGGATTACCCGACTCTCCGGGCGTTCCTAAATCGACGACCAACAGCACGCTGACTGCGCCTTTCAATAATTTGGAAGCCGTCAAAGCTTTGTTTGCAGCCAATCCCGGTGAGATTGCTGGCGTGATTTTAGAACCCGTGGTTGGCAATGCTGGGTTTATTCCGCCTGATGCTGGCTTTCTGGCGGGTCTGCGAGAACTGACCCGTGAAAACGATGCGCTACTGATCTTTGATGAAGTGATGACAGGCTTCCGAATTGCCTACGGTGGCGCACAAGAGAAGTTTGGGATCACGCCCGATTTGACAACGCTGGGCAAGGTGATTGGTGGCGGGTTGCCTGTCGGTGCTTATGGCGGACGCAAAGACATTATGGCAATGGTTGCCCCCGCAGGCCCGATGTATCAGGCGGGAACGCTATCAGGAAACCCTCTCGCGATGGCTGCGGGGATCAAAACCTTGGAACTGTTGCGCCAACCAGGGACTTATGAGTTGCTCGATCGCATCACCACCCGACTCACACAAGGACTGCTCTCCGTTGCCAAAGAAACAGGTCATGCAGCTTGCGGTGGCTCGATTAGCGGCATGTTTGGCTTCTTCTTCACTGAAGGCCCAGTTCACAACTACGAAGACGCTAAGAAATGCGACTTGGCTAAGTTTGGGCGTTTCCATCGCGCCATGTTAGAGCAAGGGGTTTATCTGGCACCTTCTCAATTTGAAGCCGGGTTTACTTCACTTGCCCATACAGATGAGGATATCGATCGCACGATCGCAGCCGCACAATCAGTGATGAAAAACTTGTAGAGAGTTTTAGGACTTCGCAATTCTGAGAAATAGTTGACGTTGGGGCAATCTTTCTGGGGTTGCCCTTTTTCGTTTACCGAGATTGCTCGTGTCTAAACTTTTTCAGCGTCAGTGGATCTTTGTTTTTGCCCTAACGTTTTTGGTTGCGTTCGGATCAGTTACGGCAACGCATTCTCAAACCCCTTCAAGTCGAGATGCGACGATCGCTGATTCCTAAATCCACTAAGGATGAAATCGAACTGTATGCAGGTGGCGAAGTGCTAACAAATACACAAACTATGTTGCGAATATTGAAACAGAAGGTTTTTCCTCATGTACATGATAGTTTAGCTTGGTCATCTAAGTTCTAAATCGCAATGCGCTCTCAGAAAACCTGCATCCTTGCTCTGGTTACATTTCTGACTACTGTTTCCACTTCTCCATCCCTGTTTTTTTCCTTGCCGCTGTCTGCCCAGCAAACCTCTGACCAAGCTCAAGATCCCCGCAAAGCAAAGGCACATGAACTATTTGAACAAGGGCAGCAGCAAATTGAGGCTAGACAATTTGATAGTGCGCGTCAGTTACTTCAACAGGCGCTAAACATATATCAAATGATCAAAGATCCTACTGGAGAATTTGCAGCATTGTGGACAATAGGACAGTCCTATCAAAAGCAGGAGAATTTTCCAGAAGCGATTAAATATTACCAAAGATCATCAAGCCCGCAACCCCCTACAAGGCATCCCAGAACTCGAAAAATATCACCGTGAACCGAGATCAAACTAGAGAGATAAGGCGCGATCGCGATTCCAAATCACCAGGTTTCGGTTTCGTCAAGCAGATCCAAAACTTCTTGTTCAACCGATCGAGAACGCAAAATATCTAGCGCACCTTAGTCTGCTAATTCAATAATTTCTGCCACAGATTGCCTCACCTGTTGAGCAATTTCTGGCTGCTACTGAAGCAGTTTTAGATTGAGTTGCTCTATCAAACCATCCATTGATTTTTTCATAACCCTATCTCTTATTCAAGGAGGCTTTTGTACACATTGTAATCAGATCAAATGAGGAGCGATCGCTTACAATTTAGCCACAATCTAGAATAAATTGAATCAAGAAAAATTGGGAAAGGGCAAGAGGAAACCTACAAATTTTCTTTTTGCCCTTTATTTTGATCTAACAGGTGCAGCCTTTGTGTCCGCAGTCGCCGTGCCCGTTGGGATGACCATCGGCGCAGACTTCGCTGCAATAGAGTTTGCCATCTTTTTGAACTGCGCCTTCTGTAGTAACAATACACAGGCAAGGCTCACAAGCACATTTCATTTGGGTAACAGCCGTCATGATAGTCTCCTTTGGTTTGTGTCTTCACCATAACATGTGAACAGACATTCATATATTAAATTCAATAAAAAGTAGGGAGCAGATTGGAAAACTCCCTACGATCGCTCACTACACTTTATTCTTCCTCTTCCTCTTCCTCTTCTTCGTCAGAAAACATTTCAGCCATCAGTTCTTGAGCGCGATCGTCAGAGATTTTGAGCGCCTGACGCAAATCTTCTAAGTATTCTTCTTCAGCTTCAGGCACTTCACCATCTACCGCAAGAACTGCCATTGTCACGATGAAGGCAACTTCTTTGAGGTCACGATCGGACAAAGACTCGATCGCTTGGGCAAACACTGCGTCTGCGCCTTCTTCTTGCACGAGCGCACTGACTTTGGCACCCAATTCGTGCAGGTCTTCGTCTGAAAAATCTTCGTACAAGCCAATACCAAGACCAGAAAGCATTTCATCGAGGGCATAGCCTTCGTCTTCGTTAACCTCTTCGTCTGCATAGGCAGCAAAGATGGCGATCGCGGCGATCGCGACTTCTGGTTCGAGCGCAACTTGACTTTGAGTCCCTTTGGTTGGCAACCGACGCTTAGGCATAATTTTCTCTTGGGTAAGTATTTTCGTGGTCTAGCGATGTTTGAGAATCATCAGACCGCGCCTATTGTGCCCAATCTACGATCGCAGAACTCACTCGAAAATTATTTTTGAGCGATCGACTCCCAAAAAGTCTGATTACCGATAGTTGTTAAACTGCAACGCCATCGGATAATCTTCCTGCTTTAATCGCTGCATCACGCCTTGCAGATCATCTTTCGCTTTAGCAGAAACGCGCACCGCATCGCCTTGAATCGAGCCTTGCACCTTCTTAAACTCGTCTCGAATCAGCTTGGTGATCTGTTTAGCGACTTCTGGCGTGAGTCCTTTTTTAAGCTTGATCTCTTGCCGCACTCGATTGCCACTGGCAGATTCTACTTTGCCATAGTCAAAAATCTTGAGCGATAGATTGCGCTTGGCAGACTTGATTTGCAGAATGGTCTGAATTGCATCTAGGGTAAATTCGCTGTCGGTGCTGATGACGATCGCGTCTTCACCCAGTTCTAAAGTCGTTTTGGTGTCTTTGAGATCATAACGAGCAATGATCTCGCGATTGGTTTGATCAACCGCGTTGACGAGTTCTTGGCGATCGAAGTCACTGACCACATCAAAAGAAAAAGTAGAAGCCATAGGAAAATAGAGGGACAGGGGACAGGGCAACTATCCTTTAATGGTGCTAGTAATGCTCGCGGCAATCAAGGTAAAAATGCACGTTGAGCCAAGGGCAAACATTAAAGAACGGAGTATGGGCACGTTGAAGATGTAGGCGGCTGAGTAGATCAAGCGGATGGGGAGATAAGCAATGGCTGCCCAAGTGACAGATTCAGAGGTTTGACCCGTCACGTATGCCATTAGCGCTGCGACGCTAAACAACATAAACGACTCCCACGAGTTTTGATGTGCCCACGTTGCCCGTTGACCAAAGGCAGGAAGTTTGTCAAACGCAGCGCGGGGAGCCGCCCTCATTTCTTTGTCATAGCCAGCCGTGACGCGGGCATATCCCACCACGAGAAAGGGCAGATAGACCAAAACGGCAGCAGCCGCGATCGCACTCAGCAAGATCGTCGAGGTAGACAGTCCAAACACGCTCATGACTAATTTCCTAATCGAAATAAAATAAGGTTACGATCTTGCGCTGATCTTCTGCATCTTGGCAGGTTTGCAGCAGCGTTCGGCTGTCGTGAAACGCAAAACTGATCAACTGCTGACACCGAGAAATAATTTCCCGGTTACACAAAGCGCTGGCTTCAGCTAGAGAAAGACTATTGTTCTCAGGGTTTTCGACCAAATTCATAACGTTTTCGAGCTGTTCGCGAGATTCGCGAGGTTGGCGATCCATTGTTTGGGGCAAGATCACCGTCAGCAGACTGGGATCGGCACGCAGCGCACCCCGAATGGCTGCAAAGTTGGTTCCGGTAGAGCCGGATGTAATCAGACGATTTCCTTCTAAAACCAGGGCATAGCTCATCATCTCAATCAAATTTTGGTGAGTGATGGGCACATGACGAGAACCCAGCAAGGCGATTCGCTTAGAACCCGTTTGCTGAATGGTGGCTAGCTCTTGCAAAAAATCATCGACTTTGGGTAGATCGATCGACTGGCTCAAAGATGTATTTAGGGTAACAACGCCGCTATTTTATCAGACAGGCTCGTCATCCGAACGTTTTGCCTACGCGCCGATCGATCCAAAAGCCGTAAATCACGATTATTTGGGCTGAATTAGATATCCACAGCGATGTTCACCTTTGACGAGCCAGTGAGTGCGATCGACCCGACAATCCGGCAAGGCTAACTCAAACATTTCTAACTCGTGACCGCAAACGCTGGGAAATGACTCCGCAATTTGAGAAATTGCACAATTATATTCGGTCAACACAAATTTGGGAGTCGTATCGGGGTCAATCTCGTGACATTCTGCCATATAGCCCTCTAGTCGCCGTAGTTCAACGAGTTTGTTGACGCGATCGGACAAGTCACTCTCTCCCAAATTCTCCCGATATTCGATGCCCTTGCGCTCCCATTGTCTACGGAGAATCGAACTCACTTGATCGCGCCCGACCGTTTCTGCCAACGTATCGAGGAGAGACACCGCAAAATCATTGTAGCGATCGGGAAACTGCGATCGACCCTCTCGACTCAAGGTGTAGACATGATTGGGACGACCCATCCCCGTCTGCATCGCCTGGTGCAAGATTAGCCCTTCTGTTTCCAAATCTTTGAGATGGCGACGAATTGCCTGCGGACTCACCTGCAACTGTTCCGCCAATTCTTGAGCGGTTGATTGACCCTGCTTCAAAAGTTGATGCAAGATGTCTTGTTTGGTAGAGGGCTGTTGAGTCGTGGTCATCCTAAAGCTCACAGAAATCTAAGACAAAAAACTTGACTTAAACAACGTTATTGTTGCTAAAGTACCTTAGAATGGAAGTTGAGCAACAAAGATGTTGTTTTAATTATAAGATCTATTGGATGTAGTGTCGTTCTGGTTATGAATACAGAAACCCCAAACACCCAAGCATCAGATAAAAGCCTCGAAGCGATGAGGCACTTTTCAGAAACCTACGCCAAGCGCACAGGCACTTATTTTTGCGTCGATCCCGGCGTGACGGCAGTGGTGATCGAAGGGCTTGCCAAGCATAAAGATGACTTGGGCGCTCCCCTTTGCCCCTGTCGCCACTATGAAGACAAAGAAGCCGAAGTCTCAGCCGCTTATTGGAACTGCCCCTGTGTCCCCATGCGTGAGCGCAAAGAGTGCCACTGTTTGCTATTTCTGACCCCAGATAACGATTTTGCAGGTGAGATGCAAGCCATCACCTTTGACGAAATTCGTGCCACGACCAACCATGCCTAATCAGGATTGAGGATCAGATTCCTGATCCTTAAGCCCTTCCTCGCCCTTGAGAAAAGAGAACACGATCGATGACTTCAACTGTTCAAAATCTGGTAAACCAGCCTTACAAATACGGGTTCGTCACTGATATCGAATCCGACACTATTCCTCGTGGGTTGAGCGAAGAGATGGTGCGGCTGATTTCGACCAAGAAAGAAGAGCCGGAATTTATGCTGGAGTTTCGACTCAAAGCATATCGGCAATGGCTGAAAATGACCGAACCAGATTGGGCCCATGTGGGATATCCGGCGATCGATTATCAAGACATTATTTACTACTCTGCGCCCAAGCTCAAAGAGAAGAAAAAGAGCCTGGATGAAGTTGATCCAGAGATGCTGGAAGCCTTTGAAAAGTTAGGCATTTCTCTGTCTGAGCAAAAGCGCTTGAGCAATGTGGCAGTCGATGCGATTTTTGATAGCGTTTCAGTCGCCACCACCTTTAAAGAAAAGCTTGCTAAAGACGGCGTGATCTTCTGCTCGATCTCTGAAGCCGTGCGGGAATATCCTGAATTAGTCAAGAAATATCTGGGAAGCGTGGTGCCCGTTGGCGACAATTACTTTGCAGCGCTTAACTCTGCTGTGTTTAGTGATGGCTCTTTCGTCTACATCCCCAAAGGCGTGAAGTGCCCAATGGAATTGTCTACTTACTTCCGCATCAATAATGGCGATTCGGGTCAGTTTGAACGAACGCTGATTATTGCTGAAGAAGGCAGTCAGGTCAGCTATCTCGAAGGCTGCACGGCTCCGATGTTTGACACCAATCAGCTTCATGCGGCGGTGGTTGAGCTAGTTGCTCTTGATAACGCTGACATCAAATATTCCACGGTGCAGAACTGGTATGCAGGTGACGCGAATGGCAAAGGCGGCATCTACAATTTCGTCACCAAACGCGGGTTGTGTCAGGGTGTGAACTCCAAAATCTCCTGGACACAAGTCGAGACGGGTTCTGCGATCACCTGGAAATATCCAAGCTGTGTGCTAGTCGGCGATAACTCCGTCGGTGAGTTTTACTCCGTGGCGTTGACCAATCACCACCAGCAAGCCGACACCGGAACCAAAATGTTCCACATCGGCAAAAACACCCGCAGCACGATCATCTCAAAAGGGATTTCGGCGGGTCAGTCGCACAACAGCTATCGCGGTTTGGTGAAGATCGGGCCCAAAGCCACAGGTGCGCGCAACTATTCGCAGTGTGACTCGATGCTGATCGGCGATCGTGCCCAAGCAAACACGTTCCCTTACATTCAGGTGCAAAACAACCAGAGCAAAGTCGAACACGAAGCGTCTACCTCCAAGATTGGGGAAGACCAGTTGTTCTACTTCAGCCAGCGTGGTATTTCACCAGAAGACGCGATCTCGATGATGATTAGTGGCTTTTGTAAGGATGTGTTTAACCAGTTGCCGATGGAGTTTGCGGTTGAAGCCGATCGGCTCCTCAGCCTCAAGCTTGAAGGTTCTGTAGGGTAGATTCTGAGATGCCTAGCCCACTCTTCTCACGCTATAGCCAGGGAGAAAATCGAGTTACGGCAAGCATTCTTGCAGTGTTTGAACGAATCTCTTTCTCCCTGGCTATAGCGAATTCTGCAAATTCTAAATGGAGAGCCAAGTCTCCCGTTCTTTAAAATCAAGAATCAATCAAGTCTGGAAAAGCAGATTCAGTTCCAGTTCCAAATGGAGTGGTTCAAGCATCATTTTCCTATTGGATCGAAACACGGAGAAACCCAGCAACAACGACAGAATTGCTGAAAGGGGAGGGGTGAAATAATGACTCAAACCATTCAAGCCAAAAACGTAACCCTGAGAGACTTAACGCTTCAGTTTGGACTTCAACTTACTGAGGACGGGCAGTTTTTTCGTGAATGGCAAGACGACCTACCAGAAGTCACTGATGATCAGAAGCAATTTCTCGACAAAGTAAGGGCGGGATACCTGAACTTGGTACGTGATCCGCCCCTGCTAGAGAAAACCATTCAAATTACGATTTTAGGGCCATTCCTATTTCTGGCAGACTTCTTTCTGCCTCCCTTTCAAATTAAGACTGAACAGTCGATCGAGATAACTGCTGAAGATGAAGGCACAATCGTTCGAGGACAGATTGACATTTTGCTGATGAGAGAGCAATTTTGGGTTGCAGTGATCGAGTCTAAAAGATTCTCTTTCTCCATGGAAGCTGGACTAGCGCAACTTCTAGCATATATGCTGGCAAATCCACATCCTAATCAGCCCGGTTTTGGTTTGATTGTGACGGGTGGAACTTTTGTGTTCATTAAATTGATTAAAGACACAGTTTCGCAGTATGCCGTTTCTAGGGAGTTTGCGATCCGTAACCCTGGAAATGAGCTGTATGAAGTGTTCAGAATTCTGAAACAGATTAGCGTAGTGAAAGAGGTCTATTGAGTGATTAACGAAAACAGCGAAGTTATTTTATCGGTTAAAGATCTGACCGCAGATGTAGGTGATACTCAGATTCTCAAAGGTTTGAATCTGGAAATTAAGGCGGGTGAAATTCACGCGATTATGGGGCCAAATGGATCAGGAAAAAGTACTTTTTCTAAGATTTTGGCAGGGCATCCCGCTTACAAAGTGACTGCTGGCGAGGTCACTTTTCGGGGACAGAATTTGTTGGAAATGGAGCCGGACGATCGGGCAAAATCCGGTGTGTTTCTCGCCTTCCAATATCCGTTAGAAATTCCGGGTGTCAGCAACTTAGACTTTTTGCGCGTCTCCTATAACGCCAAGCGAAAACAAGAAGGTTTAGAAGAATTAGATTCGTTTGACTTTGATGAGTTAGTTCGCACCAAGTTAGATCTGCTGAAAATGGATGCTGCTTTCCTCAGCCGCAGTGTGAATGAAGGCTTTTCTGGCGGTGAGAAAAAGCGCAACGAAATTCTGCAAATGGCACTTTTAGAACCCAAGCTTGGCATTCTCGACGAAATCGATTCTGGTTTAGATATCGACGCGTTGAAAATCGTCGCCAACGGAGTCAATCAACTTAGAAAGTTTGACAACGCGATTCTGATGATTACTCACTATCAGCGTTTGCTGGATTACATCGTCCCCGATTTTGTTCACGTTATGGAAGGTGGACGCATTCTCACCACAGGCGGCAAAGAACTGGCTTTTGAGCTAGAAGCTCGTGGTTATGAATGGGTGCGCGAAGAAGAAGCGGCGGAGGTAGCGCGATGAGTATTGAATCCGCTCCTGCCCATGCGATCGAGCCGACTCTAAAAGCGAGAGTCGATCGCGCCGCCTATCTGGCGGGATTGCTAAAGTCACGTCCTGAATTGTCAGCAGAACTGGCTGAATTGCAGGGAGTGCGCGATCGGGCACTGGCGATCGCTCAAGAGTTAGCGATTCCCACCACACGCGATGAAGAATGGCGATTCACCGATCTGTCATCGCTGGTGCAAATCAATTTTCAACCGATTCACGATCAGCCGACAATTAGCTTTGCTCAAATCGAATCGTTCATTTTGCCCGAAGCGGTGAACAGTCGCCTCGTGTTTGTGAATGGGATTTACGCGCCCGATCTATCGGCTGTAGACGATTTGCCCGAAGGCGTTCTCGTTGGCAATTTGAGTGCTGGCATTCAATTGATCCCGTCTTTGCAGAATTATTTGGCAAAACAGCAGGGTTCAGAGGAAGTTTTTACAGTTCTGAATACGGCAAGCTTGATCGATGCTGCGATCGTACACGTCCCTAAAAATCAAGAAGTCGAAACGCCGATTCAACTACTTTTTGTATCCACTTCTGGCGACACCGCTACGATTTCCCATCCTCGCTGTCTCGTGATTGCAGAATCGGGCAGTAGCCTGACGCTGATTGAAGAGTATGTGACGATCGCAGACGGCGGATATTTCACCAACGCCGTGACGGAGATCGCGATCGCCGAGAACGCCCAGGTAAGTCACACTAGAGTTCAGAGAGAAGGTGAGACAGCGTTTCACATTGGCAAAACTGTTGTGTCTCAAGCTCGTGATTCTCGCTATACCTGCAATGCGATTAGCTTAGGTGCTAAGATTTCTCGCCACAATTTAGAGGTTTATCAGACGGGTGAGCAGACGCAAACTACGCTCAACGGGCTGACGATGATCAACGGTGAGCAAGTCGGCGACACTCACAGCAAGATTGCCTTTACTAAACCTTATGGAACGAGCGATCAGGTGCAGAAATGTATTGTCGGCGATCGTGCTCATGCCATTTTCAACGGCAAAGTCTCTGTCCCGCAAGCTGCACAACTGACGAACGCCGCTCAACTCAGCCGAAATCTGCTCCTCTCTCCGAGAGCCAGAGTTGACACTAAACCTCAGCTAGAAATCACTGCCGATAACGTCAAATGTGCCCACGGCGCAACAGTCAGCCAACTCGAAGATGACGAAGTGTTTTATCTGCAAAGTCGAGGCTTAAACCAAGAAGAAGCCCGTAAATTGTTGACGTATGCGTTTGCGATCGAGATCATCAATCACATCCCAGTCGCGTCTCTCAAAGCCAATCTCACCACTACCATCCGAACTCAACAACTCTAAATCCCTCATCACCCTTCCTCTAAGATGACTATTATTCAAGAAAAGACCATTGCCGCCAAAGTGCGATCTGACTTCCCGATTCTGCACCAGCAAATTCACGGCAAGCCTTTGGTTTATCTCGATAATGCGGCGACCTCGCAGAAGCCGATCGCCGTTCTCGATGCGTTGCGTCACTATTACGAACACGATAACGCCAACGTGCATCGCGGCGTTCACACACTCAGTTCACGAGCGACGGATGGCTACGAAGGCGCACGCGATAAAGTAGCTGCCTTTGTGAATGCGGCATCTCGGCAAGAGATTGTCTACACGCGCAACGCCAGCGAAGCGATTAACCTCGTCGCCTATTCGTGGGGAAGCACCTTAAAGTCTGGGGACGAGATTATTTTGTCGGTGATGGAGCATCATAGCAATCTGATTCCGTGGCAGATGTTGGCTCAGAGAACGGGAGCAGTGCTGAAGTTTGTCGGGCTGACTGATACAGAAGAATTTGATTTCGAGCAATTCAAGTCGTTGTTGTCAGATAGAACGAAGATTGTTTCTGTTGTCCACGTCTCGAATACGCTGGGCTGCATTAATCCTGTTAAAGAGATTTGTGCAGAGGCGCATCGCTACGGCGTAAAAGTGTTGATTGATGCCTGTCAGAGTTTGCCTCACATGACGATCAACGTGCAAGATATCGATTGCGATTGGTTGGTCGGTTCGGGTCACAAAATGTGTGCCCCGACTGGGATTGGCTTTCTCTACGGCAAATTGGATCTGCTGCGATCGATGCCTCCCTTTCTCGGCGGTGGCGAGATGATTGCCGATGTCTTTTTAGATCACGCCACTTATGCCGATTTGCCTCACAAATTTGAAGCGGGGACTCCCGCGATCGCAGAAGCGATCGGGCTAGGCGCAGCCGTCGATTATTTGACCAACATCGGCATGGACAAGATTCACGCCTACGAAGAAGAACTCACCGCATATCTTTTTCACAAACTGAAAGAAATCCCTGAGCTTCGGATTTATGGGCCTCAACCAAACGCAGATGGAAGCGGACGAGCGGCATTAGCGGCATTTACGGCAGGCGAAGTGCATCCTCACGATTTGTCTACAATTTTAGATCAGGCAGGAATCGCAATCCGGGCAGGGCATCACTGCACCCAGCCGCTTCACCGCCATCTCAAAGCGCAATCGACTGCACGAGCCAGCTTATATTTCTACAACACTCGTGAAGAGATTGATGTCTTTATTGCCTCACTGAAAGAAGCGGTTGAATTTTTTGGTGAAGTTTTTGCCTAAGTTCGCTCTTTTGGATGGGGGCGATCGCATCTAAAGATTGATGGTTGCTTAAGGAAATCTCTGACACAATAAACGCTTGATGACACGCTAAGTCTTCAAGCGCTTTTTTATTTAAAGTTATTAAAGGTTAGAGACATGATCAAGTCGTGGATGATAATCGGAGCCGTCACGTTTCTCGTTGCCTTTGGGAGTGGACTGCTCAGACCCAAAGACGTAAAGTGGTTTGCACGATTGCGTCGTCCCAATTGGCTGACGTTTGAAGCTTTAATTCCGGTGATCTGGACGATCGTCTTTATCTGCGGCGCGTGGTCAGCCTACATCGTGTGGGAGCTTACCCAAAGTTGGGCGTTAATGGCGTTTTATCTGCTGGTAGAAGTGGTAATCGTGCTCTATTCCCCGGTGATGCTGTGGACGCGACGGCTCAACTATGGCACCATCATCGGCGGGGTGGGGTTCATCTTAGGCTTGATTCTGACATTTTTTGTGATGCAAGTCTCTGGCACTGCGGCGCTCTTGTTAGTCCCTTACTTGCTGTGGAGTCCGATCGGCACCTACACCACCTGGGAAATGAGCAAACTTAATCCTGAATCTGCATAACCTCATCACTCCATAGAGTTGTAGGATCTTAAGGGTGAAAATAAGGAGCAACTCTATGACTCGCATCATCATGGAAACCGATAAGGGCACGATTCATCTTGATATGTTTGATCAAGACGCGCCTAAAACGATCGAGAACTTCGTAGAACTAGCAAACAAAGGATTTTACGATGGTCTAAAGTTTCATCGGGTCATTCCCAACTTTATGGTTCAGGGCGGCTGTCCGCTAGGGACTGGAACAGGTGGGCCTGGTTACAAAATCAACTGCGAGATTAACAAAAATAAGCATTTGGCAGGAACTCTGTCAATGGCTCATGCAGGTCGCAACACGGGCGGAAGTCAGTTCTTCATCTGTCATTCTCCTCAACCTCACCTCGACGGGCAGCATACTACCTTTGGACAAACCCAAGATATGGATGTTGTAAACGCCATTCGTCAGGGTGACAAAATTATCTCGGTGAAGGTCGAAGAGTAAACGATTTTGGATTTTGAATGATGAGTCGAACGTCAGAACTCATCATTCAAAACCTAAAGTTCATACCCCAACCACCATGACAGCACTCACCATTCAACTCAATTCCATTATTGACTTGACTGACCAGCAGTTCTATAACCTCTGTCAAGCCAACCGAGATGTAAGATTTGAACGCACCGCCACCGGAGAACTCGTCATCATGTCCCCGACTGGCAGCGAAACAGGCAACCGCAACGGCAGATTTAACCAACGACTTTTTAACTGGTCAGATCAAGATGAATCTGGAATCGCTTTCGATTCTTCAACCGGATTTAAACTGCCCAATGGTGCCGATCGTTCTCCTGATGCTGCTTGGGTGAAGCTCGATCGTTGGAACGCGCTCAATCAAGAACAACAGCAGCGATTTGCGCCCATCTGTCCCGATTTTGTCGTCGAACTGCTGTCACCCAGCGATAACCTGACCATACTACAAGCCAAAATGCAGGAATATCTCGACAACGGCGCACGGTTAGGCTGGTTAATTAATCGCCAAACTCGCCAAGTTGAAATCTATCGCCCCGATCGGTTGGTGGAGGTGTTAGAAAATCCTGAAAGCTTGTCTGGCGAGGATGTTTTGCCCGGTTTCACACTACAGATGTTGGGTATTTGGTGATGTGATCGCTTCGTAGAATAACGCATCCGAAACTTAACTTTGGCGATCGGGGCTAACGAGCTAACGGCTTAAGTCGGTGACTGCAAACAACCTCGGCATTCACATCGGTGGTTTAGGTCAGTCCAGTGAGTCAGAATTGTTAGACTGCGCTATTGTGATTGCTTGGTTCGCTTTTAATGAGGATCAAACAATTGAATGAGTCGTGGGATCAACCCTTAGACTCTTCAGGCTCCCTTTTATCTTTTCTACCAATCAACCAAGTGACAAGACTAGCTAGTGAGCCAGATCCAATCACTAAGCTAAGAATCTCTTTCCAGTTACTAGATGTGAATTGGTTGACAGAATAACCCAAGTTTACCTTTACATCCCTTGTTTCACTAAATACTTCAACCTCAACTGAGCGTGTAATATTAAGTTTAGGCACATTGAGCTTGACGATAGCTTTCACGCGAATTAGATTATCTCCAGACTTGAGTGGTGTGACTCGCCAAAGCCATTTTCCAGGAGTGCTTGCAGTAACAAACTGCTCGCCACCTTCCACTTCAAAGACCTTAAACTCATCAGGCTGCACAATTAATTTCATCTCCGTGCTTTTGGGATCAAATCGAACTCCTGATTTAATTTTGATATCTCCCCTACCCTGCAATTCTTTTCTTATCTTTTCTGTAACCTCTGGAGCAATTCCAGCTTCAATCGTTTCTGAAACTCCAACCTTCATCTCTTTAGGTACATTGTGATATACTTGCCCTTTACGAAGCCGTGTTAATGCTTTATCAATGGCATCCTCGGCAAAGATTACTTCCTGTTGAGATGGCTTAGGCGGTTGTGTCACTCCACCAGGTGCTGCACCTCCACCTTCAATCGGCGGTCGTGTCTGTGGTGACGAACTAGATAATGGCTTGGGCAGTCGTGCGCTTACTACTACTTCGCTGGGTTCGGATTTGAGGGGGTGATCATATTTCAACGATGTGACATATATCAGGATTACGCCAAGTCCACTAAAGAGCAGAAAGAAAGTTAGCCACCGTAATTTCATTTATACATCCTCTAGAGAACTAGCTAGATAATTATTTCAAGGTATTGAAAGTACATCCGGTACGTTTTTATATTTTTTGCTCTCAAGCGATAATCTTGATGCATTAACGTTGCTAAAGACTAACAGTTCAGCACTGGCATAACGTTTCTGCTTATTATTCTAAAATCCATCGAACTCTCATCAAAACTGCTCTCAAACTTGCCCATCTCAGGATAGAAAGTTGGTCTAGGTTTTCTTGTCGCATCAGTCGCACAAAAATCCGATCGATATACTTTTGTTATGCGGAGGTTTGTGCAGATTCATAAGGCTGGATGAGAATCTCAGCCGGGATCCCCAACTCTTGATTTAGCCTCCGAATCATCTCCAGAGTCAAAGAACGCTTACGGGATAATATCTCAGAGACCCTAGCCCGACTTCCAAGACAGGGTTCCAAATCACGACGCGACCATTCACGGGTATCCATATAGTATTGGATCGCCTTGATCGGATCAGGCAGTTCGATCGGAAAATGTGTTTTCTCGTAGGCTTCCACCAAGGTAGTAAGCACATCTAGTCGGTCATAGTCAGGGGTGTTTGGGGCTGCATTAAACAGTAATTCGATTTCTCGAAGGGCTTCTTGATAATTTGCTTCAGTTCTAATTAGCTGCACTTCCATACATAAACCTCTGTTTAGCGAGGGACACCTGAAGAGATACTAACCTGCGATCGAGACTTCTAACTCCAGCGATCGGACTTCTCTCAAACGCGCCCATATTTCGCGACAAAGGGTTGGTCTAAGTTTTCTTGTCTCATCAGCCACACCCAAATCTGATCGCCATAGGAAAAATGCCACCACTCATTCCAGTGGCGTTTGAACCCGGCTGTAGTCATCACCTGGTTTAGAATCTGGCGACGTTGATCAAAATCAGAACCTTCAGCAAAGTGGTTGGGAAACGATCGCTCAGAAATCTCATCAATGGGAGAACCCATGTCGATCTCATCACCCAATTCATTTATTAACGTGACATCGATCGCGGCTCCGGTGCTGTGAGGTGGCGGCATTGCAGGATCAAGATTGGGAATCGCCCAAAACTGGTAAACCTGTTGCAAAAGATCTTGACGCTGTTCGTCAGTCAGATTTTTTGGCGTTAAATTTTGGGTCTGTGCCACTTCTAAAAAAGTGTAATCGACCATGAATTGCTGCACAGCTACAGGGCGATACGCATCAAAAATCTGAATTCGCCAGTTTGGATGATTTTTTTGTAAGGTTTGCTGGGCGATCAGGAGACGATCGACAACTCCCTGCCGCAAATAAAACGGCGATCGGTCTCCATAAGGCGCACCCAATTTCTCGTAGGGATGAGGTGACACCCGTGAGAACTCAGCCGGAATCGCAACGATCGCTTCGCCACATTCAAGAATCGGGACTTGTTGATAGGGCTTCATGCTTTCTGACTAATCGCCTCCTGGCATTTCTGTGATTTGCCATTTGCCATTGATTTTCTTAAAAATGGCTCGGTTCTCTAGCGATCGATAAGCATAGCGGTTATAAACATAGCCTTGCTTGCGGTTGGGCAAAATAACCGGAGTCCAATCGCTAATCGGATCGAATGCCTTAATCTGCTCTTCTTGACTATTCTCAAATCGCCTCTGATCAAACTTCACCACTTCATTAGATAAGATGCCCACGACTTCGCTGTTGAGATTGGGAAGGGCACGGACGTTGACTCGATCGCCGACCACAATCACATTAGACAATTCATACTCTAAACCGGGAGGTGTATCAGGTTTAGGAGGATATTGCTGATAAAAATCGCGCGACACGGTAGGACAAATCCAACCCTTGGCAGCCGTTGTCGCATTCGGGTCAGCAAATCCACAGGTTGATCCCATTGCCTTTTCTAAAATGCTCCAAAACGATGCTTTGGGATCTTCTAGCTTCAGTTCTTTAGCAGTGTTGGCTCTGCCAAACCCTAACGCGAGTCCCTTTTGCGGAATCAACGCTGATACGAATCCTGCATCTCGCTTTTGAATTGCCTGCTGCAACTGTTGACGAAACTTCGCAAACTCAGGAGTGGTTTGATCTTTTAACACAATGCGCTGATGCGGAAAGTCATCCAGCTTTGACTGAGGTGAGGGGGTTGGCGCTGGGGAGGCAGATTCGCTCGGTGACGGGGAAGGCGATAAAACTTCAGGTGAAGCGGCAATTGACGGAGCAGGCGGTTGATTTGGGGAATTGAAGCGCATCGTTGCCGCAATTCCTGCCCCCACCACCGCCGCACAAGAAACCGCGATCGCAATAATCCAGGGTGCTCTCTTCATGACCAGAAAATGTGACGATGCTAATCACTACAGGGTCAATCACTCGATTTCCTTATCAGGCACCGGATCATAACCGCCCGAACTGAAAGGGTGACAGCGACAGATGCGACGAGTTGCCAGCCAACTGCCTTTTAAGACTCCGTGACGATCGAGGGCTTCGATCGCATATTGTGAGCAAGTGGGCTGAAACCGACACGACGGCAAGAATAACGGCGAAATAAAGACTCGATAGCCGCGAACGAGTCCGATGAGCAGCAGTTTCATGGGGCGATCGCACTCAAAAAAATCATCTTCTTATTTGAAGTTAACAGCTTCACCCTCTATACTAGATAAGCTGTATAAATTTTCGAGACGAGGAAGTCAGAATGTCGCGATATCGAGGTCCGCGCTTAAGAATTGTGCGGCGTTTGGGAGACCTACCCGGTCTAACCCGCAAATCACCAAGACGAGCCTATCCCCCTGGCCAACACGGGCAAGAACGCAAAAAGCGCTCTGAATATGCAGTTCGTCTAGAAGAAAAACAAAAACTCCGCTTTAACTACGGCGTTAACGAGCGGCAACTGCTTCGCTATGTTAGAAAGGCTCGTCGGGCATCTGGCTCTACCGGACAGGTATTGCTGCAACTGCTCGAAATGCGTCTAGATAACACGGTGTTTCGCATGGGCATGGCTCCGACCATTCCGGGTGCGCGTCAGGTGGTCAATCATGGGCACATCACCGTTAACGGTCGCGTCGTCGATATTGCCAGCTACCAGTGTCGTGCTGGAGATGTGATCGCAGTCAAAGACAAAGAGGCTTCTCGCAAGTTAGTTGAGCAAAACTTACAGTATCCGGGTTTGGCAAACCTACCGAATCACTTGGAGTTTGATAAAAACAAGCTCACAGGCAAAGTGAATAGTGTGATTGAGCGCGAATGGATCGCGATTCAAATCAATGAACTGCTGGTGGTTGAGTACTACTCCCGTCAGGCTTAATCTCGCTAAAGCTACGATCGAGATTTACGCGGCACTCGAAATATTTTGCAAAGCCTTTTGATCCCGTCAGTCAAAAGGCTTTTGATTTGTGAATTTATAGTTTTGCTGGTCCGAACTCTCCATACTATTTAATGCTTGCTCAGAAGTTAGTTGGATGCCTTGGCGAACTAAAGCATTTAGGAGTTTGGGGTATCCAGTAGTTCTTCGATCAGGATATCGTTCATTGTTGACAACCATTGGTAGCAAGGTTCGTCAATTGGCGCAATTTCTCTACGTCGCTGTGCCAAAGATTCAGCGTACGCTATGAGCCAAGCCGCAGCAAGTTCCTGCTCCGAAACGGTTTCCTCTATCAACGCACGTTCAAACTGTTCTTCAACCCACTCTCCGAAAGTCAGAATTTCTAAAGATATTCCGTAAATCTCCTCAATCGCCTCGCATCTGGGTTTCAACTCATCAAGCCGCTCAGGCTCAAGACTTGTAACAAACCCAGCCAGCCTAATAGCAGAATGCACCTCCAGTTTTTCTGATAATTCCTCAATCTCATCTCGTAAATATGATTTGCCATATTTGGCATCCCAGGCTTCCACAATTCGTCTATCTTCTAAAAGCTCAATATCACCAACATTCCCATGCTTCTTGTTGGCTGAACGCATTTGTGAAAGAGGTTTCAAGAGACTGTCTGGAAAGACTTGGTAATCTTGCATAGCTTGCATCAAACTGTGCATAGCAATTTCCATTAATCGAGCAGCATAATCAGATCGATTAATGTGACGCAGAATGAAGCCTAATGAAATTTCTCGATCGACGATCGTCGCTTCAAAAAATAGATTAAGCTTTTCGATTACCTGTAGAGCTAGTCTTCCAAAGTTATCCGCTTGGTTAATCAATTGTGAAAGTAAATACTGTAACGCAAGGATAGGGACTACTTCTCTGTTCTCAATCGCTTCAACAATTTGCATCCATTCAATACGGGCACCTCTTATATAGGCTTTGTACATAGATGAATATGGATAATTCTCTGCTAAAGTGCGAGTCATCATGAAGCCATCAGCGTTTAACTTTAGCAAGTCATACTTTCGTAGAACTGGCGTGATGTAGTTCTTATCAAGACTACGCATGGATATACCGTCACACCAGGAGAAGTCTTTTTTAATACTTTTTCCACCTTTATGCAATCTAATATTTTGCTCTGGCTCGATCGCCTTAAGACATAATTGTAGAATTGATAGACCAACCACTGCTCTACCAACCTCACTCGTTACTGATTGAACTAGTTTGTCTAAAAGTTCTCTTTGTAAATGAGGTAGTTCTGAAAAATTCAGCATTGATGACTGATTTCTGCACAATAGAATTTGAGTTTCCAGATAACCTTCTGATAGTTCTAAAATAATCTTTCTATGCCGATCTTTTGCAGCTTGATTCATGACTCCTTCTGGAAAGAGTTGAATCGTTCCATCAGGTAAAATCAACTCACTTCTATTGCTGTAAACTCTTAAATGCTGCTCATTCATTGTTCATTGTTACAAGTGTTTACGGAGTTGAACACTCTTTGGATTGAGTGTAGGAAAGGCATAAGGAATTAGATATTCACCCGCGAGAATCTGCGGATTTGTATTGTTACTTCTAACTTCATAGCCCATAGCCCTTAAAGACTGAAGGTAGAAGAATATATCTTTCTCTTCAACACCCCACTGTTCTGCAAATTCTATTGCTTTAAGTTGAGCAGAAGTACCGATACACCTTGTTACGCACTGCACCACGCGCCAAAATGAACTAACTTTCGACTTTTCACAGAAGTTCATGACTCCACTGATGCGAGCATTGTACTGATAATATCCAGATAACTGCACTAAATCTGCTTTACCTGTAGCTTCACTCAACTTTTCTTCAAAGGCTTTCCAAAGAGATGTAAAAACTTGTGCATTTAGTTTTTTGGCACATAGCTTAACCGAGTTCGCACCAAGAACCCACTCATCGTGACCACATGAGGGATATACATCAATGATAAATTGATCCGGTTCCTCCCAATTGCCACTGGTACTCGCTGTAATTGTCCAAGAAGAATCGCTTAATTCATAATTCAAGTAGATTTTTACACAATCTGGAGCTAGTTCTTTTGTCCATGAAAAAGTTTCTACAGATAAGAATCTGACAGACTCTCCTTTATTCTCATAAATAGAATCAGCTAAATCTGTAAATTTCCCTTTCCTAGACAGTTCAGTAATTGCTGTTTGAGCTTTTTGAAGATAAATTTTTGTCAACCCTCTTTTACGCTGCCTAAAGCCTAATTTCTTGCTCTGAGGCAAATAAGCTAGATTAAAAGGTAGTTCAACATTTATCACCTGATCTAAGATGCTAAGAGCGAGAATTCTACCTAACTGAGGAGGAACCGAATTTCCAATTTGCTCAATAACAATTTGTCGATTACCTATCATCTCATAGTCATCAGGAATAGTTTGCAAACGCTTTAACTCAGAGATGGAAAATTTACGGTTTTCCCAACTAAAAGGACCAGTGTATTGCCCACCCTGAGCTTTTATTGTCCGTACTGGAGTATCTGGATCTGCTTTGTACAAAAAATCAGAGAATTTAGATCTCCAACTGAAAATTGGGTTGGGATAACCCATTTCCTTTGTATAAAAGCTGTAGTTAAGCCCAGGCGGAATATCTTCAAGCAGATGACCAAATCGCCCCCCTAAACCTGTTTCTATGTCTGAAATATCAGCATCTTCTACAGCATTTGCGGCTGAGTAATATGGCTGTCGATCGAGTGAGTCAAAACCGTGAGTAGGATATGGAAATAAGTATTTTCCTTGCTTCAAACCAACAATAAACAAACGCTCGCGATGCTGAGGGACACCGTAGTCAGCAGTATCAAGAATGCGGAAGTAAATATTATATCCAGCTTCTTGAAAAGCTTCTTGAATTTCTTGCCATGCCCCTCCTCCATTTGCCCCAGTAATTCCATATACGTTCTCAAATAAAAATCCTTTAGGTTGAAGCAGTTTTAAAATGCGAACATATTCTTGAAATAGTGTTCCTCTAGCGTCTGTTGTTCCAGATACTCCAGCCGCTCTACGTCCAGCCGCAGAGAAAGTTTGACACGGTGGACCTCCAATGATGAAATCCACTTTAAGATCAGAATCGGGCGAATAGTCTCTGATATCGATACAAACCGGTTTAGAACCTTCTAACCATTTTCCTGGTTGAGAATTTTTTTGTAGTGTCTGAATATATTTAGCTTCTAGTTCAACCATCTGGACTATTTCAAATCCAGCATCGTGAAATGCAATATCTAGCCCACCACCGCCAGAAAACAAGCTAAGTGTCCTAACTGGAGCAATGCCTTGTTGCCGTAGCCATCTATGAAGAAATTTGCCAAAATTGTCAGCCCATGCCGTCTCTTGTCTCACCTTAAGAGTAGCTAAGATATCTTGAAACCAATTTGTATTAGCTGCCTCGGAGTTGAGCAGTTCCAGAGAAAGAGACAATTGCTGCATTACTTTATTCGCCCTGGGATCGGGAACACAAGTTACTCTCAGATGTAGAGAGATATAAAGCCTACCACTTTGAGCTTAAATAGTACATAAAGACTAATTTGTGCCGTAGGCTAAAGGGCATCTAATAATTCGCTTGGCGCAGACTGTCCAAAAATCTTGGTGATTGCAAAGTCAAGCCGCTCAAGTGCATTATTCGGCGAATACCAATTTTTCATATGAAAAATTGGTATTCGCTGAACAGAGAATCTCCAAAAAATAGCCGAGGTTGGGGTTAGCCTTTCTTCTCAGGCATCATGCACTTATCGCTATCGCAACCCGCCGGGCCTTCAGCCGCCACCTCACCCGAATCATATCGAGTCAGCGCCGCATAAAAATCTGAAGTCTTCTGACGATCGCTCACCTCCCGTTGCAGTCGCTCATAAGTTTCCTGATCGATCTTCTCAAACGGCAACCGGGGAAATGGCGCATCAAATCGTGCCAACAGTGCTGCACTGATATAGCCCTCGTGGTGCTCGATCGCGTGATAGATCTTCGCCGCTAGTGCATCGATCTCGTCTTCACGAAGCTCGATCGTTGCACTCGTGTTATGCGTCGTGTAAAAGCGCTGCACCTGCATATAAAAATCCATCTGAGCCACCGCAGAGAATTTCTCAATTTCCACTCGATCGGCTCCTGGCAACACTGCCCAAGGCACCTCAACCGGAATTTCTACCAGCCACTCAGTGCAGCGAATGTCAAAGGGATCATTGAGCAAATTCCCTGTTTCGTCTTTGTCTGACTGCGAAGGCACAATGCTGTAACCATAATCTAAACAAGCCAACGCCACCGGATCGTTTTTGCGGAACGTAATCCGACGAATAAAGCGCTGTGCTTTGGGCGGATGCCACCCCGGACTCGCACCCGTCAGCAGCGACTTTGTGCCAGCAGGCTGAACGGTCGTGCAGCGATTTGGACGCTTGATATCGTGACGATCGCAATAATCCCAAACCACTTGATGCACAATATTGCGCCAGCGAGTCAGATAATCTTGCTCTTTTTGCTTAAACTCCAAGCCGTTGACCGTATCAGGTCTGCCCGCTTCCCACCAGCGCAGCCACTCTACGCCAAACGCATTCACAAAAAAGTCGAATAAGCCTGTGAAGGAGACTCCGACGATCGGGTCTAGCTCACGAGAATATTGATAGCGCGGCTCCTGAAATGTGTGGTTCAGCAACGCCGCTACTGACAGCGCCCCGGCTGTAAATGCCCCTTCTTGTTCTTGATAATCGAACGGGTCAAGCTGATTAAGGTGAACTTCAGATAAATTACAGTGGAAGTCCTCGCCTAAAATTTCACCACAAGGATTTAGCCCGTAGCGTCCTAGACGATGCTCCAACTCTTGAAGCGGCATTTCTGGATGTCTTGCTTGTATCCATTGTTGCCCTTGACCCGCGTCGTAAGCTCGTAAAAATTCGGTCTTTAGTTCAGATGTAGTGAGAATGTCTGCATTCGATCGCGCGATCGCCTCCGGTGCATATTGAATGGCACCTTCACCAGAGTAAAACTGCTTACGAACCGCATCAATACATTCTTGGGCGGTGGGCTGATGGTGATAGACACGGGTGTGATTTGCCATTCTCAAAGCGTCGCGATCGGGATCAATTCGCCAGTTGCCCTCAGCGTCTTGCTGCCAGAGATTTTCTTTTGCTCCGGCAAAGTCGGTGTCTTCGCTGCCGCCTTGACGCATCCCTGCCGATCTTCTGATGTTTCCGGCAACCACGCAGGCAGCGGCTTCATCAATCAGTAAGCAACCCTCGATCGAAGTGAGCTGTCGCCCGATCGCTCGGTCAAGAATCTTAGCGCAGCGTTCGTACAATCCCGGTAGTCGTACGGGGTTTGCCATGCCGCCAAATCCTTTGAGGCGCTCTCCGGCAGGGCGGACATGGCTGAGGTTGATCGTAACTTCTACATCACCCGTGAAGCGATCGTCGGTGCAGAGTTCTAGCAAGCCTTGATAAGAAGCAACCCAACCCTGACGACTGTCACCCACGCGGATTGTGACTTGATTTCCTTCAGCCGTAATCTGCGTTTTCTCTTGGCGCTGCTCAACCGAAGCGGTGCCAATTTCGCTAACGTGCTTCACGATTAAGCGATTGCGGATAATAGGAAGCTGGTTAGTGTATTTAGATTCTAAAACGGCTCCGGTGCCACAGCCCATCATTGCCAGATCCATCATCAGCCCAAAGGCTTTCCAGTCAATGACGTTGGTGCTGGTGCAGTTATAGGCACCAGAGAAGTTTTCAGGCTTCTCGATCCAGCCCGTGCCGCCGACCCACAGCCAGCGACCCGACGGCAGACAGCGCATAGTTTGCTGCATTTTTTCGACGAGTGCCCGCTCTTCGGGGGTAAAATGCCCCAAATCGGTCATGCCTTGAATGGTGCGCTGGCTGACTTGTTGCCATGATTCGCGGCGATCGTCACTCAGCTTGCGGCTATAAGTGCGATAAAAAACTGGATTTGCAGCCGGGGCAGAAACGGGAAACTGCCCGCTAAACTGGTTGATAGCCTGACCGCTTGAGTCAGAAATATCTTTGGGTTTGATAATGTCTCGAACCATGAGTGACTCCGTGTGTCAGGGGTGATCGCTGAGATGAATTAACGCTATATGCTGCGTGATTATGATAAAAATAAGTTCATACACTCTACATCTAGGATTGAATTTTGACAATCAGTACTCTTCCTAGTTCAAGCGAACTATAAATAGGCCGATCGAGTATAGACGCAATTTCCGACTTCGATCGAGACAAATAAAATCATTTAAAGACTTCTATAAATTACGCTACTGTAAGCACTTTTTCGTGAGCCACTTTTGTTCTCTATTATTTGGTTTTAATGGTTCTTGCTCCTTGGCGATCGTCGATCGCTCGTGCCCTTCAGCGCAATCGTTCTCTCGCCTATGCCCGTTATCTCCAACTGGCAACGGTGCGTCCTGACGGCAGACCCGCAAACCGCACCGTCGTGTTTCGGGGGTTTCGAGACGACACCGATCAATTGAAGTTTATTGCCGACGACCGCAGCGAGAAAATTGAGCAGATCGAGCAGTCCGCCTGGGCAGAAGTCTGTTGGTACTTCCCCAACACCCGTGAGCAATTTCGCTTATTGGGGACGTTGACGATCGTGAAACGTGACCATCCTAACGATGAGCTGCAAGAGGCTCGGCGATCGATGTGGCAAAACCTTTCTGACAGTGCGCGGGTTCAGTTTGATTGGGCGCATCCCGGCAAACCGAAAATCGAGGTTTCTTCACCGCCGCCGCCTAGCCTGACTGAACCGCTGCCGCACTTTTGTTTGCTGTTGTTAGACCCCAATCAGGTTGACCATCTAGAACTGAGAGGCGATCCGCAAAATCGTTATCTCTATCACCGGGCAGACGATCGAAGCTGGAGTAGCCAGGAAGTAAATCCCTAAAAGAGAAACGGCAACAGTCAGTGTTGCAGGACTTACGCATTTTGACCAAAACCTCCGAGGTTTGCTTTAAACTTTTCAAACTTGCCTGATTCATAGACAATCAAGCGATAGATTGTAAATGTTTTCAGCAATGGATACCCAAATCGCGCAGTTGATTGTGAATGGCATCTCACTCGGTAGCATTATCGCACTGTCAGCCGTGGGGTTGAGTCTGACTTATGGCATTTTGCGGCTGTCTAATTTTGCCCACGGAGACTTCATGACCCTGGGCGCTTATGTAACGCTATTTTTTAACACGGTGAGCAATCTGCCGATTTGGGTGTCGATCGTCCTCTCATCTGCAATCACGGTCGGAGTCGCCTTGCTGATTGAAAAGCTGTTATGGGCACCGATGCGGGTTCAACGCGCCACCTCAACCACGCTGATCATTATGTCGATCGGGCTGGCTCTATTCATTCGCAATGGCATTATTTTATTTTGGGGCGGCAGTAATCAGCGCTATGAATTACCAGTTGCCGAAGCGTTATCATTTGCGGGCATCAGAGTTCCACTTTATAATCTTGTCGTGATTGGGCTAGCGATTGTTGCGATCGCGGCGCTGCATTATCTGCTGCAATATACCAAAGTGGGTAAAGCCATGCGAGCGGTGGCAGATGATATTGATTTAGCGCGAGTTACGGGCATTAATGTCGATCGCGTCGTGATCTGGACTTGGGTGATTGCCGGAAGCTTGACCGCGCTCGGCGGCAGCATGTTGGGGTTGGTCGAAGCCGTCAGACCTAACATGGGCTGGTTTTTGATTTTGCCGCTGTTTGCCTCGGTGATTTTGGGCGGAATTGGCAACCCTTATGGGGCGATCGCTGGGGCGCTGGTGATTGGCGTGGCTCAAGAACTCAGCACCTACTGGCTACGATCGGAATATAAGCTGGCGGTTGCCCTCTTGATTATGGTGTCAGTTTTGTTAGTGCGCCCGCAAGGATTATTTAAAGGAACGATGTGAACAGAATGCTGATAGAGACGGGACATTTAATTCGCTGCCCTGCTAGTTTAGCGGGGTGTTGAAGAATTTTTTTCCAAGTGCCTTCTAGCGTTGACGGTTCCATTGAGGTTTCCTTGGTGATCGCGCTAACGGTTGGCAAAGCGATCGGGTAATTCCATTAGGGATCGCGCTATTGTTTTGACTACGCTTTGGTTCTCAGATGCTAATCGCTAGGCTTGATTCTGCATCTGCACGACATGAGCCAAAATTCTTTCAACCGTTTGAGCATCAGGAGAACTGATGCGTTTCAGGATGGCGATCGATTCTTGCAAATATTTGATAGCGGGTTCAAACCTTCCTTCTTCTGCCAGCAATTGCGCCACCATTGGCAAGGTTGCTGCTCTGCCTCGTATATTCCCGATTTGCTTATCCAAAAGCAATGATTGAATATACAGCGCGAACGCCTCTGCTGTATGGCCCTGGTTCGCTTTGAGAATGCCCTTTTGGTGCAAGGTCGCTGCTTTGCTTTGCATATCCCCAATTTGCTCCCACAGCACGATTAACTGGTCATACAGCACGATCGCCTCTGCTGTATAGCCCTGATCCGCTTTGAGAATTGCTAAGTTGTGATTAATCGCTGCTTTTTCTCGTTGGTCAGTCTTATCTAGTTCTCCTGTTGGACTTTTCTTTGAAGCTTGTTCATAGCAAAGAATTGCTTGAGATACGTCAGTGTAGTGTTTGGAACGAGCAAGCTCATGCCAAATTAAATAACTGTCCGTGATGTTTAGCGTTGCTTGACTTATCGCTTCTGCTTCTCGATAACGAGCGCTGTTATTCCAACGATTCGCTAATACACTTGCAATCTTCGCCGCGATCGCTTCTACTTTCCCCAACAGCGCAAACCGATGAATCTCGATCTGCTGTTCCTCCGTTGAAGTGTCCGCTTCTTCCCACCACTGCTGATAGAGACACTTTGCAAGCTCTGCATACACCGCTTCATCGATTGCCGGAACCATCAGCGACAGAATTCGCGGCACTCGCACCTCATCATTGGGGCTGACCTCCATCAACCCCAGCGAGATCGACTGCTCTAGCGATCGCTCAAACTCAGCCCCACAGACAATCTTCATCGCCACTCGCGGCACCGGAATCTCAAACACCGCGCCCCACGACAACATCTCTCGCAGCGATCGATTTTCCTCTAGCTGTGTCGCCAAACTCTGCGCCAACACACGCGGCTTCAAGTCTTCTAACGTCGCCTCTAGCTTTGGCTCTGGTTCCGTCAATCGCTTACTCAACCCCTCCAATAATAAGGGGTTGCCGCCCGATCGCTGCTTCGCTTCTTGTTGCAAGTCAGCCGTTCCCAGGCTGGTTAGCTTTAAGCGATCGCACTTCTTCTCTAAATCTGCCCCGTGCATCGCCTCCATCGGCTGCCGATAAAACGACTCAATCCACGCCGACTCGACATCATAGCGACAGGTGATGATGATCCGATGGGGTGCATTTGTTTCTACGATCGCCCAAGTCAAAGCCTTCAACACTGCCGCCACTGTTGCCGACAACTCATAGCCCATCGCCGTTGCATCCAGATTATGTTCAAAATCATCCAGCACAAACACAAACGGCTTGCCGCTCCACGCCTCAAACACATCGCGCAACCGATAGCGCAACTCATCACGCGGATTGATCACCACCTGGCGCAACTCCGACGAGAGCTTGTCTTTGAGCCGATGACACAGCGACCCTTGATCAATGTGACCCACCCAAACGATCGGCACTCGCTCCGACAGGCGATCGCACAACCGCGACGCGATGCTGCTCTTACCCAGCCCGCCCATGCCGTGAATCAACACGCCCAGATAATCTGTCTGAGTCGTTGAGAGCGATCGCAGACAGCGCTGAATCTGTCGTCGCCGCCCGACAAACTCTTCTCGCGTCGGCACTTTGATCCGTTTTTTCGGATCAGTCTCATCCGGGTTGAGAAACTGCGGTTGAACGGGTGCGATCGTCGATCGTTTGCGTCCCGGCGTATTGCGTCGCGTCACCAGCGATTCTGGCAATCTGTCCGCCACGTAGAGCCGCAGCAAGTGCCAATCCCGCGCCCCTGTCTCCAACAATTTTTGATAAGTCAACCCCATCGCTTGCAGCACCGTGCCACCCTCTGCCAGCGTTTTATACAGCACTTCTGCCGCCGCCGCTGCCTCAGTGTCTCGCACCGAATTTCCCCAGCCCAACACCGCCAAAGCTCCCGATTCGAGCAGCGACTCTGCCATCGATTTCACTTCCCCCGCCTTGCCCGCCTGCCCCGTGTGACAGCCCGACAAAAACACCATCGGCGGCACTCGGTTGGCGAGCGATCGTGCAATCTCAGTCGCACTCGCATAATGCGCCTCTCCGATTTGCGTCTCGGTCACAAATCGCGGCTGTCCGTCTTGCACAGTAGCGTGTCCCGTTAAGTGAAACACATCAAACGAGTCAGCGCGATCGGCGACGAGTTGCCGCAATTCATCCAAACATCCGCTTTCTTCGACCACCAAACTCAACGGCTGATGCTTCGCCGTCTGCAAAATCCTCGCTTCTTCCGATTCATAATCCAGGATCGGCGACACATTCTCTGGAGAAGTCGCCATAAACAGCAGATTCATCTCCCGATTTTGCGGTGCGCTGCTTGCTACGATCGGCTTCTTCCCCGTCCACCGGATCGGCATCACCCCACGCTGCACCAAAAAACTTTGCCCATCGTGCAATACTTCCCAAGGCAAATGAGCAAATCGCTGATCGGTTGCAATCGCCACTGCCGACGGTCGCTCGCTTAGACGTTGCGTGAGAATGCGATCGCGATCCAACCAGCGATACAACGCTTGCCCAATCTCTCTCGCAGGTTTTGGCAACCGCACATAATAATCCGTTTCAGCAATATCAATTAACTCTGCGATGTCCGATATCAACAGTTCTCGCCGCTCATAATCATTCGGATTGTCGAAGAAATATCGCAGTTCGGCAGCACTATCCGTAACGAGTCTGAGGTCAAGATGGAAAATGCTCATGGAAAAGCTCGATCGGGGGCTAAGTAGAAACTTCCCTATCTAAACTGTTTTACACTTCAATTGAGCAATATTCCGTAAGATCCTTGCAACTGTCACGATTCTAAGATTTGCTTAATCTGCTCCAGACTCGTTTAGCGTCTGCACTACTTCACCAAAAACAACTCAGGCTTTACCTGAAAAAACTGCCCCAGCGAGATCGCTTGTTCTAACCCAATCTCGTCTTTTCCTGCCGCGATCGCCGTCCCCTGATTGCCTAGAACCTCATCTAAATCGCCTACTTTAAGACCCCGCTGTTCTATCAGATGCAACAACCTTGATCGCGGTGTTGATAGGTTTAGTGCATAGTGCTGCGCCTCAAAATCCTCAACCAACTTCACCAACAACTCCAGCAAAACTTCTTCCTCTGGCATTAATTGCGATCGCGCCATCAACTCTTCCACAACAGCCAGAAATGCCTCATTTTCAGCCTCAGTTTTAATGACTCTAGGCTGATATTTCAACAGCAAATTACCATAACATTCAGCACTAATAGTAGAGGTCATTTTTCCAGGTATCCTTGTCGTATTCAGCATGAGTTAGAACATACTTAACGTAAACAATCTGGCGTTCGTAATTGATGCTAGCAATCAGTCGATACCGATTCCCCCTAATATTGAAAACCGTAAGGTTGCCGACTGCTTCCGCTTGAGGATAAACACATTGTACCTCTACAAGCTTTTTCCACTCAGCCTGATTTGTCGTTTTGAACCAGTCATCTAGAGCTTCACAAGCATCGGCATGGTTTTCGCAGAAATCTCGCAACTTTCTCCGGCTGATTACGTGCATGTCACGAGTCTAAGATTTGCTTAATCTGCTCCAGACTCGCATTCTGCAACAAGATTCACTGCCCATTTTGTCCTACTAGCAATACCTTCTCGATCGTTTTGCCGTTCTTCCCAGCGTGATGTTCCTTATACCATTTGCGAAGTTGCTCTGCGATCGCCAGACTGCCGCCGACAACTCCTACGATCGTGCCCACTGTTGCCAGCACCGCTTCTCGCTCTGTTTCGTCTACAGGTTTCCAGGTGCCGTTGATGTCAGGCATCGAGAATAGGTCGGTCGTGGCTGCGATCGCGCCCTCACCTTCGACTGAAATTTGAATTTGCATAGCGTCACCAATCCGACTCAATCACTCAGTATTTTAACTTCTAACTGAGAAGCTCGTAGGTGCCGCCGCGCTGCAACGCACGCTGATAAGCCGGGCGTGCATGAATGCGATCGAGAAAGCTCATGAGATTGGGTCGGCTCGCATCCAGTCCTGCCCGCATCGCTGCTGCCTCCAATGGAAAGCTCATTTGGATATCAGCCGCAGTAAACTCGTTGCCCACAAACCATGAGCTTTTGCTGATCTCTGCCTCCAGATAATCTAAATGTTGGGCAATTTGAGGTCCGATAAAAGAATGCTTGACGCGACTCACAATCGATCGCGCGATCGGTTTTGCAAAGAAAGGCATGGGTGCCTTCTCAACCTGGTTAAAAACAAGATTCAACAACAGGGGCGGCATAGCAGATCCTTCTGCGTAATGCAACCAGTATGTGTAGCGCAGGCGTTCTGGGGTGCCAAGTGGAGGAGCAAGCCGCCCATTGCCGTAGCGATCGACTAAATACTCGACGATCGCGCCAGATTCAGCCAAGGTTAGCCCGTCGTCTGTAATCACTGGCGATTTGCCGAGTGGATGCACTTGACGCAGCGCTGCGGGTGCCAGCATTGTCTTTAGGTCGCGTTCATAACGCTTGACTTCATACTCTAAGTTGAGTTCTTCTAACAGCCAGAGTATGCGCTGAGAGCGAGAGTTGTTTAAATGATGGACAATAATCATCCGAATCGTTCTCGCATAAGTGTGACCGTTTAAGATCTAGCAAATTATCGATCGCTACACTTTAAACCGATCTAACAATTTTCATTCAAGTAAAACTCAACCAGCTTGCTAATGTACATTGCTTCACGAGATTTAATCAAATTCGCCTTAATTAAATCCAGTGATAGAGCAATGTACATTAATCATTCAAACTAGTGTTTATTGTTTAGTTACTAAAAGCACCCTTAATTTTGTCAACGGTGCTTTCAATGGCGTTCTTTGTGTTGTCTACGGCTTTCTCAGTCCGAGCCGCATCTTCCTCTGCTCTTTTCTCAATCCGATCCCGGTCTTTCTTGGCTTTGCGCTCAACAAAACTGCCCTTTCCGTCTGCGGCATTCTCGACGCGATCGGCATTTTTGTTTGCGGTCTGCTCGACTTTATCTGCTGTATCGCGGATGAAGTTCTTAGCTCGTCCAGCATCTTCACGAGTTTTCCCTTTGACTTGATCACCTGCATCAGATGAGGCGATCAAGGTTGCAGTCGGAGCTGCAATAGCTGAAGAACCTGAGAAAAATGCTCCTTGCCAGATGAACGCGATCGCTGATAAACAAAATAGAGTCGTCGTTAACCAACGTCCGATCGTTGAAAGTTGTTTCATAAAATAATTCAGTTTCATAGAATACAATCTCCATTAGATTTAACATTCTAGTTCTACTTGATCTAGCTCATTGTTCAAACCGCTCCTTAGACAGAAGTTCTCTTGCCATAGATTATCCAACGGCTTCACCCTTTGATAGGTTGTCAGAATCAACGTTATGCGATCTACCTGTTTTCTACTTCTTTAGACAAACCACAGACTCACCTAAATGCAGATGAATGTTCTGCTTAAAAAGGGGCTAATAGCAGTGCAGCGAAGCTAACTTGTTGCTACTACTTACTAAAAAGCGAGACTCGATCATGAGCGATCATTCAAAACCTCTTAGCGAACCTAATTCACATCCTGACCCACTTACGGGTGAACCTGGTGCCCACCCTGTAGAAACTGGAATCGGCGCAGCCAGCGCAGGCACGATCGGCACGATCGTCGGGGGTGTTGTGGGTGGCCCAGTTGGGGCGGTTGTAGGTGCCGCGATTGGGTCGGTCACTGGCGGGCTATTAGGCAAGGAAACGGCTGAGGTCATTGATGCCAGCGTCGAACATGAACACTGGCGCGTCCATCACACTTCTCGCCCTTATGTTGAGCCAGGTCGCACCTATGAAGATTACGCACCTGCTTATAAAGCTGGCTACGACGCTTTCTCTCGTCATGGCAACACTGGGAAAACCTTTGACGAGATCGAACCTGAGTTGCAAAGCGAATATGTGAAAACCCATGGCAAGACTGGGCTTGCTTGGGATAAAGTCAAGCCTGCCGCTCAAGATGCCTATCGAAAGCTCCATGAAGAACGCTCTGCTACTCGGTCAAAGCTAGATTGATTGTAGGGACAACAAATTCTTAGGACTTACGCAAACCTCGGAGGTTTAACCAAGCATCAAGCATGTGACCGACAGAATGGCTTAAACCTCCGAGGTTTTGGTCAAAATGCGGACTCTAAGGGTCGATTAGCGTCTTCTCAGAAATGTTACTAGCGAATCGCTGACTTTTTCATGCCAATCTTCTTGAGGGTAATGTCCGACTTCTTCGAGGGCGACAAACTCGGCGGTTTTGTGAAATTGAGAGATCGTTTGCGCGATCGCCATCGGCAACCAGGGGTCACGCACTCCCCAAGCCAACAGAAGTGGCTGATTCCACTGAGTTAAACCCGTCTCAATTTCTGCGGTGACTTGCGGAAGCTGCAAGTTTTGTAGTGTCGCCATTAACGCCCGCCCCGCATCAGAACTCTTAATCCAAGGGCGGCGATAAACATCCATATCGCGATCGGTGATGCGATAGCCGCCCGCGCCTTCAAGAATGCGATCGACGAGCAGAGGGTTTTGGGTCAGCATGTCGCCCACTAATGGAATGCTCATTTGCTTGAGCTTCCAGGGAAGTTTGACGGTTTGACTAATCGGCGCATTGAGAATGGCAAGCCGCTCAACCTGTTGAGGATGCCGCAATGCGTATTGAATGCCGACTGAACCCAAAAAACCTTGAGCGACGAGAGAAAACTTTTTGAGTTCTACTGTGTTGATAAAGGCTTCTAGAGCGTTAAGCAAGACTTCTGGAGTGTAGGCGAAGTCCCGGCGATCGGGTTTGTCTGAAAAGCCGCAGCCAATCCAATCGGGGGCGATCGTGCGAAATCCTTGTTCTGCTAAGGCTGGCATCACGTCTCGCCAGCTATAGCTTTGAGAGATTAACCCGTGCAGGAGCAAAACGGGTGAGCGATCGGTGCGCCCGATCGGGTCAGCCTCTCGGTAGAACCAACCCAGCGAGCCTACCTCTACCCAGTTTTCAGTGGTTGCCATATCTTAGCCTTTGCGATCGTGTTTGAGTTTAGGGAGTTGCATAAAAATGAAATTCCAATTTACGACTTAAATCCGCCAGTTTTTGAAGTTGAAGCCGATACTTGATCAATTTGTTACCCTCTAAGAACACTGAGCCTGAACCCCAATCAGGATAACTGCTGATATTTAGGCATTGTGCGACAAGAAACTGGATAAAGCCCTAAATTTGAGGAATTATCTAGTCTCCACACAACACCGCTTTTGGATCTCTCCTTTCAGCACGGGATATCGATATTTCGTCACCCAGACAAGATGCACGGTCGATCGGTTCACGGTCTTGCTGCCGGGCGCGTTGGTCGTTCATGGTCGTTTTTCTCAAACCTACTATGCAGCCCTATCCTAGCCATTGGGAGGTGTGTAGCAACTAAAGTCTCCCACTAAAGGGGGTAGTTTCAACTAGCGTGCTGGCACAATGAATCTTGCCATTCTTCTTGGTTTGTTATTAGCTTGGCAACCAATGATCTGGCATCCGAACCGCCCTCACCCTAACCCTCTCTATAAGGAGAGGGAATAAGATTCTGGCTCTCTTTTCCTTGGGGAGAAGGGTTGGCGAGGGGTTCGCCCCACTTCGTGAGGAGGGCTGTCCGAACTCACGCAGGAGGTCTTTTTTAGAAAACGACTTGCTTTTTAGTACGTCTGTACTGTTAATATAGAACAAACGTATTATTAAAACCATTAACGACTTGAAACACAAGACTCAGTTGCCCTTTCATGATCCTTTGTCCTGTTATCTTCTCGCCCTCTAGCCCCACAGGAGAAAGACTATGAGATATCGACGCTCTCGAAGACAGTCTGTGAAGTATTTGCTAGCAGCAGGCACCTTCGTTGCACTGGCAGGAATGTTAATCAATCCTCGCGATCTGTTAGGAGCCAAAGCGCCCCAAGACCTCTGTCAAAACGCTGTAAAGCCAGGAGTGAATCTCTCTAGAGAGCGGTTGACTCAATTGCTCACCGTTGCAGAAGGCGATCGCAAAGATAAAGTGCGATCGATCCT
Source organism: Phormidesmis priestleyi ULC007 (assembly GCF_001895925.1). GTDB lineage: Bacteria > Cyanobacteriota > Cyanobacteriia > Leptolyngbyales > Leptolyngbyaceae > Phormidesmis_A > Phormidesmis_A priestleyi_A. The sequence continues at coordinate 160,112 of NZ_MPPI01000009.1, read as the reverse complement.
CAAAGAGCCTTACTGCACCTTAGCCATAGAGGTGCGGAGTGGGGTGAAGTCCGATCGAGAGGTTTATCCCCTCGCGTTTGACCCGCAAACCTGGCTGATCGTTCTCTACGAAGGCAACGAATATCGGGGCTATGCGTTTAGTTTTCGCAAATAGGAGGACACGGCATGCCATGTCCCTACGTGTCGATCGTTCTTTCACCTGCTAATTATGAAAAAATTTCTGTTTGTTGCCGTTAGTTTGATGACCATGTTTTTTGGCTTTGCTAAAGTCGCCCACGCTTCTCAGAGCGGAACACTGGATTTTGACAGCACGGTTAGCGCAAAGCCCAATTCTGTAGAAACCGCCGCAACTAGCCGTCAAGTAAATTATCCTCAAGATTCCCTCACTGCTCAGCTAAAAACCCCTGAACTGAGCTTTAGTCCTCCTAAACAAGAGAGAGAGATTAAAAAAGAGAAGACAGAAAAGAAACCTGTGGCGAAACGCACTCTATCTCGACAGGCTGATGTTTCTTCTTTCTTAGCTGATAACACCGAGGCGATTTTTGAAGGCGGCAGTAACTCGATCGTCGCAAAAACCGTCGGACACGCTGAAGGCACGCGATCGCTCAATGGCAGCAAAACTCGTGCTTATTATGGGCACGTTGACCCCGGCAATGGGGTCTGGAATTTGGGCAGTTTTTCTTATCAGCACTGTGACGCAAGCTGCACCCCCGAAGAAGCCGACGATCGTCAACTCCGTCGCCTTCGCAGTCAGAGTCAGGTTCTCAAACAAAGAGCCGATCGCAACGGCGTTCGGATGACGCTAGAAGAAAGACTCAACGGCATCGACTTGGCAAATCAGGCTCCTTTAGCCGCGTTAGATCAAGGGGGTTATATCGATTGGCTAAGAGTCGCTCACCAAAAAGGATTGACCGGATCAAGTGCCGTTTTGTGGGCGCGGACGTATTCGTTTCTCAACCCTAGAACTCAAACGTGGGACGCTCCAGGATTGGGCAATCGCTATGACAGCATTGCTTATGATCAAGAGCGACGAAGAGGCGCGATCGCGCGTGCGCTAGAAAATCACTATCGGCAGCAGTCTCAAGTTGCAACGTCAGATACGATGCCGCCGTCTACGATCGCGCAGTTGAGATAATTAACGAGATTGAGAGGACATCGTAATGCCCATCACGCCCCAGGCGACAAAAAACTGCCGATATAACTCTTGACCTGCGTCGGTGAGATCGCCATCGGGAGCGATCGCGCCTCCCTCAATGAGCGTGCCGTGATCGCTCCGAAAACAAAGTTTCTGTCCTCCCGTTTCGCTGGTTTGAATGAAGAGTTGCCCGATCGCTAACGTTTGCCCAGACCCGCTCGAAATTGTAAATCGCATCGCGTGAGTATTGTGAATGCCATCGTTTATTGTGACAGCGATCGGAGACAAGTTGTATGCTGATCACAGCTTGATTTGCACCTAACTTATGTCTGATTATGTCTGTTCCATCCTTAACGATCGATACGATTTGGGCAATTCTCAACGATACGCTGGACGATGACATCGTAAATCGTTTGGTTTGGGATTGCTTAGGCTATCGCTATGACGGTGCGATGTGGATTAATGAAGACGTTGATCCAGACTGGAGATCTGCTTATCCTCAGCCGCCCGATTTTATTGCGAGTCGCCCAGCAGTGGTGAAATTGACGCGATCGATTCCGGCTGAAAATAAACAACTCCTCAAAGAAAAGTTGGGATTTGCAGGCTATAAAGTCGGTGAACTCGTGCCGCGCAAAACGCGAAGAGCCACGATCGCTAACTGGTTATTGAGCTATCTGCAACTCAACGACATTGACGATTAAACTAGAGGCAAGCTTGATCATGGGTGAGCAAAATGGTTCTCAGCAGTCAACCTGACACTCCTATCTTTCCGCCTGACGAGTTATTGAGCGACGAGCCACCTTTGGAAACGACTCGACACCTTAAACAGCTAATTTTGTTATTGACCTGTTTAGAACGGCTGTGGAACGATCGCACCAACTTCTTTGCAGGCGGCAATCTGAGCATTTATTACAGCATTCGTCAACGCAAATCTGAAGACGTGAGAGGGCCCGATTTCTTTGTTGTCTTAGACACTGAGCGGCGCGATCGTAAAAGCTGGGTCGTTTGGGCTGAAGATGGTAAATATCCTAACTTTATTCTTGAAGTTCTCTCCGACAGCACGGCTCAAGTCGATCGCGGCTTAAAAAAACAGTTATATCAAGATGTGTTTCGGACTCCTGACTATTTCTGGTTTCATCCCTACACGTTTGAGTTTAAGGGCTTTAAACTTAACTATCGTCACTATGAAGCGATCGAGCCAAACGATCGAGGCTGGCTTTGGAGTGATGAATTGCAACTATTTTTAGGGATCTTGAATGAGCAGCTACGGTTTTTTACGCCAGAGGGAGCGTTAGTTCTGACTCCTGAAGAAGCTGAAATTCAAGAGCGGCAACGCGCCGATCAGGCTGAAGCGCAAGCAGCCGTCTTTTTGAGAAAACTCTAAGAGCTAGGAATCGATCCGGCTGATTTATAAATTCACTAAATTAGGGAGAATGAGCAATGGCGATCGAACGCAGAATGTCTCGCAGTATGTTTTTGCCCAGTGAGGAAGTGGTGCTTCGTCAGGTGTGTTTTACGCCGGGAAGAGTGTTTCAGCCCGGAAAATACATCACTGGAGATTTACCGGATGTGGCGTTTGACATGGGCTTAGTCGATCGACTGCCACCCGTGCGCGGCAAAAACGCCGAAATACGACCCGATGAGCCACCGCAGGAATCATGACGAATGCCTACGCCTGGATTGATCAATCTCTCGCAACGATCCACAAGGCTGGCTGGCATCGCTCTATGACGACGATCGATCGCCCTGGCGCGATCGTGCAAATCGAGGGAAGATCATTTCTCAACTTTGCTAGTAATGATTATTTGGGATTGGCAGGAGACGATCGATTAATTCAAGCGGCGATTGCTGCAACGCAAACTTATGGAACGGGAAGCACTGGATCTCGGCTAATTACTGGACATCGCAAACTACATCGGGAATTGGAATGTGCGATCGCACGTCTCAAACAAACTGAAGATGCCATCGTCTTTAGTTCTGGTTACTTGGCAAACTTGGGAACGATCGCTGCGATCGTGGGCAAACGCGACTTGATTCTCTCCGATCAATACAACCATTCCAGTTTGAGAACTGGCGCGATCGTCAGTGGTGCAACTACTCTAAACTATGCTCACTGTGACCTGCAAGATTTGCGAACTAAACTCACGCAACAGCGTTCTCACTTTCAACGCTGCCTGATTCTCACTGACACTGTTTTTAGCATGGAGGGTGATCTTTGCCCATTGCCACAACTGCTCGATTTAGCAGACGAATTTAGCTGCATGGTGTTAGTCGATGAAGCACACGCAACGGGAGTCATGGGCAAAACGGGCGCAGGCTGCTTAGAACACTTTGGATGCACAGGACGATCGCTCATTCAAATGGGAACGCTGAGTAAATCATTAGGCAGCTTGGGCGGTTATGTGGCAGGCTCTACAACACTAATTGATTTTCTTCGCAATCGTGCCGCTAGCTGGATTTATACAACAGGGCTATCACCCGCAGACACAGCAGCCGCAATTGCCGCGATCGCGATTGTGCAACACGAGCCACAACGTCGAGAGAAACTCTGGCAAAACGTTGCATTATTCAAACAGTTAATCGAACAGCACTCTTTAGAACTTCTGCCGTCAGAGTCTCCGATCGTATGTTTGCAATTACCAGACATAGAAACCGCTTTACGAGTCGGGCAAACCCTCAAAGATGCTGGCATTTTTGCGCCTGCGATTCGTCCGCCAACGGTGCCAACTAGCCGCATTCGCGTGACGATCATGGCAACCCACGATCGTGAACATATTGAACAATTAGCAACCTCATTAAGTTGCGTTGTTTGATCCGATTACACGATGTTCAACCACCTCGTAGGGGTAGCGCCCCCGTGCCTACCCTAGATTCTGGGCAACCACGGGGGGATTGCCCCTACACCCAATCTCTATGCATCAACGGAAAATTTAGAGGTGGATAAAACTAGGATTCGCCTACGATCGGAACATTCACCAGATCTAAAAAATTCACCTCACGTTGGTGTCTGAGTTCTTGAATGCGTTTCACTTCCGATTGCCATTTTTGTTGATAATGGTGACCCAGTTCTGCATTGATGACGAGATCAGTCGTTTTCCACAAATCTAAGAAATGGCGGCGGCGCTTTTCGCACATGACTTCTTCAATCGCAGCGGCGGCAGACCGAATGCCTAATTCAGCGCGGAGAATGTCGCGTTCGGTTTTCTCATTGAGTTCAAACAGCGCATAGACTTGCGTCATCTCTCTCGGAAAGTCAGTGCAGCGATCGCGTAACAGCGACAGCAAATCAAGGGACTGTTGACCTTGATCAGATCGTTCGACATCCAAAATTTGCCGCCACAAAAATCGGTGATGAGACAGGCTAAACTCTAAGTCTTGAGCCTCTAACGCCTCGACGATCACGCCTCGATGTGAGGGGGAATGGAGATAAAGTCTGAGCAGCAGCGCCTCTGATTCTTCGAGAAGGGTGCGTTCTCCAGGCGTTTGCCATTTCTGAGATCGTCCGTGCCAGCGTTGACCCCGCACCTGAAGCCGCAAATCTTCTTCGATTTGTTGCAGCATCCGACTGTTGCCCTGGCTCAAAAGCTCGGCGCAACGATGAATATAGTGAGTGCGAATGGTGGGATTGGGCAGATTGCCTAACAGCGTCACCATTTCGACTACCACTAGCTGAAACTGGTCTGACTGCTTTAAATCTTTGCCGACCAGCGCTTGCTGAATTTGCCAGTCAACCAATAGGGGCGCGTCATCTAAGAGATCTTGATAGCTTGCAGCCGAGTGAGCTTTGAGAAAATCATCGGGATCTTTACCATCAGGAATACTCAAAACCCGCAGTTGCATTTCGCCTTGATAGGCCAGCGACACCACTTTTCCAACCGCTTGTTCAACGGCTTGCACACCCGCACGATCAGCATCCAAGTTAAAGATAACTCGATTAGAGTCGGTGTATTTAAACAGTTGTTTAGCTTGACCAATGCTCAAGGCAGTGCCTAACGAGGCAACCGCATTGGTGATTTTGCCCGCGTGTAGGGCAATCACATCAAAATAGCCCTCCACCACGACGGCTTGATCTTGTTTAGCGATCGTGGCCCGCGCTTTATCTAAACCATAAAGTGTGTTGCCTTTGTCAAATAACTCTGTTTCGGGTGAGTTGAGATATTTGGGCTGTTCGTCACTCAAAGTCCGACCGCCAAAGGCGATGACCCGCCCCTGCAAATCGAGAATGGGAATCATCAAACGATCGCGGAAGCGATCGTAATAACCGTCTCCGGTCTTGCGCGGCACGATTAATCCGGCTTGTTCAACCAGCGCAACGGGATAGTGCTTTTGTTCAACCAAATAACCGTAGAGCGTTTCCCAGCCGCCCGGAGCATAGCCGAGTTGAAACTGCTGGATCGTGGCTTGGTTGAGATGACGATCGTTCTGCAAATACTCCAGTGCGGCTTTTCCCTGGCTCTGATTGAGCGCGTGTTCATAAAATCGTGCCGTTAATGCCAAAATCTCATAAAGCTGTTCTCTCACCGAGAGTTGACGCTGTAACTCTTGCCGTTGTTCGGGTTCTAAAGTTTGAACTGCGACCTGATAGCGCTTTGCTAAATCAAGCACGACTTCACTAAACGATCGCTTACCCAACTCCATCAAAAACTTAATCGCGTTGCCGCCTGCCCCACAGCTAAAGCAATAATAAAACTGCTTGCTAGGGCTGACGCTAAAGCTAGGCGATTTGTCGTCATGAAAAGGGCACAACCCCACGAAGTCTTTGCCCTGTTTTTTAAGCACGACATGCTCAGAAACAATATCAACGATATCGAGTCTCTGTTTGACTTGTTCGATCGTGTCTGGGTGGAGACGAGGGACGTTCATAGTGATAGAGATCCGGCTCAGAGAAAATCGGCTACCCTGGTTCTTGGTGCATGAAGTTTAACAGGTATTTTGCGATCGATTCGCAAAGCAACGCTCAATCTTGTAGTACTCAAGTACTCTATTTTTAACAAGAATTAGAAAAATCAACCACTACGACTTTGGAGGAATCACTTTATAAGATATAAGTTTTAAGCGACGGATTTTGAGTTACAAGTTTTAAGCGACGTTTCACAACCACTATCACAGATATCCGATGGGACGAATCTTTCTTTCAGCCGGGCACGGCGATCGCATCAATGGCGTAAGTGAGCCGGGAGCCATTATTGCCGGAACCACCGAAGCCAGAGAAATGATCATGACTCGCGATCTCGTGGTGGCAGAGTTGCGATCGCGCGGGGCAGAAGTCTTGTCAGTGCCCGACGAACTCAGCCCTCGCGCCACTTATGAATGGATTAATTCACGAGGTAGCCGCACTGATGTGGCGCTAGAAATTAGGGCCAACGCGTATTCAGATCCCTCAGTTCGGGGGGCAACGGTTTACTATATTGCCAACAATAACGAGCGCAAAAGTCACGCTGATTTGGTGCTGCGATCGCTGGTGCGCCGCGTTCCCCAACTGCCGAGTCGAGGCATTCAACCCGACACCGCGACTCCGTTGGGCAGTCTGGGGTTTTGTCGTCAACTTGTGCCGCCAGCGCTGCTGATGGAAGTGGGGTTTCTCACCAACTCTGACGATCGCCTGATCTTGCAAAATCAACGCCGTGACCTCGCTGCGGGCATCGCAGACGGTCTGATCACCTGGAGTCGAACCGTCTCAGGGCTTGTTCCAACACCGACCCTGACTTCAACGCTGACTTCAACGCCGACTCCAACGTCAACTCTAGCCTCGACTGCAATTTATGAAGAGATCGCCATCAACTTAAATGGTCAAATCTACGGCGAAAAGGGGATTCTCGTCAGTGGCAGTGCTTTTATCCCGATCGATCTGTCTGATAAGTTAGGGATTGACTTATCAACCGACCCAAACACGCGTCGCATCAACTATCGAGGCGTAGTGTTTGTTAGAGCCGTTGACCTGCGAACCTACAACGTCGTCGTCGGCTGGGATATTCCATCGCGAACGGTGATGCTGCGATCGATTCTCAGAATTTGTGCGGGTTCTATCGATCGAATTATGAGTCCAGGTGCCACAACCGAAGCGAATCTCAGCTTATTTCTTAAAAACAACAATGCGGCGGCTCTGACTCAGTTTCCAGACATTGCCAAGCTTTATCGAGAAGAATGCATTGGTGAAGGCGTAAATGGCATTGGTGAAGGCGTAAATCACGATATCGCCTTTTCTCAAATGTGTTTAGAAACGGACTTTTTGCGCTTTGGGGGGATAATCAAGCCCAGTCAAAACAATTTTGCAGGGCTAGGCGATGTGGCAGGCACTCCCGCCGGGGCCTCCTTCCCCAGTGCTCGTATCGGGGTCAGAGCGCACATTCAGCTTCTCAAAGCCTATGCCAGCACTGCCCCGATCGTTAAAGAGATCGTGAATCCTCGATTTAACTTTGTGACGCGTGGGGTTGCACCGCTCGTCGATCAGCTAAGTGGACGCTGGGCAGCCGACTTGCAATATGGAGCGAAAATCACAGCGATTTTAAGACGACTTTACGAGTCGGCACAAATCTTATGAGCAGGTTTCGGGTTCAGATCAACGTGAATTCGATGAAGCTTTTCGCTGCGGTTGCAAATCCAGGCTGTCCTCTAAATCCCCCAAAATTGGGAGACTTCAAGCCACAATTTCCGGCTCAAAGTCACCCAGAATAGGGGATTTAGGGGGCTGAAGTGCTGAAGAACGAAGCGAAAGAACTGATCTGATTTCGGATCAAGCCCGAACGCTACTTAGCAGGTGGCTCGGTGGGCGGCACCTCTCCTGAGCCAAATGTTTCAGGCCAGGCTCGCGTTTCGATCGTGATGTCTTCTGCAATCTCAGGCACAATAAAAAGCTCCTGGTTGAGCTGCAAGGTCGTGAAATTAGAGAGCTTTTTCAACGCTTGCAGGGTTTCGATCGCCGATTGATAGCGCTTGGTCGAATCGTAGCGCACCATTTTAGACAACACGTTTGCCAGCCCTCGACTGACCAGGGCTTTATCCTCCCACCGAATTTCTCCCGTTTGAGAATCGGGCTTTAGCTGGCTGGGGGGCAACCCGGTCAAAGCCTGAATACCCATCATGCCCACCGCATAGATATCACTGTTGTGCTGAGGTTTGCCCGCCGCTTGCTCAGGAGCCATATAGCCCTGAGTGCCAATGCCGATCGTCAAATTGTTGCTAGTGTCTTCGGCTGCTAGTTTGCTGTACTGATCTTTAACGGCTCCAAAATCAATCAAAACGAGTTGGCTATCTGCTTGACGACGAATAATGTTGCTAGGCTTAATATCACGGTGAATCACCTTTTCACCGTGAACAAAGCTGAGAATCTCCAGCAATTCTTTCAAGATATCGACAACTCTGGCTTCAGGAAGCTGTCTCCCCAGCGAAAGTTCTTCGCTCAACGAGTGCCCAGGAATATATTCTTGCACTAGATAAAATTCTCCATCCTCCTCGAAATAAGCCAGCAAACGAGGAATTTGTTCATGTCTGCCCAACCGCTCTAGGGCTTCTGCCTCGCGATCGAACAATCGTCTCGCCAATTTCAAATGATGAGGATTGCTGGTGGCAGGGCTGAGTTGTTTGACGACGCACTGCGGACTCTGGGGACGTTTAATATCTTGGGCAATATAGGTTTCACCAAAGCCACCGTGACCCAAAATTTGAGTGATTTTATAGCGCCCACCCAGGGTTTTGTTGGCGAGTTCGAGTTCTCGTTCTCGCAGCAGGTCTTCGCGATCGCTGCGCTGACTCATCATTTCGATGGTTCTCGCCGAGCGCTTGACTTCTTGGCTGATCCGCTTGTTGCGTTGGTTGATCAGATGCCCCGATGCAGAGCCAGTCAGCCAATAAGACACGCCGACTAGCCCGATCGCGCCGATCGGCACCGCCATTGGCAAAATCACCAACCCACTGCCAAAGGCCACATAGCAAGCGCTACCCCAGCCTAGCCCCATCACCCCTGCCCAAAACAACCGAAACAGGGGTCGTCTGGCTCGACTTAGCAATAGCCCAGCCACAAAGATCACCAGCAGCACTAGCCCGCCTGCCATCGCCGGGTCGGCAAACGCTTCGCGGATGGATCGATCTTGCAGCAGGGTGGCGATCGCGTTGGCGTGAATTTCGACTCCTGACATTTCACCCATAGGCGTGAGGTGAAAATCTGGATTCGATTTTGTGATCACGCCAATCAGCACAATTTTGTCTTTGAAATACTTTCCCTTTTGGAGATACTCGCTGTTCCAATTCTCAGGCGAGATCACGTTCCAAAACGAGACGGGCTTAAAGGTGTTAGCGCCGCCATAAAAGAAAATATTGTCTCCTTGGGGCTGTGAATATTTGAGCTTCGTCGCTTGTAAGGCAGCTTCAGCTAACGATGGCACTTTAGCAGATTTAATAATTTCCGCTTCTTGGGCAGGCAGCTTTTCTAGAAATCGACTTCCCAAAAGATGGATGCGATCGTTGGGTTCTGACAAGAAGTTGGTAAACCCGATCGGATTCAGTTCGCTTTGAAACGGCGTATAAGGCAAGCTGAGGTTAGACTGCTCTCCCTGACGGCTGTCGCCTTGCACAAACTTTGCCGATAGAGCGATTTGCCCTTCATAGCGTTGCAGAACAGTTTGTAGCTGTCGATCGTCGTATGAGACAATTCCTGCATCATAGTTACTGTAGCCGTAGCTGCTGGGCAGATCCCACAAGACATCGGCAACGACCGCCTTTGCCCCGGCTTGCATCAGCTTATCGATCGCTTCTGCATAGATGGCGCGTCGCAGTGGCAGGCTTGAGAGTTGCGCGATCGATTCTTCGTCGATCGCTAAGATCACAATCTGGCTCGGTGGCGGAACCGTACCTCGCACTTTGAACAGTAGGCTCTGTGCCTGTCGCTCCAACACTTGCACCGATGCCGGGTTTGAAGCCGTCAGCGCTGCCGCTGCGATCGCCCACGCCACCATCAAAATGTGTCCTAAGCGATCAAATCTAAACCTGGGGCTGTAGTGTTCGGGTCGGGTGGTGTCGTTTACAAGCGTGGGTTGACCCTGGGTTAGGGGTTCTGTGAGAGGCTTTGACGGCTTTTCGGGCATGTCTTGTCTAGCAATAGGAACTACTCATCGCGCGGCTTAACTGCACCTGCTATGGAGAATTGCCATCTCCATCCCTACGATAATAGTACTCACTCTTTACCTTCACGGTTTTTGAAATATTTGTGATAATTAAATGAACCTAAATCTGTCTTATAGGTGAGGAATCCCATTTATGACTCAGAGTTCACTTTATAAAGATCATCATTAAGAGTTGCTATGAATCGTGACTTTAAATAACAGGAGAGTTTAAGAAAAACCAAATTAGCTCAGTCATCTATCTGCGGCGCTAAAGCTTTTCATTTCTAAAAACGTCTACCTTTAGACAGTCTTAGACGGGTCGAGTTATTCAATCGGGGATCAGTTGTGCGATCGAGTCTGATTAGGGGAGAACTCTGGGTCAAGGTTTAACTACAGAGCCGTTCAAACTGCCGAGAGGATTAATACTTGAAGCGTTATTCTCAGCAACCGACTGGTTTTGCGTTGCTAGAATTAATTATTCCAATTTTGATTCTACAATTTATAGGTCTTAAATTATCTATGCATTACTCCATGAACCGTCTCTCTATTTTTGTAGACGGAAACAATATGTTCTATGCTCAACAAAAGAATGGGTGGTTTTTTGACCCTAAACGAGTGCTGGAATACTTCGTTAGTGAACGAGAGATCGAGTTAGTCAATGCCTTCTGGTACACCGGGCTGAAAGATCCTCAAGATCAAAGAGGCTTTCGAGATGCGTTGATTAGCCTCGGTTACACGGTTAGAACTAAAATTCTTAAAGAATATTACGACGACACTTCGGGTCGCTATTCACAAAAGGCCAATCTCGATATTGAAATTGTGGTGGATATGTTTAACACCGTTGAGCAGTACGATCGGGTGATTCTGTTTAGCGGTGACGGCGATTTTGAACGAGCGATCGAACTGCTGCGCTCTAAAAGCACTCATATCACCGTAGTGTCAACCGAAGGAATGATCGCGAGAGAATTGCGAAATGTTACCGATCGCTACATCGACCTCAACGACATTCGCCCTCAGATTGAAAAAGCCGATTACTGAAAGCAACCTTCCCCAGTTCGTCATCCATCGACAGTCTTAAAGTAGATTCGCATACTAGAATAGATTTTAAGATTGCGACCCGATGCGATCGCTATTTTTTGCATCTCTGAGGTTTCAATCCATTATCCACTACTCAACTATTTGAGCCATGAACGTGCCATCTCAACCCGACCAGATCATCATTTTTGATACGACTTTGCGCGATGGGGAACAGTGCCCCGGAGCCACCCTCAACGTCGATGAGAAGCTGGCGATCGCTCGGCAACTGGCGCGACTTGGCGTAGATGTGATTGAGGCGGGTTTTGCCTATGCCAGCCCTGGCGATTTTGAGGCAGTTCAGCGCATTGCCAAAGCCGTTGGCACCGAAGACGGCCCGATTATTTGCAGTTTGGCGCGGGCAATTTCGGCTGACATCAAAGCGGCGGCTGAAGCCCTAAAACCTGCCGCCCATGCCCGAATTCACACCTTTATCTCAACCTCGGATATTCACCTCGAATATCAGTTAAAGAAGACCCGATCGGAAGTGTTAGCGATCGCCGAAGAAATGGTCGCTTATGCAAAATCGTTTGTGACCGATGTCGAATTTTCACCGATGGATGCGGCGCGGTCTGATCCAGGGTTTTTATATCAGGTGTTAGAACGCGCGATCGCAGTTGGCGCAACGACGATCAACATTCCCGATACGGTGGGCTATCTGACCCCGAGCGAGTTTGGCGACATGATTCGCGGCATTAAAGAAAACGTGCCCAATGTCGATCAGGCAATCATTTCTGTCCACGGTCACAACGATTTGGGGTTAGCGGTTGCCTGTTTCCTCGAAGCGGTGAAGAATGGCGCACGACAGCTAGAATGCACGATCAACGGCATTGGCGAACGAGCCGGAAATGCTGCCCTCGAAGAGTTGGTGATGGCGCTGCACGTCAGACGGCAATATTTCAACCCATTTTTGGGTCGCCCTGTTGAGTCAGACACGCCGCTAACTCGCATCAATACTCAGGAAATTTATAAAACGTCTCGCTTGGTGTCCAACTTGACTGGAATGTTGGTGCAGCCCAATAAAGCGATCGTCGGTGCCAATGCGTTTGCTCACGAGTCGGGCATTCACCAAGACGGAATGCTGAAAAACAAGCACACCTACGAGATTATGGATGCTCAGTCGATCGGGCTGACCAGCAATCAGATTATTCTCGGCAAGCATTCAGGGCGCAACGCCTTTCGCACTCGATTGAAAGAATTGGGCTTTGAGTTAGGTGACAACGAGCTAAATAAGGCGTTTATTCGCTTTAAAGATTTAGCCGACAAGAAAAAAGAAGTCACCGATTGGGATCTGGAATCGATCGCCAATGACGAAGTTCAGCAAGTTCCCGAATTGTTTCGGTTAGAAATGGTGCAGGTGTCTTGCGGCGATCGCGCTTATCCAACCGCAACGATCAGGCTGAGAAATCCGCAAGGCGAAGAACTCACCGATGCCGCGACCGGAACCGGCCCAGTCGATGCAGTTTATAAAGCGATCAACCGCGTTGTGAATGTGCCCAACCAGTTGATCGAGTTCTCGGTGCAATCGGTCACTGCGGGGATTGATGCGATCGGAGAAGTGACGATTCGATTAAAGTATGGCGATCGTATTTTTTCAGGTCACGCAGGCAACACCGATATCATTGTGGCATCGGCTCAAGCTTACGTAAATGCGCTAAATCGTCTCTATGCAGCGTTGCAGTCAGCTTCTAGTGAGCAGATGGCTGAGGAAATCGTTGAGACTCGATAAAGCGGCATCGATTTAGAATTAGTGCTACTTTATGGGGTGACATCTTGTCCACCCCTTATTTTTGTGAGGCGCTATGCAAGAAGACGTGTTACGTAAAGAGCAAGACTTTCACGATCGTTGGGCCAGCACGATCGATGTCGATGGCATTCGAGTTGCTGACTATTTTGAAGCCTGCACTGCCCCTGAAAATCGATTTATTCTCCGGCAGTTGGGCGATGTGAATGGTAAATATTTGCTCGATCTCGGCTGTGGGGCTGGAGAAAACAGCGTTTATTTTGCCCTGCTCGGTGCGCGCTGTGTGGCAACTGACTATTCGCCTGGAATGGTTGAGGTAGCGCTAAAATTAGCAGAAATGAATGGCGTGCAGATCGAAGGGCGAACGATTAACGCAATGGCAATTGATTTCCCTGATGACACATTTGATATTGTCTATGCCTCTAATCTGCTACATCACATTCCTAATCCTGAAATGACGCTTAAAGAAATGCACCGAGTGCTAAAGCCGGGAGGAAAGGCCTGTTTTTGGGACCCGCTTAAGCACAATCCGGTGATTAATGTCTATCGTCGCATGGCAACCGAAGTCAGAACCGAAGATGAAGCCCCGCTCGATATTAATCTGGTGAACTACATCCGATCGCTCTACTCTAAAACCAACTACGACACTTTTTGGATTGCGACGCTGTGGATCTTTCTACAGTTCTACCTAATCGAGAAAGTCAACCCAAACCAAGAGCGCTATTGGAAGAAGATTATTCTTGAACAGGCGCGGCTCGAAAAAACCTATCTGCGCTTAGAGAAGCTGGATAAAGGGCTGAAAAAACTGCCATTGATGAAGCGGTTAGCCTGGAATCTAGCCGTCGTCGCCACCAAATAGATCACATTGCAACGGATGAAACAACGTCAGATTTGGAAATCGCTGCTCAACTATGGTTTGTTGAGCACGATCGCTTTTTTCATGCTCATTCCGCTGGTTTGGCTCGTCAGCACGTCGTTTAAATCTCCGTCTGAAGACATTTTTCAGTTTCCGCCGCAGTTGTTGCCGAGCCAGCCCACTTTTGAGAATTTTGTCACCGTTTGGCAAAGTAATCCGTTTGGGCGTTATTTATTCAACAGCACGATCGTGTCCGTGTTAACAGTCGCATTGAATCTATTATTTTGTTCACTAGCTGCCTATCCGTTAGCAAGATTGTCTTTTAAAGGGCGAGAAGTTATCTTTAGCGCGATCGTAGCCACGATTCTCATTCCATTTCAGATTGTGATGATTCCCTTGTATGTTCTAGCGGTGCAGTTGGGATTGCGAAATAGTTATTTGGGAGTGATCTTTCCAGCGATCGCGTCTGCGTTTGGCATCTTTCTATTACGACAGGCATTTCAAGGAGTTCCTAAAGAGTTAGAAGAAGCCTCACGCATGGATGGCTGCTCGGATCTAGGCGTATGGTGGCACATCATGTTGCCGTCCATCCGTCCAGCGTTGGTGACGTTATCGATTTTTGTGTTTATCGGTTCTTGGAGTGATTTCCTTTGGCCCTTGATTGTGTTGGATCGCCCAGAGCTATACACACTGCCGTTAGGAGTCGCCAACTTAGCCGGAACCTTTACGCTAGATTGGCGATTGATTGCGGCGGGATCGGTGATCTCGATCGTGCCCATTCTCCTGTTCTTCGTGGCGATGCAGCACTACATCGTGCCTTCTGAAACCGGAAGCGGCGTGAAAGGATAGGGAAAAATCATCTCGCGGCATGAGTAGATTAGACCTCCTGCATGAATCCGGGAACGCCCCCTAAATTCCCCATTTTGGGGAATTTAGGGGGCACAAGCCGACCCAAACAGAGCGAGATCCGATCGCAGTTTATATCGAGAATTTTATTCATGCAGGAGGTCTATTCAGTCTTACTTCACGATTCTATGCAGAGATACAATTTCAGCCAGTTTTGCAGGGTTATGATTACCCCAGATTGGAAGGTTGTTCTGGTTTACGCTGCTCCGGTTTTCTGGGGCGAGGCTGTTTTGGCAAGAAATAGAGCCAATTTTTTAACTTGGTTAAATAGCGCAGCACAGTGCCAAAACACTGAAGTCGCTCAAGGGGAGTAATGGGTGCTTTGAGCAAAGCTCTCACAAAGCTGACCGAGCCACGTTCCCAAAACATATTTCGTTTACGATCACCGCTCTGCCACAATTGACGAGCTTTTGCCGAGGGAAGACAGGTTGATTGCTTGAGGTGAAATCGTCGAAAGAATAACGGCTCAGGAATTTGCATAAAGCGTCCCTGTAAACTTAGCTCGGCTAGCATCACGCGATCGCTGCCATAGTGACTCCCTTGAGGCTGAACACGGCGAAGATTTTCTGAGCGAATCAATCCAAAAATCTCGTAGCACCAAAATGTTTGCAGCACGATCGCAGCAAAGCGCTCCGACGCACTCCAAGCATCTAGATGACGAGGACAGTCACGCTTGGGAGGTTGTTCGTTTCCTGCCCAATCGATGCGTCCTACATCAGACGAACACAAAACCACAGACGGATTATTATCTAAAACTTCCACACACCGTTCTAGAAACATTGGCGCACAGAGGTCATCGTGGGCTGCCCACTTAAAATAGTTGCCTCGCGACATCTGAAATACAGCATTGAAATTTGCGGCTGCACCCATGTTGTGAGCGTTGCGATAGTAGCAAATTCGGACATCTTTGGCAGCGTAGGCTTGGCAAATTTCAGGGGTGCGATCGCTAGAGGCGTTATCCGCCAGAATGATCTCAAAATCAGTAAATGTTTGAGCCAAAAGCGACTCTAAAGCAGCTTCTAAAAAATCTTCGCCGTTAAAAACAGGCATTCCGATCGACACAAGAGGTAGATTGCCTTGCATATAGGTTGTATGACTGGCAGAAGGGCTTAATCTAATTAATTATCTACTCACCTCCTAATGATTTGAGTGAATTCAGGGTGCAGTTTCAATATTTTTTTGATAAGAAATCGCTATTTTGCAGTCAGCTTTGGGTAGGCAATGCGTTGGTGGTTTGATTGTTGCCAAACTTGGACAAAGATTTGAGCGATCGTGTCCATCTCTTCTCGCGTCAAACCCGTCTCGGCGAGTTGCCCGTCTTGCCATCGGGCGCGCAAAATTTTGTTAATCATATTCAGCGCATCTTCAGGCGTGGCATCTTTGAGCGATCGCAGCGCCGCCTCACAAGAATCTGCAACCATCACGATCCCCGTTTCGCGTGACTGAGGAGCCGGCCCCGCATAGCGAAAATCGTCATCGTTGACCGATTTAGTTGGGTCTTGCTGTAAGATCTGCTGCGCCTGATGATGAAAGTAACTGATCAGCATCGAACCCTGATGCTCTGGAATAAAAGCCTGAACGACTTTCGGCAATCGGGCTTTACGCGCCATCACAATGCCCTCAGTGACGTGCTTTCTAATAATCGCCGCACTCTTCCAGGGGTCGTTAATCAGATCGTGTTTGTTGGGCCCGCCCATCTGGTTTTCGATAAAGCCTTGCGGGTCGTGCATCTTGCCGATGTCGTGGTAGAGCGTTCCCGTTCTCACGAGTTCTACGTTGCAGCCTAATTCTCTTGCGGCGGCTTCGGCGAGTGTGGCAACAAATAGCGTGTGCTGGAAGGTTCCGGGTGTTTCTGCTGCTAGTCGTTTGAGTAAAGGACGGTTAGGATTTGCCAGTTCGACTAAGCGAATGGTAGTAACTAAATCAAACAGATTTTCGAGATAGGGACTTAGCCCGATCGCGACTATACTCCATGCCAAACCCAACAGCGCATAGATTGCTGTCGCTCCTAAAAGCCCATACCAAACCATCCCCGATGCCACGCTGAGAATCAGAAACAGGACACCTTGAGTCAACCCAACCGCAACGCCTAATAGGGCAAGTTCTTCGCGCGATCGCAGCCTGCCGCCAAAAAAGGCAGCCAGCAAACCACCTGCAACACTGGGCAACCAATGACTGACTCCGATCGTCATGCCCATCGGCAACAGCCCGCTCAAAAGCCCAGTCAGGGTTAACGCCATCGTAGACCCATAGAAAGTGCCCATCAGCAGCCCGATCGCAGGCAAGTTGGTAGACGGAACGCCCAGCGTCACGAGCAGCGGCGTAGTCAGCGTCAGCAGCCATACGAGAACATAATCTCGATTTCGCAAGCCCTTGACGTGAAATCGCTGATCGACAAACCAAAACAACACCACTGCCCCACTCACCACCACCCCAAACGTGATGAAACCGAGCCAATTAGTGCCTCTGAGACTGAGATTAAACGAGTCGAGTAGCACAAATTCTCGTTGAGTGATAGTCTGCCCCGCACCGACAATCACTTCGCCCTGCCGGACTGAGATCACCTCTGGCTGCACCTCTTGAGCGGCTTGCTCTGCTTTAAGCTTGCTTTGCTCTTCATCTTTGATGAGGTTGGGTTGCAGCGTCGTCAGCAGCAGTCTGGCAGCGATCGCCCTCAACTCTGGCGCAATGCCGACCTGAGTTTGCAGATTGACGGCGTTTTCTAGCAGACTTTGGGGCAATCCCGGCGAGATGCCCTGGGCAAGAATGCGATCGTTCACTTGAGTGATTTGAAGCTGCAACTGCTCCCAGTCAAAATCAGACAAGTCTAAAAAAGCAGCGTCATAAAGATCGCCAAATTGAGCCGTCGTCGGCTCTTTGAGGGTCGCGATCGCGGCAGCATAAAGTCGGCGAGCTTCAGTCACTTTATCGAGCAACGCGGCAAGATTTTGAGGCGTGCCCGATCGACGATAGTTTTGTAACTCTGCGATTGCTTGACCTTGAGCGGGATTAGCGATCGGCGTTTTGGGGAAGTTTGGAACGGCAGGTTTGCCAGGAACTTGTTTAATCGGAGCTTTTTCTTGCAAAGCGGCTAAGACTCCTCGCCATTCGCCTTCTTCGACCTTTCGCAGATAGCGTTGGGTTTGTGCTGAAAGTGTTTTGCTATCCACAAATGGATATGCCCCCGCCAATTGCCGAAAGGTGTTGCCCCGCCCAAAGGCAGCTTGTAGATCTTGATGAATTTGATCGTTAATTCGTGAATCTGCCATCAAAACGGTGACGGCGATCGTGCGGGCCGCTTTGCGTTTTTCTTCGGTCGCTTTAGTGTCGATGACGTTTGCATCGGCAGGCGCGTGAATGGTCTGAGACGAAACTTTGCCGACGCTTAACTGCGGTTGATTATAAAACCGTTGCCCAAAGGCGCTCGTGATCGAAATGACCGTGATTGCAATGACGATCGTCGGATGCACCCCTTCTCGAAAGCTGAGTCGTTTTCGCAGACGTTTGCTGCCCTGAGACAGATTTGCCGAGGCTGGAATCGAAGACAGGATCAAGCGCGGCAACCCCGAATTTAACGCCTTCTGCTGCAAAGATTTGCCAGAACTGATGCATATCTGTTGAATTCGTCGGGTCAAAGACTGAAAAGATCGCATAGATGCTGACGGGTGGGGTGATGCGGAACAGCCAAATCGACAGAGTTGAGACGAAGCGTTGATTGAATCGACTGTAATGTAAGTGTCTTATGGAATAGCTTCTCTCCTCTAGACTTCACATTTTATCTGCATAATTCAACTATAAAAATTCACTCAAGAAATATTTAGTATGACTGGCAGCTACATGGCTTTTCTGATCACTTGCGGAGCCGCGATCGCCGCAATTTGCCTAAATTCTTTTGAGGAGGTTAGAGGATTATAAACACCAGACCAGCTTGCAAGTAAGCAATTTGCCAGCTCTAAAAGGTCGGGCTGGGTGACAATTTGCTCAGAAGGGGTTTTCCAAGAGTCAAGCGCTAACTGCCACTCGATCGGAATGCCACTCATGCTGTTAAATGCGCCAGACAATGCGCCCGTCAGCGCACCCACAATCGGCGATCGAGTGCCCGTCTGCGCGGCTCTCAATAAGGCTAGTCGCAGATCATGAGGAGTGCTGAGAAAACAGTAAAACGCCAGCCCGATCGTTTCGTCATTGTCTGAATTTGTGGTCAGCCGATTGAGGGCGGTTTCTAGCCCTGCTTGCTCATCGAGCAGTCTCTGAACTTGCTCAAGCTGATCAATGCTAGCAGTCTCGGCTCGGCTTTGAGATTTGAGATAGGTAATAATTGTGAGAATCAGAGTCAGGGGATCGAGCTTTTCTTGCAGAGCCTCGGCGATCGCGCATCCCACCGCAAAGCTTTCTTGCTGGGCGATCGGCGATCGCTGCCACGCCACCTGGTTTAGCGTTTGCCCCAATTTCAAGCGGTCTTCGTGAAAAAACAATGCGACGGGCAAGAGCGCAATAATAGTTTCTCCCGCCGTTTTTGGCATCGGTTCCTCACAAAATTCAAGCGCGTCGAATCGGTTGTGCTGAAGAAACTGCTGAGTATAGAACTGAGTCAGGGTCGCCCATCGAAGTTTGGGCTGAGCCTTTCTATTAGGATGTTGAAGAGGATGAAGCCCGATGGTTTCTCCTAAAACTGCCCCTAACAGGGTTGCTTGAAATCGATGCAGAAGCGCGTATTGCATGAGGTTGATTTGTGAACGTGTAGGGGCATGGCATGCCGTACCCTCTCGCAATCGATCGTTCGATCGCAATTGTTTTTAAAACCAGGATTAGACAACACAAAGTGATGGGTTCTTTCACAATTTCAGTAGTGGACTAAACGCTCCAATCGTCATATATAGCACTGTTGATGCCAAGTGTTTCGATTTCTCCCCTACATTTAGTTAGTTTATCGCTTAAAATAATTTTGTTTAGAATCACGTCTACAATTCTGCTGAGGGTCAAGTCTCATGGATCGATGCCCGATCAATGCCCCGAAAGCCAGCACTATTTCACGCTGGTGGATATTTTGTGGCGCATTCGGTTTAGTGTGCTTGGGTAGTTTGAACGCTCAAAGCGTTGCCAGTGCTGAGAGCCGCGCTTTAACTCTATCGCAAGCCCCCACCCTAGAGCGTCCTAATTCTGTTGCTGCGAGTGAGGGAACGGGTCGATCGACTCTGCGATCGGGCAGTCGTGGCGCTGATGTGAACGAGCTTCAAGCTACCCTGAGACTGCTAGGATTCTACGATGGCGCAGTAGACGGCTTTTTTGGAGACACTACCGTTGCGGCGGTTGGGCGATTTCAAGAAGCTGCCGGGTTGGGCAAAGATGGCGTTGTTGGCCCTGCCACCTGGGAGCGCTTGTTTCCCCCTGATCCGATCGCGCCGACTCCGAGCGTTACGCCTCGCGCCCCTTTGCCTCGATCGAGCGAAACGGCTCCCACTTCTGCCACCTTTCCCATTCTCAGAAAAGGCATGAGCGGCGAAGCAGTCAGAGGATTGCAGGAGCGACTGCGATCGCTGGGCTTATTTGAGAGCGCAATAGACGGCGCGTTTGGTGAAGCAACCGAAGCCGCAGTTAAGGCAGCTCAACGCAAATATCAGCTTGATGCCGATGGAGTGGTCGGGCCCGGAACCTGGAGTGCAATTTTGCGCTAAAACGAGGTTTTGTCGTTGATTATTTCGTCTGATTAACTGATATAAACTTTATAAAACAATCGCGCTTCAGTTCTGATTTGGTGCTAACTTAAATGTAGACACAAAGGAAGCAAAGCGCTTCTCTAAATAAAAACTTTCGATTAAGGCTTGTGTCTCCTGCTTTAATCAAATCGCAGAGCCTGATTCTATTGGTCACGATTTCAAAGATTAGCTTTAGGTGGTCTCACTTCACTTCAGATTTAATTATTTGAGACTCAAAAACCTAACTAAAAGTGCAGCCTGAATTGGCTGAGAAACTGATCAATAAGCGGTGTTATTGCGAAGTCAACCCTACTTTATCTTTTGTTGATTGAACACCCGCTACGATCGATTAACCTACTGCTCTTATAAGGATCTAGCCATTTTCCGCTAGATCCTTTAACGTTTAAATAGGTGAATTATATAGCAATTCTATTTCAGTCATAAGAGTGGGACAGGCTTCCAGTCTATACGGGCACGATGCCCATCCCACAATTCATTTAGGATTGCTATATAACCAACGTTTTTTCCAGTGAGAGGTCGGCTCTAAAGAAGAAGTTTTTTGCTCCACTTCGCGACGCTGGAGAATAGTTGCCGCTGAATCACGCAACGATCGATCGCGATAAGGAATCGCCGCACGAGTGTGTAAATGCTCCTGTTCTTGCAGCGAGAGAGCCGGAAGAACCATCGACTCAGCAGCGCTTTTGCAGGCAACTGTTCCGGGCGATCGCCGCCCCACTGGGTAAGTCGAGCCAATCTTAAACTCGGCAGCGATTAAAGTAGCGCGAACTGCGGCAGCACATGAATAAGTCGCTAACTTGCCATCAGATTTTAAGCAACGAGCTACGATCGTCAGAAATTCCACCGTCCACAACTGGGGACAATGAGGCGGAGAAAATGGGTCGAGAAACACCGCATCAAAGGGTTGGGCGATCTGCTGTAGAGTTTGACGGGCATCTCCTAACCAGAGTTGAGCGCTGAAATGCGAACTTTGAACCTCGAAATTTAGCGCTAATGCTGCGAGAGCTTGCCGAACTTTGGGGTGCCAACTGCTAAAAAGTTGGTGAGCGATCGCGGCTTGCGGCACCGTCCCATCGATCTCTAACCCAATCACTTCGACTCGACAGTCTGGGTTAACGCGCCAAATTGCCTCTAGTGCAGCCGCCGTGTTGTAGCCCAGTCCATAACAAATGTCGAGCAGTCTAAGCTGAGGGCGAGTTGCTTTTTCGATTAACTGCGTCGGTTCAACAAACTTGCAGATCGCTTCTTGACGAGCACCATAACGACTGTGAAAGGTTTCTCGATAATCAGTTGAGAAAAAAGTAAAAGAACCATCGGCAGTTAACTCTGGCGTAAACGACATCGCTTTAAAATGACCGAGTAGCGTTATTGCGAGTGTAGATCAATGTTTGACACGATCGTTTCAGCAGATTGGTTGCAGCACCATTTAGACGATTTGCAGGTGACGATCGTCGATTGTCGGTTTTCGCTCACAGAGCCAGAATTAGGACGGCAGCAGTATGAGACCGGGCACATTCCGGGGGCATATTATTTAGACTTGAATCGGGATTTATCCAGCCCAGTGGCGCGACATGGAGGACGGCACCCGCTCCCCGATCTCGAAGACTTGGCGGCAAAACTTTCAGACATGGGCATTACAAACTCTACGCAAGTAATTGTTTATGATGATTCTCGCTTGGCATTTGCGGCTCGTTTGTGGTGGCTGTTGCGCTATTTAGGACACGATCGCGTCGCGGTTTTAGACGGTGGTTTTCAAAAATGGCGAGCAGTTGGATATCCGATCTCACAGGTGCAGCCCGATCGCAAATCAGGACACTTTATTCCGCAGCCTCGATCGCAGTGGATTGTGGACATCGACGCGGTGAAAGCCCGAAAAGATTTACCCAATGTTGCATTAGTTGACTCTCGTGAAGGAGAGCGCTATCGAGGTGAAAAAGAACCGATCGATCCGATCGCGGGGCACATTCCCGGAGCCGCTAATTATCCCTGGCAAGACGTGACTGACGCAAATGGTTTTGTGCGGTCTGCAAAAGAACAACGCGATCGCTGGTCAACACTGCAATCGGCGGATGAGATTTTGGTCTATTGTGGGTCAGGGGTGACAGCTTGTGTGAATTTGTTATCTTTGGCGATCGCAGGCATCGACACCGGAAAGCTCTATGCAGGTAGCTGGAGTGATTGGTGTTCTTATTCATAACTAGTGCGGGCATTCTGAATAGACCTCCTGCATGAATAAAATTCCCGACGTAAACCACCCTTAGAACTCGCACCCTAACCTCCAATTCTGGGGAACTGGAGTTCAAAGTCCCTCAGAATTGGGGGATTTAGGGAGCAGAAGTTGCTGACAACAAAGTGAAAAAACTCGTCGAACTGACCTTAAATTAACGAAACATACCTAAATAAGATTTGGATGTTGGATATGCCAAGTCGCCCACCTTGCTGGTTCCCAACCCTAAACCCACTAAAGCTTCCACGAATTTGACTGCCGCACTGACCCCATCAATGACAGGAATCCCTAATTCTTGACTTAGTTGTGTCGGTAAATCAGCCATGCCGCCACAGCCCAGCACGATCGCGCCACAACAGTCTTCTTCTAGCGCCAAACGACACTCTTGTAAAATTGCAGTTCTCGCATCGGTGGTTTCTAAATTCAATACGGGCAGGTCGATCGCCCGAACCTTGTGACAAAACTTCGTCATCCCATAGTTATCGACTAGATGTTGAGCGATCACCCGTGTCCGTCCCAAAGTTGTAACAATAGAAAACCCGGTAGAGACGAAACTGGCAGCGTGCATAGCGGCTTCAGCAATTCCTAACACGGGGCCCTTTGCTAACTCCCGCGCTGCTAACAGACCCGGATCGCCAAAGCAAGCAATTACGTATCCATCCATGCCCTCTGCTTCGCCTCTGCGAATTTCATCCAGCACTCCAACTACACTCAAAGCCTCGTCGTAATGTCCTTCGATCGCGGCAGGCCCAAACTCTGGGTTACAAACAATGATCTGAGTTTCAGAGCTGGCAACCGATCTTGCGACAGCACCGATCTTCTCAGTCATACTGGTAGTTGTGTTTGGGTTAATGACTTTAATTTTCATAGTGATACCAATTTAATTTGTGAATGCGACAAATCCGCATGAGGGCATGGCACGGCCGTGCCCCGTCGGATTGAACGATCAGTCGCAATTGCTTCCGAAATCGGTATGACTAATGGCATCTCATAATGCGATCGTTGTTTGGGCAAGATGCGATGTCAACACGGGTAACAACAGCATAGAAGACTTGATTTTTAATACCCGCTTATGGATGCAACCTTTGTATACAATCCGAGAAGCGATCGAACCATGACTCAAACTGTAATGCACAACACCTGTTCTGCTGAACTAGCTGTGGTGTTGCATTAAGAAATTGATGGAATTCTGGCATTTAGCAGATCGATCAAACTAGTTGGTTTTTTCAGTGAAGCACGGGCATTCAGAGCTTTTTCAATGCCATCTAAGTGGCGCATTGCGGCGGCGACAGCAGCTTCCTCATTGCCAGAAGCGATGTAGTCTAAAATTTCGCTGTGTTCATCTTTGGTGCAAACAGGCATACTTTTAACTTCATAAAAGAATGCTAATGAAGTTTGGGGCACTAACTCTTTTAGAAACCTGCCAAGAAATTTATTCTGACATAAATCAGCAAGCTGCATGTGAAACTGAGCCGATAATCGCGTTAACCGATGAATGTCTTGGGCTTCGCAAGCTTGCCGCTCTTCTGTGACCAGTTTTTTCAGCGCTGTGATCTGTTTGCGGGTGATGGTCTTGGTAACATCTCGGACGATCGCCGCTTCGGTTAACCGCCACGCCTCGTAAATTTGCTTTGATTCTTCGAGCGAAAGGCTGGAGACAAATGCGCCTCGGTTGGGTTCTAACTTGACTAGGCGATCGTGCGCCAACCGTTGCAACACCTGTCGGATGATAGTGCGGCTCACGCCATAATGTTCAGCCAGAAGATTTTCGCCCAGCTTTGTTTCCGGCGGCAATCTGCGCTCCAGAATGGAATTATAAAGCTCTGCGTAGATAACATCTTCGGTCGGTTTTGGGTTGGGTTGAGTCGGCGACTGTGCAGCGGTCATAGATGAATGAGTGTTTAGCGGAGAGTTTGTACGATCGCGGGACGAATTGAGAGACGATGATCCATCTTTGCCTCCCATAGCTATGTTAGCCGCCAAATTTGACAAATTGTGATCATCCCGTTCTTGATTAGCCCGCTTCATAGTTCCTGTTTCTGATGAACTGATAATCGTCTGAAAAGCTTTTACGCAGACCTTTGAGCTAAGTGCGATCGTCCTGATTGTCCTCACATTCTTGATCAAAATTGTTGAATTGTATCCAGAAACACTTTTCTGATATTAGAAGCCGTGTACAAAAGTTGTATACAATTACTGTTCACAACTTAGTTAACAGAGATTGTATCGGAGATGTCAGTTTTAGAACCTCTTTGGATCTAATAGTTTACTAGTCAGTTTAAGTAGACATCACCCAGGAGCATGTTGACACCGCAGAGGCTTTTAAGTAAATCCTCGTCAGGCAGTCTTCCAACTAGTTTAGAGCATTCATTTAGAGACCTTTACTGAGTTCATCAGGTTTCATGACATCCATTCTTTTTGTTCAGGAGCAACTATGACCATTGATGCTGGAAGAAAAACGGTTGGAGTAAACAGAACTGCCTCATCTGCGACTGATATTCAGCAAGCTTTGGCGCAAGCCGCCGCTGGGGTATCTCTACGATCGGTCACCAAAAAATACGGTTCTGTAATAGCCGTTGAAAACGTGACGCTCGACATTCCGGCTGGCAAATATTGTTGTCTTTTAGGCCCAAGTGGTTGCGGTAAAACGACTGTTCTGAGAATGATTGCTGGACACGAGGATTGCCGCGAATGCTGTGATTTTGCTAATGATTACGCTAATTTTGGTATCTGCTATTTTGCGTGTTGTTGATATTCGCAAAGAACTGTAAAGGAATTATGGAAAAGAAAAAACGCCCACTCTCCTATTACTTGCTGGCAGGTTTCTTTGGACTGTTTGTTCTGTTCCTTTACGGCCCGATGTCTGCCGTTTTCATCCTGTCATTGCAAGGCCCTGAAGGCAACTTAACCTTTCCTATGAAAGGGTTTAGCTTCATGTGGATGCAGTCTGTGTTTGAAGAACAACGGGTCGGAAACTTTACTGATGCTTTCTGGCGATCGCTCTGTTTAGGATTGATTGTCATGGTGTTGACCGTCATCTTCAGCGTTATGTCGGGAATGGCGTTTCGCAGCCGATTCAAAGGATCGAATTGGATTTTTTACCTCACCATTTCCAGCCTGATTGTTCCCAGCATTTTGATTTCATTAGGGATTGCGGTGGTGTTTAACTTAGTAGGTTTAGAAAGCGCCTGGTATACCTCAGCGTTGGGAGCGCATCTCACCTGGACTATCCCGTTTGCGTTCTTAATTATGTTAGGAATTTTTGGGCGGTTTAATCCAGCTTACGAAGAAGCCTCTCGTGACCTGGGTGCCAATGATGTTACTACATTCTGGCAAATTGTGTTTCCACTGATTGTCTCTAGTGTGGTGGGTGTGGCGTTCCTCAGTTTTACATTGTCCTACGACGAGTTTACGCGCACATCTCTGGCATCGGGTGACACCAATACGCTTCCCCTCGAAATTTTTGGCATGACTACCAATGTCACGTCTCCTGCCCTATATGCCTTGGGTACTCTGACCACGATTTTCTCGTTTGCACTGATTGGGCTTGCTCTATTAGTGATTACTTATCTGTCAAATCATCAGCGCAAGCCAAAGCGCGGATAGATATTCCATCCGATAATTTTCACCTATTAACTGGGCAATTGTTGTTAACACAGCTACCCTCACCCTAAATCCCTCTCCCCAAGGAGAGGGACTTTGAATTCTGGCTCCCCTCTCCTTGGGGAGAAGGGTTGGGGATGAGGGTCTTCTATTCAATTCCACCCAGCTATCGGGGAACTATTCGTTCGCGACTTCCTACACCAGGGTTAAATAAAGCTGCAAGTTCAGCCTCAGAAAGCTGATCGAGAGCGCTTTCTAACTCGTCTTCTGAGAAGTGATAGCCTTGATCGGCGGCAATCTGAACGAACGCGATCGGGTCGCTGGTTGCTTTCAATCTTGATTGCAGAGCCTGGTCTTTTTTAACCGCTTTAAAAAATTCTGCGGCATGATGTTGAGACATGGTTTCATCCCTTGTTTGCGATGACAGTCGGAGCCGAACCTAAACAAGATTTTTGCAGATGCATCGATAAAGTTGAAACAACCAACTTTGTGCAAAAAGCTTTTTAGACTCCTTAATCTCTAAGGTTAGAAGTAATTTCCCCAATTGTGAGAGATTCGACAGCAAAGTTTACGTAGGGGTATGGCATGCCGTGTCCCTACCGTTGGGTTAACGCGATGATTTCTTCAAAACAGAAGCGATCGACGAGATCGGTCAGCGCTTTAACGAGATGATCATAGGGTTCAGGAATTTGCTCAATCAGCAGCAAAATCTGCTTTGCATTAATGCGGAGTGCTGCCTGATGCAGTTGGTCGATCCATTCGATCGGCATCTCACTCAAGTCTGAAGGCGTAAGAGAAGGATCCGGGGATAACGCATTTTGACGATCGTCTGACTCGTCGGCATAAACATAGCGAACGCCCAAGTGTTCAGCCATCTTCTCAAAGATCACACTCGTCCGAAAGGGCTTACGCACAAAATCATCAAAGCCGACAGACAGAGCGGTTAAGCGATCTTCCTCAAAGGCGCTTCCGGTCAGCGCGATGATCACTGGGGCGGAATTATTGGCGGCTTTGATGTGCTGGGTTGCCTCAAATCCATTCATGACGGGCATTCTGAGATCCATCCAAATCAAGTCAGGTGCCCAGCTTTGCCAAAGTTCGATCGCCGCTTGTCCGTTTACCGCTTCTTGTAACTCAAACCCGATCGGAGCCAATAACTCGACTAACAGCCGTCGATTTTCTAATTTATCTTCAACAATTAGAATGCGATAGTGAGGCTGTCCTGCTGCTAGGCTGACGACTTGCCGACTGGGAGTAAAGGTGGGCAAGACCTCTAGAATTGCAGGGTGAGTTGGAATCGCAAACGTAAAGATCGAACCTTCTCCTAACGTGCTCTTCACCGTTAAATCTCCGCCCATCAGCCGCACAAATCGCTGACTGATCGGCAACCCCAAGCCTGTGCCTTCTTGAGCTTTTTGACCCGCGTCTGTCTGCACAAACGGCTCAAATAAGGGGGCTGTGTCAGAGCCATTTTGGGGTGAAAGGTCAGCTTCAGCGATGCCACACCCGGTGTCTTCAACGCTAAAGCGCAGGATGATGGAGCGATCGGGCGCAGTTTGGTCGGTGGTGACTCGCAGCGTTACGCTTCCAATCTGCGTAAATTTAATGGCGTTACCTAACAGATTGACTAAAATCTGGCGTAACTTGCTCTCATCCATGCAGATATATTGAGGAACCTCGTCGGAGCGATCTAGAACGAGTTCTAACCCTCGCGATCGAGCTTTGAGATCAAACATTTGACGCAGCCGATCGAGGAGTTCGTAAAAGTCAAAGTTTGTTTCATTCAGAGTCACGCGACCCGCTTCAATTTTAGACATTTCCAACACGTCATTAATTAAAGTCAGCAGGTCTTCGCCACTGCGATTAATTGTGTCTAGATAATCTTGCTGTTGAGGGTTGAGCGATCGATGCCGCAACAGCAATTGAGTAAAGCCGAGAATAATGTTCAGCGGCGTGCGAAGTTCGTGGCTCATGTTTGAGAGAAACTGGCTTTTAGCAAGGTTGGCAGCATCGGCAGATTCTTTGGCTTGTTTGAGTGCCGCCTCGGTTTTTTTGAGCTTGCTAATATCACGAGCGACCCACAGCACTGCATCGTCTGACAACGGCGCGACGCTGGCTAGAAACCAGGTTTCTTGATGACCGATCGAGAGATGATATTCAACAAAAATATTTTTGCGAGTGCTATCAGAAGCATTAGGCTGCTTTCGGAGATGTAACGCTTGCTGAATTGCATCTGTGATTGTGTTTGCAACCGATTCAGATAAAACTTCATGAACAGTTTTACCAATTAGATCGACATCAGACGTATAAGTGAAGGATTGCGTTTGCATATACTTCAGATAACGCCCCTTTGCATCGAAAACCACTACGATATCGGTCATCGCTGCAAACATCAGCCGGAGTTCTGCTTCAGACATTTTCAACGCCGCCTCTGCTTTTTGGCGATCGCTGATTTCTTGCTGAAGCAGCGAATTTTTTTCGCCCAATTCAGTGGTTCGCTGCTCAACCCGGTCTTCTAATTCCTCATTGGTTCGCGCCAGGGCTGAGAAAGACTCGCGCAATTGCTGCGCCATTTGGTTAAAGGACTGAGCCAACCCATTTAACTCAGTGGTGCTAGTGACCGAGACGGTTTGGTCTAAATCTCCGGCGGCGATCGCTTTAGCTGCGCTTCCTAACCGCAGAATGGGTTGGGAAATCAAGCGAGCGGTCAAAATGCCCAGAGCAGTTGCTAGGGCAAACGCGATCAGACACAGCACGATCGTGGTGCGAGTGTTGGCATTGATCTGATCCATGAAATCCCGTTCTGGAACCACCACGACGATCAGCCAATCTAACCCCTGAACTGTTTTAAGCGGCACAACTTGTAAAAATTGCCGATCACCGTCGAGATCAAAATCTAGTTGTTGAGTCTGATCAATTTGCGGCAAGTCTCCAAAGCGTTGTTGTAAATATTTGGCAGTGCGTCGCGTCAAGCTATCGCTGCTTTCGGTGGCTTTGACCCGAATCGGAGTCTGCTGATTGATCGGCGCAGTCGGGTTTTGAATCACAAAGGGTTGTTGAGTCGCAGAGCTGCCGACGAGTAACCCGGTGCGACGTTCGAGGATAAATGTTTCGCCCGATCGTCCAATTTTGAGACTGCGGAGAAATTGACTGATTCCCGTCAGTGAGAAATCTACGGCAGCCACGCCTAACAGCTTGCGACGATCGTCATAGATCGGCAAGCTGGCATTCAACACATATTGAGGTGTGGCAAACAGTTTATAGATTCCGCCCCAGTTTGCGGTTCCCGACTTGACCGCAGATTGATACCAGGGGCGAGTCCGAGGATCATAGTTAGACTTAGATCTTAAGAGTTTGGTGCGATGTCCTGGGCGATCGGCGGCATAGATCTTAACTGCGTGTCCTGTAGAATCACCTGATACTTTGACTTGAAAGCGACCATCTTCTGCTCTTTCTACCGCAACGTGTTCTCGATATTCTGACGCAACGTAAACGGCGGTCACGGTGTCAAAAGTTTCAAGTTGATACCAAAGGTGTTCTTCTAACGCTGCAAAATCTTGAGGGTTGACTTCACCCAGTCGAATCGCATCGGCATTGAGTTGATTAATTTTGTGAGGAGTCTCAACATAGGTTTGCAAATATTGTTGAATTCGAGCCGTGATTTCGCTCCGCAGTTGTACGGCGACCTCATTGACTGCCTGTTGCCCATTGCGAATCGATAGCCACCCGATCAGCCCAACCGCTAACGAAATTTGCAGGACAAACGGCACCACCAGAACGCGGCGTAGTGGCACACTTTTAGCAAGCTTTGAAAGCCGATGGGTGAGAGGACGCATACCCAAACTCCTCAAATTAAACGGGTGTTGTGTGGTGCGAATATTAGGGCGTGTTCTAACACCTTCTCGCTACGGTTTCATCTCGCCCGGAAATCAATTTCCAGGCTCATAGCTAAAACCCATTGAAATGGGTTGAACAGTCTCTCAGTCCGATTCATCGGACTTTTGCTATTAGCCCAGAAATTGATTTCTGGGTGGGTCAGCAACGAAGCTAAGGACTGTTAAAACAACCTAGCTTAAACATCTCTCAAATTCAATAAATTGTCCTGACCCAATCTAAGAGATGAACGATCGCAAACAAAATCACCTGTTTGAGTGAAACAAAGGCTAGGAAACTCTCTGTGTATGACTTATTGCTTATTTTTTGAAGTGCGATAAGAATTATTTTGGTCGTCTAAAAGTAATGTTTCTTTACGATATCAACTCATTCTCGATCGCTGCTCTTAAGATCAATCCAAGCACGTTCTATAGATCGATCGTCGTATCTATCGTGTGGTCTTAATTTCATATCTATCACAGTTAACACCGCTTGTTGTAGCCTCTGTTAGCAGTCGTGTGATAATTAATACTTCGCCTAATTCTGCCAGACATTATGCAGTGCATCCCATCAGTCAAGGGAGACATCCTAATCGTAGACGACACTTTAGACAATCTTCGGCTACTGTCAGCCATGCTTGCTGATCAGGGATACGAAGTTCGGAGTGTTACCAACGGTGCGATCGCGCTGATTGGAATGCAAGCTCAACCGCCCGATCTGGTTCTGCTCGACATCAATATGCCTGGAATGACTGGATACGAAGTGTGTCAGCACCTCAAGTCCGATTCCCAAATGCAGGAAATTCCGGTTATTTTTATCAGTGCGTTGAATGAGGCCCTTGATAAGGTGCATGCCTTCTCGGTTGGAGGCGTTGACTTTATTACCAAACCCTTTCAGATTGAGGAGGTTTTGGTGCGGATCGAGCATCAACTCAAGCTTTGCCGCCTACAACTGCAACTGCAAGATCAAAATCGGCGATTGCAGCACACAGAAGCCGAACTCCGACGATCGCTCGACCAAGAACGATCGCTCAATCAACGCATTGAGGAAATGGCGGCAATCGAGGAACGCAATCGCATCGCCCGTGACATTCACGACTCGCTGGGGCATTCTCTCGTTGCGCTGAATGTGCAAATGGAGACGGCTTTAGCTCTCTGGGATGTAGACCACAATCGGGCACGATCGCTATTAGCCGAAGCGAAACAACTGGGTTCTGAAGCCCTGCAAGCCGTGCGTGAATCGGTTTCCGCCATTCGG
Organism: Phormidesmis priestleyi ULC007; assembly: GCF_001895925.1. GTDB lineage: Bacteria > Cyanobacteriota > Cyanobacteriia > Leptolyngbyales > Leptolyngbyaceae > Phormidesmis_A > Phormidesmis_A priestleyi_A. The sequence continues at coordinate 128,625 of NZ_MPPI01000009.1, read as the reverse complement.
GCCGATCCCCTTCAAGGACAATTGCTCGAAGCGGCGATCGTCAACCTAGCTGAAGAGTTTTATCACCTGACTGATGTATTGCCAGAGTGCCAAATTGATTTGTCACATCCCCTTTCGAGCGCGGTCAATCAGGTCGTTTATCGCATCATTCAAGAGGGACTGACCAATATCTGCAAACACGCCGAAGCGACGATCGTTCAGATCCAGATTCAAACCACGGCTGAAGGATTATCGCTGACGCTTCAAGACAACGGCAAAGGCTTTCAGACCAATCAACTGCGATCGGGATATGGACTTCAAGGAATGCAAGAACGATCGGCAGCAATGGGCGGACAGCTAGAAATTGTCAGCGAACTAGGCGCAGGTTGTCAGATCACCGCTTACTTTTTAAGGGGCGATCGGGCTGTGAATGATTAAATCTTTGGGGCGTTGCAGAACGACGAGTTTTTTCGCTGCCTTGTCAGCGGCTTCTGCCCCCTAAATCCCCCATTCTGGGGGACTTTGAACCGGAAGTCTTGGCTCTAAGTCCCCAAATTTTGGAGGATTTAGGTAGCTCTCCCGAATTCACAACCGGAGCAACCCACTTCTGTCGAACTGACGTTAACTCCTAGCAAAATCAGCCGGGTCTTGGTCTCGCCGATGTTGAGTCGGTAACAGCGGACTCTGACGATCGCCCACCAGAGCAGCGGTTTTCTCTAGAGATTCCCGCAGTCGCTTGGCGGCATAGATGGACATATCGCGGGGCACATTGATGCGATCGCGCAAATATCGCAGGGCAAGATCAGACCCTGACGGTGGCATACAGGCTTCACCCGTCATCATTTGAGTGAGGGCACACCGCAGAGCTTCGTCTATTAAAGGGTCATCAGCAGGGTTGACTCGAACAATATTGGCTCGGTGCTTGATCACGCGGTGTAGTGCTTCAGCACGAGAGGTTTCTGGTTCTGGATACGTGACATCGGGTAGCCCATCCCAGGGGCCGTGATCTACGCGGTCTTGGTTGAGTTGCGTTTGCGGCTCACTGTTCTCCCAGCAGCCTCCCATTTGCGGCGGCAAATCATGCACATGGGTATGAAAGTCGCTCTGAGTGCCCCGATAGGTGGGGCGGCTTTCCATCGCCGCAAACCAGGCAGCCAAGCCAGGATTGTCTTCTCGCAGAGAGTAGCCCTTGTAGTAGAACAAACTAGCATTCATGCGTTCAACATAGGGCGTGAAGATCACATCGGCAGTGCCAAACTCATCGAGGAAGTAAGGACTTGGAGTGCGATCGAGCGCTTCCTCGACCTTCGCGACCACGCTAATGAACTGATCGCGGTGACGCTGCTCTTCTCGCGACGAACCTGCCCGCCGACAAAGCCAGGCACACCAGGCTCTAAAGAGCAGTCGCTCTAGCCGTCGCAAGGGAAGGACAGCGGGATCTTCCATGCCCGCACCTAAAGCACCAAAGACTTGTTCTAAGGCAATCAAAATGTCATCGCTTTCGGTGATGATGCGATCGTCTAGCGCGATCGCGGGCAGCATCCCTGATGGCACTTTGCGCCTGTACCAGCTTTCTTTTTCCCCGTAGCAGAACATGGTGACTTTTTCGATGCGGTAGGGGATTTGTTTCTCCTCTAGCCACAGCCAAATTTTCTGGCAATAGGGGCACCAGGCGTGGTTATCGCGGTAGAGTGTCACCCGCACAGCGGCTTCAGTTTGACCAAATAAGCGTAAGTGGGCTTGGGCGTTGGTGGCACCGTTGACGGGATCGATTTGAAAGTCTGTGAGGGCTGCGAGTTCTGTCCAACTTAGGGGGGCGATCGTCATGGGTCTCTATGATCTCAGCGTTAGTGGCTCATCCCTCATTGTGACGGATTTTGTCGGCAGGTTTTTCGAGGTTGAAGCCCAACGATCAACGCATTTAGAAATCTATGCAGATCAATACCCGGCTGCTCTACTTTCAGATAAAATTTCCTGCAAAAGATTACAAGTCATCTTGTTAAACTGCTTTGAAGGCTTGCTGTCGCATAGGAATTTGAATCACAAACTCTGCTCCCTCTCCCAGTCTTGAAGAGCAAGTAAGCTTGCCACCATGTTTTTCTGTGACGATTTGATAGCTGATCGCCATTCCCATTCCCGTTCCTTTACCAACAGGTTTTGTGGTGAAAAATGGATTGAAGATCTGGTGTTGAATCGATTCGGGAATCCCGGTTCCACTGTCGGCGATCGCAATTTGTGTCCAGTGTGAATTCACCGCAGAGGTACGAATCGTAATGCGAGTGGGGCTACTCTGAATCTCTTGATACGGTTTTTTTGAATTGAGTTCTTCGAGGGCGTCGATCGCATTCGCCAAAATATTCATGAATACTTGGTTGAGTTGTCCGGGGTAGCATTCGATTAAGGGCAGATTGCCATAATCTCGAATGACTGCGATCTCTGGGCGTTCTGGTCTAGCTTTTAAGCGGTGTTGCAAAATCAGTAGCGTGCTGTCAATGCCTTCATGGATATCTGTCGCTTTGAATTCGGCTTCATCCATCCGCGAAAAGTTGCGGAGCGACAAGACAATTTGACGGATGCGATCGGTGCCGATTTTCATCGAACTGAGGAGTTTGGGCAAATCGTCCTGCAAAAACTTCAGGTCAATCTCTTCGGCTTCTGTGGTGATTTCAGAGATCGGATTAGGATAATGCTTTTGGTACAGTTGCACAAAATTTAGTAGGTTGTCCGCATAGTCCTGTACATGAGTCAAGTTACCGTGAATGAAGTTGACCGGATTGTTGATCTCATGGGCAACGCCTGCCACTCATTGCCCTAAGCTCGACATTTTTTCGCTTTGCACAATTTGAACTTGAGATTGACGCAGTTTTTCTAGAAGCTCTCGCAACTGGCTGTTTTTACCACTAAGTTCTTGGGTTCTTTCCTCAACTTTTTGTTCTAAGGTTTGGTTATAAGCAGCGAGCTGATCATTGGCAATCTGTTGTTGCGTTAATAGCTGTTTAACGGAATGAATTAGGTGATTAAAAGACTGGGCAAGAACTCCAACTTCGTCGTCGCTCTCCACAGCAGCTTTTAGGTCAAAGTTTGACTCTTTGGAAGTATTTCCACTTCGTTACGCGTGTGCTTTTGTCTCTGCGAGGCCTGTTGGCGATATTGATTGCCAATACCAAAGCCCACGATCGTGCCTGAGACTGCGATACCCAGCGCAAGTGCATATCCTAAACTGATCTTCTGCCCGACTTTCAAACGAGATAACCATCGAAGAGCGGTGATCTTGGGCATACATTTTTCCCGGCTTTTAGAATGTTCTGTAAGCTCAAGATTCCCTTTATGCGTTGTAAGTAAACAGTTTTCTCATGTATACCAATCCCGAACCAGTCGTGAGAAGCAGAATAGTTTTGCCCCCTAGCCCCAAAATCAAGCAATCAGGCTTCTATGTTTTTCCTCTGTTGTATGAAACCACCCTATTAAGCATGGGGTCAGGGAATAGTTCGCTAGTGACTCTGCTAGGCTTGATCGTTGGTGTACATTTGCATCACTTCTGTTTATAAAATGTGATTATGATATGGCTCCAGCTAATACTTCTGATGATGTTTGCTCTTGTGTCGAGAACACTGCCGAAGTTGAGCGAGTCAACGCTTGAGATTTATCTTGATGTGGTTCTAGAAGTGCATCCATCACTGCTTGGAATATTCTAGAATCGCTGGGAATTCGCTTGTGTCGTAAAACGTTAATTTGAACACTGCGATCGACCACCCACTGCGATCGACTGATCGGCATTGTCAACACGTCAAAGGGCGACCAAATTGCAGTGAAGTTAAGGTGTTTCAGCATTTCAGATCGCTGGTTTAATTGCTTCAAGAAAGCGCTATTTGGACGAAGTTGCTGGCAGCCTGCATTGTTGCGAAGATAAGCGCACCAGGAACCTGCATGAGGCGTTGAAAGCGTAATCAATCTTTGGACTCGATCGATTCCACCGAGATTCTGAATGTAATACTGACCCACAATTCCGCCCATGCTATAGCCAACAATATCGATCGCTTGCCTCGGCGCAAATGTCTGAGCAATATAGTCAGCAACCTGCTCTGCTAAATACTCTAGCTTCGCTCCACCATCATTAGGAACAAGGTCTAAGCTGTAAACCTTCCAGCCTGACTCCATTAGATCGGGTAACATTCTCCGAAAAGCGCATCTGCTGCCATCAAGTCCGTGAATGAGGAGTATGGGATTGCGGCGATCGAACTGACGAGTGCAAGTTGACATATTAAACAGTCGCTGAGTCAATGAATTGAAAGGATTAATCAAGGTGGTTTAATAGCGACAGTAGCAACTAGACTTTGAGAACCTGTCGCAGCATAACGTATTCAATGAAACTACAGTAAGTCTATCGATTTTGTGTAGTATACTAAGATCAAGGTATCATAACGATTTTTGAAAAGCAGGTAATCTAAGATATATTTTGATGTCAGATTTAATAATTTCTTAATATATGTTCAAGTGATCTGGAAGGTAGTGTTTGCCGATCGTGTCATAAAGCGTCATCTTGTCATCTCGGTTCAGTTATGGAGTTTGTTGTGCTGCTCGATCGACATAAGCGCTATTCACCAACGTGGGAACACAATCACTTACCTCTAATTCGGTTGCCAGATCAACATCTTGCTCAAATCTCTTCTCGATTAATTCTTTGCCAGAACTACAGCGTTTGAGAAGTGATTTCAAGTTTGATTGAGCAGTTTGATAAGCTGCAATTGCAGCCTGTGCCTCTGGAGACAAATTTCCTTTGAGATGACTGAGAATTGCCCCTGCCCCAACCCAGTCCTCAAAAGAAGGGCGAAGGCTGCCATCCTGCCATTTCTCTCCAGCCGGGATCACAGAGATACGCTTGCCATAAGTTGTGGCAGTCGCCGCGATCGCTCGACTATTTCTCAAGCAGCCAGCTAGAGTTGGAGTCTTGCCCGTTTTTAAGCTGAGCGTGGAACCGTTGGGCGAGGGCAGCACCAATCGAGTGTTGTTTGCAACCTGAGCCAGGGATGCCGGGGAAAGTTCATAACGACTACCACTGTTGCGTCTATCTGCGAGTTCTGCATTTATTGAGGTGGCAAAATCTTGAGCAGAATGATCTTTCCATAGATAGGGAAAGACGATTGCGCCTCGGCTATTGGCGATTTCAACACAGGTTGAGAACGAGAGAACGTCTATGATAATCACAACATCACTAATCGGCGCTAATTGTGCAACGCCTTGTTCTCCCCATTCGCACCGGATTTCAAACTCAGATTGGTCGAAAATCATAGAGTACTCCTGTCAATTTAATGCCTAGCAAAACACTTTCTCGCGCGGTTCTATTCGATTTAGACGGAACACTGACTGATCCTAAGCCTGGAATCACTCGCTGCATTCAATATGCGTTGTCTAAACTCGGTTACACTCCACCTCATGCTGAAGATTTGTGTTGGTGTATCGGCCCTCCGCTCCAGCAGAGTTTTGCAGAGCTATTGCAGACTTCAGATCGGGCGATCGTCGATCGTGCGTTGTCTTTCTACCGCGATCGCTTCTCTACGATCGGACTGTTTGAAAACACGCTCTATCCTCAGATTCCAGAGATTCTACAATCGTTTCGTGTTGATGGTTTTCGGGCGTTTGTTGTAACTTCAAAACCACACATTTACGCGACCCGCATTATTGATCATTTCGCATTGTCGTCATGGTTCGATCGTGTTTACGGCAGTGAATTAGATGGAACTCACAGTAACAAAGGCGATTTGATTCATTATGTTTTACAAACAGAACAAATCGTATCAACTGATGCGGTAATGATTGGCGACCGTAAACATGACATGATTGGCGCAAAACAGAATAGTGTTTGCGCGATCGGAGTTACTTACGGCTATGGAACAGCGTCAGAGTTAACCATTCACGGGGCTGACTTCATTGTTAATTCTCCGCATCATCTTCCAGCGTTAATTGAGACGATCCTTGGGATTCTGGATTAAGCAAAGTGGGATAGCCGTCCCACTGTCTCTGTGTAGGCAAGATGCCTACTCCACAAGATTTATATCTTATTTAATTCACACCCGATCTAACGCAGATAGCAATGTGTCTACACTAGCATTGTGATTAAGAAACGAAAACAAATGCTTATAGCGGAGAATGCCTTGACGATCGAGCAAAAACTGAGCAGGTAACGGTGCGCCCAGCGCTTGACCCGTCTGATAATCGCGAAACACGCGACAGCTAGAATCGCTCAACAAAGGCATTTTTAGCCCCAAATCTTGAACAACTTTTTTGCTTTGCTGGGGGTCAGTGCTTGTGATCATCAACACGTCTGCCCCACGATCGACAAACTGCTGATACTGTTCGTTGAGGGCTTTAATGTGAGGAAAGCAAAACGGGCAATATTGCTTTTCAGTAAAGATGCGAGTAAAGGCAAGAATCACAGGACGATCGTTTTTATAATCAGACAGTTTAATTTGACGATCGTGGGTGATGTCAGATAACTCAAACCCAGGAGTCACTAAACCCAACGCTAACCGATTGGTTGCCGGAATCGGAAAGAGATTATTCAAAAAACGCCGATTAAATAAACCGCTAAAGTCAGTGAAAGTCAACATATAACACCTTTTTCTCAAAAAATAGTGGACAGTAGCCATTGACTACCATCCACTTACTTATATTAACGATCGACTACACGGCTGCGAAAAATTCTTTTGACTTCACAGGGTCAGGGTTCATCGTCTTGTCACCAGGTTGCCAACCTACGGGGCAGACTTCATCGGGGTGAGACTGCACATATTGAATTGCTTGCAAAGTGCGGAGGGTTTCATCAACGCTGCGCCCAAACGACAAATTGTTAACCGTTGAGTGTTGAATAACGCCGTCTTTATCGATGATAAACAGACCGCGCAATGCAACGCCCTCATTTGAGTCGAGCACGTTATAAGCAAGGCTGATTTCTTTCTTGATGTCAGACACGAGAGGATAGTTGAGGTCGCCAACACCGCCCGATTTACGATCGCTCTGAATCCAAGCTAGGTGCGAAAATGCACTATCGACAGACACCCCTAAAATCTCGGTGCCGATGGCGCTAAAGTCTTGATGGCGATCGCTAAATGCCGTGATCTCAGTCGGGCAAACGAAGGTAAAGTCTAAAGGGTAAAAGAACAAAACCACATATTTGCCGCGATAGTCAGACAGCTTGATGTCCTTGAATTCTTGATCGACGACAGCCGTTGCTGTAAATTCGGGAGCGGGTTGACCGACCCGTAGACATCCTTCGTTGGCATGGGTCATGGGAAAAATTCTCCTTAGCAGTAGGTCTACTGTCTCAAAGTGAGACTACAGATTCAATACGAACTGTAACAACTATATCATAGTCATAACGATTTTGACTAAAGGCCCCAGCAGGGGTAAAAAAGCGACGAAGGAGCCGAAAAAATAGGCTTCAGCGATAGAAAATACGGTAGAAGTTCATCCTGATCGCAGGCAACGCTGATAACATTACAGCAGTCGTTATGACTCGCAAACTGACTCGAATCGATAGGGGGCAAATGTCGCAGGAAAATCAGCCACGCTTCCGAAAAACTCGATCGTTGGCATCGATCTTTGCCTTTCTTCTGGCTAGTTTTATTCCTTCGGCACTGAGTCTGATCGGGTTGTTTCTCTCACTATGGATTGTGATCCCAGCACCAACACTATTTTTGTTGCCGCTAGGAGTGGGTGCGCCAGAGATCAGTCCCTGGTTAGTTGGCGTGAATGCGATCGCGATTCTCCTGCTTTTAAGATTTCTCCGCAAGGGTTGGCTTTCTCGTCTATTGCTCGTTGGCAGTGTTGTGGCGTTGATATTAAGCCTATTGCCTTTACTGCAATTTCCGTCTACAAATCAGCGATTTAGTATAGCGATGCAGTCAACGTTAGGTGCAGATTACATAAATCAGATTCCGCAAACTAAACGAGCAATGATGCGTCCTGATCCTCTATTGTTTGATCTGTTTCGTGGAATTCCTGACAGCGATATTCGCTATACGTCAAAGATTCAGTTTGCGGCTCCTGATAATGTTCCACTAACGCTTAATCTCTATCAACCGTTGCAGAAAGGGAAATATCCGACGATCGTCATGATCTATGGTGGCGCATGGCAATATGGCACTCCTGATAGCAATGCAGCCTTTAGTCGCTATATGGCAGCGCGAGGCTATGTAGTGGTCGCGATTGATTATCGTCATGCGCCTCAATACAAATTTCCTGCCCAGTTGGATGATATCAACACTGCATTTACCCACATTTTGAATCATGTTGATGATTATGATATCGATCGTGATCGAATTGCTGTAATGGGACGATCGGCAGGTGCTCATTTAGCATTGCTGTCGGCGTTTCAATCAGATGCACCTCCCATTAAAGCGGTCGTTGACTATTATGGCCCCGTTGAGTTGACGATCGGCTACCGAGAACCGCCTAACCCTGACCCGATCAATTCTCGTGCGACTCTCAAAGCTTTTCTGGGTGGCACTCCTGACGAGTTGCCAGATTTATATCGACGAGCGTCTCCCTACCAGTGGGTGACTCGCCCGCTTCCCCCTACTCTGCTGATTTATGGCGGTCGTGATCACATTGTGCAAGCAAAATTTGGTAAAAGCTTATTCGATCGTCTACAGTCTGTCGGCAGTCGTGCCATTTTTCTAGAAATTCCCTGGGCAGATCATGCATTTGATGCGGTGTTTAATGGCGTGAGTAATCAGTTAGCGCTCTATTACACAGAACAATTTTTGGGATGGGTGTTGAGATGAATTACTCGGCGTAAAACCCTAAATGACTCGCGATCGGGCGCTCATTCATCGGAATCTTGTTCTGAATGGGGGAATTGAGAATTTTTGTGCCTGATGGTGTGGAAACTGCCAACGTCACCGATCCGCCTCCATCTAAATTGAGGGCCGAATCAACGCCCAACTGTCGGACAAAATCAGTGAGTTCTGCGATCGTCATGCCTTCGCTATAGAGACGCTGTTTGCCGTCTACTAAAATTAGCCATAATTTTTGACCCGTTGCGTCAATCGCAACCACCGATCGCGGATAAGGCTTATCTGATTTTGTCATTTGAGCAAGGGGTTTGCCTGCCTTAATCAGCACCTCGTTTCCTGACACTGCTTGCCTTGTCTCTACCGGACAGGTGCCTTCTACAATCTTTGCACGTTGGGATGAAAAACAAATCGCCGGATACTCAGATTCTGCGGCAGAATAGGTCTGCCCGTCAGAAGTGACTTGTCCAACATTGTTCACTCGATCGCCAGCGTGCGGAAAATAATCCCACGGGGTTTCTTCACGAAAGCGGTAGAAAAAGTTTGCATTAATCGCCAGCTTTAGACTAAATTCGTTGAGAAACTGAGACGTTGTGTGAGCGTTGACTTCGGTTTTGTCGAAGGTTGCCGCTCCGGGAGTCGCAAAGGCGCGAACGTTGGGTGCAGTCAAATCAATCTTGACAATGTGAATCACGATCGGACGGGGCAGAGATCGCACCTCTCGCCGATAGTCGATGCCTTGAAACAGCGATCGAGTCTCAGCAATGCGATCGGGACGCAAAAAATGCGGAATCCCATAAGCAACAATGGGTATTAGGAGTAATCCCATTCCCAATCCATTCCATAATCGATGCTTAAGCGATTGACGATTCTGATTCATCTTCTTAAACGTTCTTTGGCATTGCTGAATAGCGGGATGATTGTAGGGGCAATCCCCCCGTGGTTGCCCTCCGTCAGGGGTAGGCACGGGGGCGCTACCCCTACAGCCATTTCATCCCCTCATTTTGCAACGCCCGTTCTTTGAGCAACCAAAAACCACTTTAACCCTTCTATGATTTCCTTCAAAAATCAACATCTTCAGGCGCGATCGTTTCGACAACAAATTCTCAATGGGACTGACTTTAGCGGGGCTGATATTCGAGGCTGTAACTTTAACCAGGCTCAACTAGTAGGCGCAAATTTTGAGCGAGTCAAAGCCGGACTTTCGCCCCAAAAACTCATGCGTTTGAGTGGCATAATGATCGCGATCGCGCTTTTAGTCGGAGATGCATTGTCTCGTTTGATTTTCGGCGCTTTAGGGCAGATACCCAATAGTTCTGCCTGGTTGTTTGTGTTGGTCTTATATGGAGTTTTGGGTCTAGCGGGCGCGAGTGCTGGGATCAGTTCGTTAAAGAGCATTTCTCTAAAAACTAGCCGACTTGCAGGCGTTTTCTCGGCGGTTTTGTCGGGTGCATGGCTCGGATTTTTTTATGCTGGAAGTGCGTCGGGGAACAATCCGAGTATTGCGATCGCGGGAGCCATGTCCGCAGGTTTGGTAATGGGGGTGGCTAGTGTCTTTCTTCACCAGTCGTGGATTAAAATCGCGATCGCGACCATTCCGACAGTCACTACCTACGGAGCCGCTTTTCTACTGGGTGCGACGGCTAGCGTTAGTCTCAGTGCCCAGCATAGCATCGGATTTGCTTACGCGATCGCAACTTTCGTCTATGTTTGGCTGACTCTAAGTTCGCTCAAATCGATTATACGATCGCTCAACCTCGCCTCTACAACGTCCTTTAAAGGCGCAAATCTAACCAATGCTCGGTTTGATCAAGCCGCGCTGAATCATACCGATTTTTCCCAATCAATAGGATACTGTTAGAGACGAGACGGACTTTGACTTATGAACTTGATTCTGGTTGGGGCAGCGATCGTAATTTCCGTTCTGGTTTTCACCTGGCTGATCAAAGTCGTGAAGGCAACAGTTAGCACTGCCCTGGTGATTGCGGCGATCGTGCTGATAATGCAATTTGTCTTTGGCATCGGAGCCGATAAACTTCTTCAACAAGTCTGGGAGTTTGGGCAATATTTGTGGCAACTGGTGACCAAAAGATAGCCTGCGATCGCTTCAAAAACCATTGGCGCTTATGGCAGTCAGCACATGAAACCTCATACCATGACTGACTCGCAAATCGTTGATAGTGTTGAAGATCTAATACTGAATTTGAGCAAGAGGTTGAACCATGAAGCCGATTAACTGGCGTGAATACATCGTAAGCAGTTTAGATGTGCTTCGAGGTAAGCCGAGAATTAAGGGAACCAGAATTCCAGTGAGTTTGATTTTAGGCTATTTGGCTGCTGGCAATACCCATGACCAGATCCTGCAAGAGTTTCCAGATTTACAAAAAGAGCAGATTGCGGCTTGTCTCGATTATGCGCGTGATCTCGCAGATTTTGAGACGGTCGCATCGTGAGTCTGAAATTTTTCATCGATCAATGTGTTCCAGCTTCGATCGGGAAGTTTTTGCAGGACAGCGGTCATGAGGTGTTGATCTTAAAAGACTATATTCCGATTGAAGCTCCTGATCAGATTGTGATTGCCAAAGCACAGGAGTTGGGTGCGATTTTGGTTTCACTAAATGGAGATTTTGCTGACATTGTTGCCTATCCTCCTGCAAATTATCGTGGGATTATTTCAGTTCAACTTCGGAATCACCCTGAAATTATTCCTCTGCTGATGCAAAGGTTAGTGGATTATTTGTCAAACTATGGCGATGTCGGACATTATCAAGGCAAGCTGTTCATCGTCGAAGTGAATCGAATTCGGATGCGAAATTGACTTTGCGATCGCCCCTGTTTGGGAAAAATGGGAGGGGCGATCGCAAGGTTGTTCTACGCTTTCTGCGCCTCTAAAACTGCTTGAGCTTTGCGCTTCCGCAAGACTCCTAGACCCAAACTGACCAAACCAGGCAACAAGGCAGGGGTTGGCACAGGGGTTGCAGGAGATGAACCGGAAAAAGCGACATCCCCGTAGGTATAAGCGTAAGCAGGATAGGTGCCAGCGGAATTATCGTACGAGTAAAACTGAGCAAAGGAGGCAGAAAAGGGATTGCCAGAATAATCCTGACCTAAATAGTTGTAGGCATAGAAGGAGTTCTGACTCAGTGCCGAGGAGTCGTAAGCCTGGATGTTATCCTGCGTGTAACTATACTGACTGTAGTAATCAGGGTTATACTGAACGTCATACCGCTGAAGATTGCTGAAACTGGAAGGATTGCTGAGATCAAACGCATGACTAACTGTGCCAGAGTTTAGCACCAGACTGAGCAAAGGAACTGAATCAACTAGATAGCGAGTATAGTCGTAACTGTTAGAATAATCAGTGGTTGTGACGCTATCGCTGTCGTAGGTATAGTCAGCAGTGAAGGCATCTCCGACACTGAGACCGCCTGCCCCGTCATAGTCATACTGCCAGGTTCCAGTGACTTGCCCACCCACAATGGCGGCTTGGGCTGCGGTTGAGAAAACTGCGCTGATGGTGACAGTCGCGGCGATCGTTGAAACAGAAAGCGAAAACTGTTTGAGGCTAAACATGAACTGAAGAACTCCAAATAGGGTAGCGATGAATGGTAGAGACCCCTGTTTGGAAGTAAACAGTAAAGGTAACTCAGACAATACTTAGATTGGGCTGACAACTTATTTACCATCGACGCTTACAGATTAACACTGCGTAGCTAATATCACTCTGGTAAAAGGTCGGCAAAAAGTCAGTAAAAAGTCAGATCTTGCCATTGTCACACCCATTTGATTTGTGAATGGGGCAGATCTGCATGAGGGCACGGCAGTGCCATGCCCGTACAAAAAGGCGCGGGGTGTCGTAGGGGCGTGGCATTCTATACCCTCTCGCGATCGTTCCAGCCGTCGCGATCGTTTTTGAAATGGATATAAAATCGGTGTTGCAGAATGCTGGAATGAACGACCGTAGGGATAGCGCCCTCACCCAGTCATTCCTCTATTCAGCAATGCAAATAATTTATGGAACGATCGCTAGAGTTGTGCCAGAGTGCTGGATGTGTAAAACTCAAACAAGATTTTGGCGATGTGTCCCTTGAAACATAAGCTTGCTGATTCGTCTCAAAAAACCTCCCTAAGATGGATGCTGATAGTGCCCTTTTTACTACAAATTGCCGTAGCTCTAGGGGTAACTGGCTATCTCACGGTCAAAAATAATCAAAACACCATTGACAATGACTCTGCCACTCTGAGAGAAGCAGTCACCGCCCAGATTCGAGGCGGCATTGACACTTATCTAATGACTCCCCTACTAGTTCAGCAAATTAATTCAGACGCGATTCGATTAAAGACCAATTCTCAAAACCTCTCAGAGTTAGAACAATCATTTAAGCAGCAGCTTCAGCAGTTTCAGACGGTGAAACAAATTACGTTTGCCAAGGAAGGGCAATTGTTGAGCGTTAACCGTCGTCTCAGTACCTCGACCCCCATTGCTAAACCCTCAAGCTGGTATCAAATCGCTCTGCAAACTAGACAGCCTACCTGGACTCCGCTGCAAATCTCAGCCGATCCCCCCACTCTCAGCTTTGCCACTGTTGAGCCTGTCTATGACACGTCAGGAAAGCCAGCAGGTGTACTCTCAGTTGATTTTGAGCTTTTGCCCATCAGCCAACTCTTAAAAGGTCTCAAAATTGGTCGATCGGGTCAAGCCTTTATCATGGAACGATCGGGGCAACTGGTTGCCTCTTCGATGGCAGAACAGCCCTTTCTCCGCAACAATGGCAACCCTCAACGCTTGGATGCAGCGTTGAGCCGATCGCCCTTAATGCAAGCAACTGCTCAATACTTACACCAACGGTTTGACAACTTTAACAATATTTACAGCAGCTATCAGCTTAGTTTTGACTTTAATCAAGTGACTCAACGGGTGCAGGTGACTCCCTTTAGCGATCGACAAGGGCTGGACTGGCTGATCGTGGTGGTCGTTCCTGAGTCAGACTTTACTGGGCAAGCAAACGCTAATATTCAAACCGCAATTTTAGTTTGTCTGGCTGCTTTGACCCTGGCGACCGCGATCGGCATTTTTATGGCGAGGTCAATTACTGATGCGATTTTGCGTCTCAATGCTGCCGCTAAACGGTTTTCACAGGGGCAGTTGGCGCAGACTGTTGAGATCAAGCGCTCTGATGAGTTGGGCGAGTTAGCCACATCATTTAACGATATGGCGGCTCAACTACAAACCTCACGATCGCAGCTCGAAACTGCCAATCAAACCTTAGAACAACAGGTCAGCGATCGCACCACCGAACTTCAACAAGAAATCAGCGAACATCAGCGCACCGAGGATGCCTTACGTGACAATGAAGCTCAGACTCGCGCCGTAGTCACTGCTATTCCTGACTTGATGTATCGCGTCAACGCAGACGGCATTTATCTTGGCTATGTCAGAGCCAACGAGTTTACAGATTTGTTGCCCGAAGGCTATAACGCTGTCGGTGAACATCTTTCATCCTATCTGCCCGCAGAAGTTGCCCAGCGACACCTCTATCATCTTCACCAAGCCTTAACCACGGGCAGAACGCAGATGTATGAACAAACGCTGACGTTTGATGATCGAGTGCAATATGAAGAAGTGCGAGTAGTGAGAAGTGGTGACGCTGAAGTGCTGTTTATGATTCGCGATGTTAGCGATCGTAAGCAAGCTGAGTTAGCCCTCCACCAAAGTAACCATGAATTAGCCAATGCTCTGCAACAACTGCAAGCGACTCAGCAAGAGCTAATTCAGTCTGAAAAAATGGCGGCATTGGGGCAATTAATTGCTGGAGTCGCCCACGAGATTAATACGCCTTTAGGGGCAATTAGAGCGGCTAGTGGCAACACCGCAAAAGCCTTAGAAGAATCGCTCCAAGAACTTCCCAAACTGTTTCAACTTCTCTCAGACGAGCAGCAAATCAAGTTTTTTGCCCTTTTAGAACGCGGATTGAAAGCGCAAACGCACAGTACCAGTACCGCTCGTGAAAAAAGACAGTGGAAGCGATCGCTCACCGATTACTTAGAAAACCACCATATCGATCAGGCCCGCAGCGTCGCTGACACGCTAATAGACATGGGAATCTATGAACAAATCGATTCGTTTTTGCCTCTGCTTAACGATCGCCATGCCGATTGGACATTGCAACTCGCTTACAATCTAGTCCGGCTTAAAGGCAACAGTGAGAACATTTTGTTAGCCGTCGATCGGGCTGCAAAAGTAGTGTTTGCGCTCAAAAGTTATACCCATCAAGACTACAGAGGAGAAAAAAGTCTTGCCCAGATCAGTGACGGTCTAGAAACGGTACTGACGCTCTATCAAAATCAGCTCAAACAGGGCGTTGAGGTGATTCGTCACTATGAGACAGTGCCGCCGATTTTGGGCTATCCCGATGAGCTAAATCAGGTCTGGACAAATTTTATTCACAATGCGATTCAAGCGATGAATCACAAAGGTCAGTTAGAAATTGGCATCGAACACGATCGCACACACAATCAAATCGTCGTCAGCATTATCGACAGTGGTTGCGGCATTCCGGCTGAGATTTTGCCGCGCATTTTTGAGCCATTTTTCACCACCAAAGCCGCCGGGGAAGGCAGTGGTTTGGGGTTAGACATCAGCCACAAAATTATTGAAAAACACGCAGGCACGATCGCGGTTGAAAGCCAGCCAGGACGCACCGTATTCCGAATCATGTTGCCGATCGAACGCTAGAATCTTGAGTCATTGCACATCCTGGCAGCCCCCTAAATCCCCCAATTTTGGGGGATTTTGAACACTGAGATCTTGCAGCATTCTCAGTCTGTCCGCTCACCCGCCCTGAACGACAGGTTCTCATCGTCTAGATGCCACAGGTGAAAGATCTCAGCAGATCTAGTTCCCCAGAATTGGGAGTCAGGGGGCGTACTCACCCCTTAATTCTGCAACGCCTCGTTCATTCTGTATGCTAGGTTTTGTACCCATTGCCGATCGGCTATGCCTAACAAAGCGATTCTCTGTGTTGACGACGAAGATGTGATTCTAGAAACCCTCAAAGAGCAGTTAAAACGCCGCCTGGGTCAAGATTATCTCTATGAGGGAGCCAGCGATGCCAGTGAAGCGTGGGAAGTCTTAGAAGATCTCGTAGCAGAAAACGTCGAGGTGTTGATTATCGTCTCAGATTGGCTGATGCCAGGGATGAAAGGCGATGAATTTCTAACACAAGTCCATCAAAAATATCCCAAAATCGTCACCGTCATGTTGACTGGGCAAGCCGACCAAGCGGCGATCGCCCGTGCCCAAGAGTCTGCCAATTTATATCGATGCCTTTATAAACCCTGGAGTGAAGAAGAGTTAGCTAACACGATCCTTTCAGGTCTGGCGTGAGAAAATGGTCTCATTCCCACATTTGACCCCTCACTCATGACCAAGCTAGCAATCCTCTGTGTGGATGACGAAGCAGTCGTTTTAGAGAGCCTTAAAGAGCAACTCAAACGTCCCTTCGGGAAAGATTTTTATATCGAAATCGCCGAGAGCAGTGAAGACGCATTAGCCATCATTCAAGAGCTACAGGCCGATCAAATCGAGGTGGCATTGGTCATTTCTGATCAGATTATGCCGGGGATGAAGGGCGATGAATTCTTGATTAAAGTGCACGATCGCTTTCCTAAAACCCTCAAGATTCTGCTGACTGGGCAAGCCAGCGCCGAAGCCGTCGGCAATGCGGTCAATCACGCTCGTCTCTATCGCTATATCGCCAAACCGTGGGATCAGACCGATCTGAGTTTGACCGTCACCGAAGCCCTGCGGCGATATCAACAAGATCAGCAGCTTGCTCAACAAAATCAGCAGCTTCAGCGTGTTAATCAAGAACTCGCACAGCTCAACGCTTCATTAGAACAGAAGGTCAGCGATCGCACCGCCCAACTCGTTGCCGTCAATCAACAGCTTCATCACGCCAAAGAAATCGCCGAAGTCGCTAACCGGGCAAAAAGTGCGTTTCTGGCCAATATGAGTCACGAGTTGAGAACGCCTCTGAATGGCATTCTTGGCTATAGTCAAATTTTGATGCGAGACGAGGCTATCGCGCCCAAGCCCAAAGATGGCATTCGAGTCATTCACCAAAGCGGCACCCATTTGCTGACTTTAATTAACGATATTTTAGACCTCTCTAAAATCGAAGCTCAAAAGCTGGAATTGATGCCCCAAGAGTTTGCTTTTGATGCTTTTCTGACCGATATGGTGAATCTCTTTCAACCCAAAGCCGACCAAAAAGAAATTGTCTTTCACTTAGTCACTGAGGGGCAGATTCCTCAAATCGTTCAGGCCGATCAAAAGCGGCTGCGGCAAATCTTGTTTAACCTGTTGGGCAATGCCATTAAGTTTACTGATCAGGGTTGTGTGACCCTGACTGTGATCGGTAGCGTTCAATTCGATCAACGCCTGACCCCCTACACACTCACCTTTGAGATCAAAGACACGGGCATCGGCATCGCTAGTGAAGCGCTCGATCGCATCTTTTTGCCCTTTGAGCAAGTGGGTGATCACTCTCAGCAAGAAGGCACCGGGCTAGGACTCTCGATCACTCAAAAACTCGTTTCACTCATGGGCGGCACACTGCAAGTCGAGAGCCTTAACCAGGGGAGCCGATTTTGGTTCACCCTCACCCTGCCCGGAATGAGTGACGCGATCGCGCCCTCCTATGCTCTGCCCAGTCAAATTATCACAGGCTATCAGGGCACTCCCAAAACCATTTTGGTGATTGACGACCTGTCCGATAATCGGGCTGTGGTGGTTGGTATGCTCACCCCGATCGGGTTTAACCTGCTCGAAGCCAGCGACGGGCAAACTGGGCTAGAAATTGCCCTGGCTCAGTCTCCCGATCTGATTATTTCTGACCTTACGATGCCCAAGATGGGCGGCTTTGAGTTGATTCGCCAGCTTCAAAATGATCCGCGATCGCGCCCCATTCCGATCGTGGCCTCGACTGCTAGTGTGTCACAAGACGATCGGCTGCGATGCCAAACCGCAGGCTATCAAGACTTTCTCGCAAAACCGATTCAGTTAGACGAGTTGTTAGCGATATTGCAGCGCCATCTCAATTTGATTTGGATTGAGCAAGCCGCCCCGATCGCCGAAAGCTTAACCGACTCGATCGTGGTTCCACCGTCTGAAGAGTTGGTTTTGCTTTATCAAGCCGCTCAGATTGGTCACATCGAACAGATTACTCAAGAAGTTCTTCGTCTAAAAGCTCTATCACCCACCTATCATGGGTTTGCAGTCAAATTGCTAACGCTGGCAGAGCAGTTTGATGATGTGGGAATCACAAAATTCGTTGAGCCATATGTTAGAAAAGCTTAAGAGATTAAGACTTATGCAGATGAATCGGAATTCGCCCCCTAATTCTGGGCTACGGTGTAACACAAGTCTTTGTCGCTGCGTTTCAGTCGGCTTCAGCCCCCTAAATCCCCCATTCTGGGGGACTTTGAAACTGGATCCTTGGCTCAAAGTCCCCCAAGATGGGGGATTTAGGGGGCAAACGTCGCGGCGATGACAAGTCAGAGGACTTGTGTGTACACCGTAGCAATTCTGGGGGAGCAATTCTGGGGAGTCAGAAAATCAAAGTCGCCCAAAATGGGGGATTTAGGGGCGAGAGAATTTACAGCTTTGACAGACAGATTCATACGTCGATTCAGCACCGCCAAAACTTCTATGACAACCTCTAAAAAAGCTCGGATTCTGATTGTTGACGACCAGCCAACCAATCTTAAAGTTTTATCCGATCTCTTAATTAATTATGGGTTTGAAGTGCTGATTGCTAAAGATGGCAACAACGCGCTGCAAAAACTTCAACGAGTGGTTCCTGATCTGATTTTGCTCGATGTGCTGATGCCAGGGCTTGACGGGTTTGAAACCTGTCAGCAACTCAAAGCGTCAGAAGTCACGCGAGATATTCCGATTATTTTTATGACGGCTTTAACCGATCCGATCGACAAAATTAAAGGTCTGACGATCGGAGCCGTTGATTACATTACCAAACCGATTCAGCATGAAGAAGTGCTGGCTCGCATTAACGTACACTTGCGGCTAAGTCACTTAAGCAAACAACTCGAAGAACAAAATCATTTGCTGCAAGACGAGATCCGATCGCGCGAACTGGTGCAGTCAGCGCTGCGGATCTCAGAGACAAAATTCTCTAAAGCGTTTCGCTCCAGCCCTGGAGCGATGATGATCACCACGCTAGAAGACTGCCGCTTTCTAGAAATTAATCAAAGCTTTTGCCAACTCACGGGCTATCTCCCTGAAGAAGTGTTGGGCAAAACAGCCGCCGATCTTAACCTTTGGAAAAGCGCAGCAGAGCGCGATCGCTTTCATGATCAGCTCCGCCAATCATCGGGCATTCTCAAGCAGCAAGAATTTCAGGTTCAGGACAAAGCTGGAGCCATCAAATTTGTTTTGATCTCCGCAGAAATCATTGAGCTAGAGGGCAATCAATGTCTGTTGGCAATGACCCAAGACATCACCGAGACGAAGCGATCAACTACGTCTCTTTTAGAAAAGGAACAGTTTTTGCGCGGCATCTATGAAGGAGTTGAACAGTCAATTTGGGTTGTCAACATTCAAGCAAACGGTGACTTTGTTTTGGTGGGTGCAAATCCTGTATGCGAGAGGCTCACGGGCTTCTCATCGAGCTATGTCCAGGGCAAAACAGTCGAACAAATCTTTCCGCCAGAGGTTGCCGCCACAGTTCGAGAAAACTATCGCACCTGCATAGAGTTAGGAACCAGCTTCACCTATGAAGAGTGCTTGCCGTTTGAAGGACAATGGAAGTGGGGGCTGACCACGCTGACCCCGATCCGAGATCAGCGATCGCGCATTTATCGCATCATCGGTACTGCGGTTGACATTACTCAACGCAAGCAAACAGAAGCGGCCCTCCAAGCCAGTGAAGAACGCTTGCAACTCGTTCTCAACGCCAACAACGATGGCATTTGGGATGTGAATCTGATCACCAACCAACTCTTTTGTTCTCAACGTTGGTATGACATTCTCGGTTATGCAGAAGCTGAAATTGGCACAGACAACTACGACGTTTTTACGCTCGTTCACCCAGATGATCTGGATAGCTTTACGGCAGCAAACCAGGCTTATTTAGCGCAAGAAGTGCCCCACTATGTGACCGAATATCGGATTCTCTGCAATGATGGCACCTATAAATGGTGTGAGTCACGCGGCACTGCCCTTTGGGATGAGCAGGGCCAGCCTATGCGGATGATTGGCTCAATGCGAGATGTCACTGAGCGAAAGCAGCGCGCCGTCGAACTTCAGCAAGCCAAAGAAGCCGCAGAAGCCGCGAGTCTTGCCAAAAGTGCGTTTTTAGCCAACATGAATCACGAATTGCGAACGCCTCTGGCAATCATTCTCGGCTGTAGTGAATTGCTAAATTCTGACAAAACGCTAATCCACAAACAACGATCGCACTTATCAACAATCGATCGCAGTGTGCAACATCTTTTAAACTTGATCAACAATGTTTTAGAACTCTCAAAAATCGAAGCAGGGGCAGCTATTCTCAATCTGGTTGAGGTCAATCTGCCGAGCTTACTCGAAAACGTGGTCGAGATGTTTCGTCTCCCGGCTGCCTCAAAAGGGCTGCGATTTGTTTACGATCGTCCCCCTAATCTCCCTAGCGTGATCGAAGCTGACGAAAATAAACTTCGCCAAGTGTTAATGAATCTATTGGGCAATGCGATCAAGTTTACCGATCGCGGCAATATTACTTTGCGGGCATTCTCTCAAACAACCGACTCAGAGCAAATCACGCTCCATTTTGAAGTCGAAGACACCGGGCTAGGCATTGCCCCTCAAGAACTCAATAGCGTTTTTGATGCGTTTGTGCAAACCGAGACGGGGCGAAAGTCGAACAAAGGCACCGGGTTAGGGTTAGCGATCAGCCGTCAATTCGTCGAACTAATGGGCGGCAAAATTAGCGTCAGCAGCACGATCGAGCGGGGCACTCGATTCACGGTTGACCTACCTGTGACTGCGATCGCGGTTCCGACCTTGGTGCCTCAGCCTCAGCAAGTGATCGGGTTGCAGCCCAATCAAGAAACTTATCGAATTCTCGTGGTTGAAGATACTAAAGACGCGCGATCGCTGTTGGTGCAGTTACTCGGCGATCGAGGATTTGAGGTGCAAGCCGCCGAAGATGGTCAACGCGCGATCGATTGCTGGCAACAATGGCACCCGCATCTAATTTTGATGGATCTGCGAATGCCAGGAATTGATGGCTGTCAAGCAACTCAGCAGATTCGACATTTAGAACAACAGCAAAAAATTTCTAAGAGACGACGCAGATCTTCAACTCATTCACCTATCACTAAAATTATTGCCCTGACTGCCAGTGCCATTGATGAAGATCACGACACAATTTTGGCAACCGGATGCGATGACGTTTTATATAAGCCGTTTCGAGAAGACCAACTGTTTAGCGCGATCGAGCGTCACCTCAAAGTTCGCTATCTTTATGACGATTGCACTGACCAAACAGACGATCGATCCCACCGATCAAAGACGGCTTACGCATCAGCTCAAAATCTTGAAACCGCGTTTGACACGCTGCTAACGGTGATGCCAAGTGAATGGGTTGCTGATCTTTATGGGGCAGCTTCTCGCCTTAGCGTCGATCGCTGTCTCAAGCTAATTCAGCAACTCCCAGATGATTACCTTGATCTTTCACAGGCGCTATGTGATGCAATCAATAATTTTCGATTTGATGTGGTGATTAACCTCACGCAGCCCTTGCAAAATCTCGATGTCAAGTCTCGCTAGTGAGACGATCGGCTTGAGAAAATTTTGATTTAATGTCAGTTCGCTTCGTTCTTCAGCACTTCAGCCCGGATTTACAACCATAGCGAAAAGCTTCATCGAATTCACGTTGATTTAGCTCAACCGCGCTCTTGGGGAAGCTTAACTAGTGTTTCATATTGATAAAATTGACGCTACTAAAACTAGTGACCAGATTCACGAATTAAGGGAGTTCCTGATAAACTATCTAAGACTTAGCTGCAAATACGAGTAATTAGCTCCTGTATATCGATCGCAGTCTCATCGTTAGTGCTCTGCCAATCCATTTAAGACTCTTTCCACAAATTAAAACTTTTTTTACAAAAGGCAGTGTTCAGAATGATTGCTGACGACTCAAATTTACAAGTGTCCCACCCTCAGCGAGAAAACAGCGTCTCGCTTTCACCGATCACAGCTTACTATGTTCACAAATTGCTGGCGCACAACTTCGATCGTCTAACTCCGATCACGTCGGGTCAAGCAGACATTGATGCCAGTCTTTTGAGCGATTTGAGTCTAGGCATTGTTCACTTAGATTCTGTCGATCAGGCAACCAGTTCTGCGGTTTTGCAGCTAGAGCGACGAGTCATGCAGCATCAAGCCCTCAGCAGTCAAGGCGCTAAACACCTGCCAGATCTGCGAGATGCCGAGCAAGAAATCTTTCGCCTGTTAGGGTTCAATCTCGCTCAATCAGACCCACACGCCACCATTTTGATTATCGATGACACGCCAGACGTGCTGCGGTTTCTCTCTGAGGCGCTAACTCAGCAAGGCTATGAAGTCTGTAGCGCGCTTGACGGTGGCTTGGCGCTCAATCAAATTCATGTGATCGCGCCTGACCTGATTTTGCTCGACGTGATGATGCCTGGAGTAGACGGCTATGAGGTTTGTGAACGACTCAAAGCAAACCCATTGACTAAAGGAATTCCGGTTATTTTTATTAGCGCGATCGCAGACAGTCTCGACAAGGTGAAAGGCTTTGATCTCGGCGGCGTTGATTATGTCACCAAGCCCTTTCAAACTGAAGAAGTGCTAGCCCGAATTGAACACCAACTCAACCTGCGAAGCTTGCAAAAGCGATTAGAAGAACAAAATATTCGTCTCCAGCAAGAGCTTCAGACGCAACAAACTGTTGAAGAAAGCTATCGCAGCATTTTTGAAAACGCCTCGATCGCCCTGTTTCAATCGACTCCGAGCGGACGATTTGTGCGGGTCAACCACGCGCTGGCGCAACTCCTTGGCTATGATTCTCCTCAAGCCGTGCTGCAAGAAATTAACCAAATCTCTGAGCAACTCTATGTCAACCCAAAACGGCGATCGCAGTTGATCACCTATCTTCAACAGTTCGGGGTAGTTAACGATTTTGAATCTCAGATTTATCGCAAAGATGGCACAACGATTTGGGTTTGCGAAGACATTCGAGTGGTGAAAGATGGTCAAGGCAACCCTTTGCTCTATGAAGGCACCCTCAAAAACGTGAGCGATCGTAAACACGCTGAAAGTCTTGCCTGTCAGCAGCAGACAAAGACTGAGGGCTTTTTAATTCAGCTTTTATTCCACATCCTTTCAGGCGAAAATATGTAGATATAGCCATCCTATTTCAATTGTCAACGTGGGACAGGCTTCCAGCGTGTACGGGCAAGGTGCCCATCCCACAATTCACTTAAGATTGCTATAGGAAGGTGAAGCGATCGGCACATCCGCCCCCTGCAATCAACCAAAGTTCGATGTTTAATTACGAATATCAAGTGGGTGGGAGCCTCAAAAACGATGCCCCCAGTTATGTGATCAGGCAAGCTGACCTAGATCTCTACACGGCGCTAAAGTCGGGGCAGCTCTGCTATGTGTTTAATTCTCGACAGATGGGCAAGTCGAGTCTGCGCGTGAGAACAATGCATCGCCTCAAAGCCTCTGGGGTGCAGTGTGGGGTGGTCGATATGACCTTAATTGGCACCCAGCAAGCCACCCCAGAACAATGGTATGCCTCATTGACGGCATCCTTAGCAAGCAGTTTTCGGCTCGATATTGAGGTGGGAACTTGGTGGCGCAGCTACTCGCATCTGTCGCTCACCGCACGTCTGGGAGAATTTTTAGAAACGGTAATGTTGGCTCAAATCGAGAGTCCGATCGTCATCTTCATCGACGAAATTGACTGCGTACTCAATCTTCCGTTTGCCGTGGATGATTTCTTTGCGCTGATTCGCTATTGCCACGATCGTCGGGCCGAAAATGCTGCTTACTGTCGGTTAAATTGGGCAGTTTTTGGCGTTGCCACCCCGGCTGATCTGATTCGCGATCGCAGCCGCACTCCGTTTAATATTGGGCAAGCGATCGAGCTTCAGGGCTTTCAAGACTACGAGGTTTCTCCGTTGTCAGAAGGCTTAATGGGAAAGGTGAACAACCCTACGGCGGTGCTACGGGCGATTTTGACCTGGACAGGCGGACAACCGTTTCTAACGCAAAAAATCTGTCAGTGCGTGGTGCAATCTAGCCAGTCAACCGTGAAAGGAACCCTCACGCTGCCGTCGGGCACCGAAGCATTTTGGGTTGAGCAACTGGTGCGATCGCAAATCATTGAAGATTGGGAGGCCCAAGACAATCCAGAACATTTGAGAACCATCCGCGATCGACTCTTGCAACAGCCTCAAGCAGGTCGCCTTTTAGGACTCTATCAAAAGATTTTGCAAGATTCTCGGCAAGGCAGCAGTGCTGAACTTCAACCCTCCTGCACTAACGGCACCTCAGAAGAAATTGAGTTACTGCTATCAGGATTAGTAGATCGATCGCAAGGGTCATTGCAGGTAAAAAATCCGATTTATGCTGCTGTGTTTGATCAGTTTTGGGTCGAAAAACAATTGAGCCATCTTCGCCCCTACTCACAGGCTCTCGATGCCTGGGTTGCCTCTAATGCTCAAGATCAGTCTTGGCTGTTGCGAGGTCGAGCGTTACATGACGTCCTGGTGTGGTCGCAGGACAAGCGTCTCAGCGAGGCAGATGGTCAGTTTCTCAATGCCAGCCAAGAACTCGATCGTCGAGAGGCACAGCAAACCACAGCCGCCGAGCATGCCCGACTGACTGAAGCCCGTTTGCAGCAACAGATAGACACGCTGAGCAAAGACCTCAATCAGGTAAAGAGACAACGGCTGCTGTGGGCTTTGTTCAGCTTTGCTCTAGGGGTTTTGACCTGGGTAGGGGTGCAACGCTAGTGGGCTGCTGGTTGACGAGTTGCTCAATCAGGCGAGGAGGAGTCGCTAAGCGCCGCAATAGTGCATCGTCAACACCGCTTTAAATGCCCAATGATTTGCAGGGACATCGCTAAAAGGGTTAGGTAACGTCTCGGCACGATTTTGCACACAGGCCTCTAAAATCTGTCGAGTCGTGAGCTGAGCTGGTGCCGTTTGAGATGGACTCGCGTTCGCAGAGGTTGCCAATCCAACGCTCGTGAGAAGCGCGATCGCCAGCAAAGATTTAACGTTCATCAGACAATTAACTCGTTGAAGATAGGCTCTTTTATAGTTATACCGAACTGTTGAAGTTAAGCGACGACTCCTGCTAAACGGAAAAAAACAAATCTAAAAGACGCATTTTTAATAGGAATGTGAAGCTGATGGCTCGTTTAAGGAATGACAGTTGGACAAGCTGAAGTTATGAGAAAAGCCACATCTAGCAAACGGGTCAATCGTTTCTCTAAATACGGGTACGATATAATACTACAAAATGTCTGTTTTACAGAGCGAGCACGAAAGCACGCTTGATCGGTTTTCAGCTTTCAATCAACCTCTCTTGAAGCAATGATGAAACGAACTTGGCTTATTGCACTGACGCTCACGTTAATCACAGTCGCGTTACTGGTGCCCCGCAGCGATCGCTTTTTAAAAAAGCCGAGCACTCTTTCATGGTGTCCTGAAAGCGCGATCGCCTCGTCTGATCATTCGACTGATCATTCGACTGAAAAAATTCACGCCTCTAAAATCATCGTCGAACCCTGGGAAGGTCGTCATAACGTCTATGGCATCTTTGTCTTACCGTCTGGCTATCAAGCAAATCACTTTTTCGCAGTCAGCGTTGACGAGTCAAATCTCTACTGCGGGGGGGTCAAAATGCTCGACCAGCCAGCCTACGGGGTCAGCATCCAACCTGGTGAGCGAATTGCGATCGGACATCTTAGAACTCGAACGGCGCTCTGGCTACTAACTAAGGGTAAGCAAGAAGAGCTAGAACAGCCTTCTAATTGGGTGTTACGGGCAGAAAAACAAGGCTAATACCCATTGCGAAAATAATGACGACATCGAACGATCGCGAAAGGGCACGAAAGTGCCCATTAACATTGCAAGCAACGACATTATCGAACCCACGATCCTTAGCTGACTTTTATTTTGTCCACAATCAGCAAACCGTGGGTTTCTACAGTTGATGCGCCATAAACAGCTAACGCAACGCTGACTAAACGAGTTAACAGGTGACAGTTAGAAATTTGACCCAACAAAATAATGACTCTGCCTCGTTGAAATACGCTCAGTTGAGCAATCTCGATCGCTTCAAACTGCTCTCGAAACGTCAATATCACCCGATTAGCTAATCCGTTGTGGTCATACTCTCCATTTAAGCCCACTCGCTCAGGCGGGATCATTCTAAACAGAGGGATGGCTGCATGGGAAATGCACTCTGTTTCTGGCTGCGATCGAGTCAAATTTGATGGCTGCACCCAAGAATTCATAGATTTCTAGCTATCTTGCAACAATGGTTTGTTTGATGAGTGTTCGTACACCATTAAAGATTCTGAAAAGACTTTTCACAATCCATCGCAAGCAGGATAGAGGTTGAAAGGGGTATCCATTAACACATCTTGCCTACACGTTGATGGCTGCGCGGCAGATCTGCCGCGTAAATCAAATTCGTCATCACAACTTCACCTAATCATTCTTAGCAGAAAGATTTCAGCTAAAGCCATCACCTTTTCGAGTGAATAGCGATCTATTTACTGCACAATTTGTTTCATATAACTGCCCCAAAGTTGAGCGGCTTGCCCACTGTTGCCGCCCGTGGGGGTATTGTTATCATTGCCAAGCCAAACACCCGTGACGAGCGATCGACTCGGCACATAGCCAATAAACCACAAATCAACGTTATCGTTCGTCGTGCCTGTTTTCCCGGCTTCTCCTAACCCCAGTGCCGCGCTTCTCCCGGTGCCACTTTGCACGACACCTTGCAAAAGCGTCGTCATCGTATCGGCGACGGCTGGCTCAAGAACGGTTTCGTTTGCGCCGCCATCTTGCTGAGAGTCGTAAATGACCCGGCAGGTTTTGAGGTCTTTACGATTAGGGCAATCGCTGCTGTCTAAAATGCGGCTGATGGTGTGGGGTCGTGTGCGAATGCCTCGATTTGCCAGTACCGCGAAGGCTCCCGTCATTTCTAGAGGCGTGACTTCACTTTGACCGAGTACCAGCCCCGGCACCGGGTTTAGCTTTGACTGGATACCCATTTTTTTGGCAGTTTCAACGACTTTACCTAAGCCAACTTCTTGAGCAACTCTCAGTGCAATCACATTTTCTGATTGTGCCACTCCGGTATACATATCCAAACTGCCGCCCCCACTGTGACAGCCCTCAAAATATTGACCACTCCAGTCTAGAGACGAACAAGAGAAGGCGGTGCTGGGTGAAATGCCTTGGGCGATCGCGGCCGTGTAGGCAAAGACTTTGAAGGTCGAACCCGGTTGGCGATGGGCCTGCGTGACGCGATTAAATTCGCTTTCTTGATAGTCATAGCCACCGACCATTGCGCGAACTTCGCCTGTTTTTGCGTCGATCGTCACCAGCGATCCCTGAGAATATCCGGCACTGGCTCCATTGTTGGCGATCGCGCTTCGCAGACTGGTTTCGGCTTTGGTTTGCATCTGGGTGTCGAGTCCCGTTTGCACAATGAAGTTGCCTTCTTGAGCAAGTTGGCTACCCAGCAGATCTTCTAGCTCGTTAAAAACGTGACTGTAGTAATAAGGGGCGATCGTGCTTTGCAATTCTTGCCGCGCTTTGGGACTGATTTCGATCCGCGATCGCCGAGCGCGTTGGGCATCTTCTTGAGACACCGCGCCTTGCTCTGCCATGCGGCTAATGACGCGATCGCGATATTCGATCGCAGCTTTATAGTTTCGCACTGGATTAAAACTGTTAGGAGCGGGCAAAATTCCCACTAAGGTTGCCGATTCTGCGAGGCTCAATTGTTTAGCTGATTTGCCAAAATAGAACTGTGCCGCGTCTTCAAAGCCATAAATGCCGCTGCCCAGATAGACCCGATTCAAATAAGTTCGGAGCAAAAATTCTTTGCTGTAGACTGTTTCAAGTTTGAGAGCAACGATCGCTTCTCGAATCTTGCGACCCGCCGAATCTTGACGACCGACATATTCACTCAGCAGATTTCGAGCGAGTTGCTGGGTGACGGTGCTGCCTCCTTCGCGGATCTCGCCTCCCCGAATGTTGGCGATCAAGGCGCGAAGCGTGCCGATCGGGTCTACGCCCAGATGCCAATAATAGCGAGAGTCTTCAGATGCGATGACGGCTCTCGGCAAATAGGGCGAAAATTCTCCAAGTTGAGACAGTTCGGCGTGGGTCTGGGTGCGTGGAGTGCGAAGCGTTTGCCCTTCTCTAGAAAAAACCACAACCGGGCCCTGCACCGACACTGGCAGCGGATAGACGCTGAATCGTTGCCACTCAAACCCGATCGCCAGCACCACTAGAGCCGTCACCCCACTCACCCCAAATAAACCATTCCGAATCGCCTGCACATACCAGGGACGCGGATCGACATACTGCAACCGCACTGCCGCCGCCAACTCTGGTGGCCCTAGCGACAAAACATCTCCGTCATAGAGCATGGTTGACTTGAGTCGGCGCTTGCCCCGATAAACGCCGTTGGTCGAGTTTTCGTCTCGTAGCTCAAACCGAGTCCGCCCTAATAGCCCTGCGATTTTGTGCCGCCGCTGCCGATGCAGTGACAGATGCACCTGACTTACCACCGGGTTTCGCACCACAATGTCACACGATTTGGAACTGCGCCCTAACAGATAGCGATCGCCCAGCAGCGGAAACTTGTCTGCTTTGGGGGCATCTGCTTCTTGCACCAAAAGCTCTGGCACTTGGGCATTGGGCTTGAGCCGCAGCTTTGAGAAGTTAATCTTGGTGAGGGTTTGCACCGCTTGAGTCAAGTTACCCAAGAGGGTTTGCGGTTTGCGGGGCGGAAGAGGCGGCTGGGTCATGCGGGGTGACGGCACAGGTTGCAAAAAAATTAGAGAATCTCAAGCATCATTCTATTCAAGATTGGGAGCAAGCGCGATCGTCCTGAAGATGTCTTTGCTGCTTCACCTCGCTGCCCCCTAATTCCTGAAATTATTTGTTAAAGGGATCGTGTTCGGTCAACATTTTTTCGAGCTTGGCTTCATCGACTCTAGAGATTAAGCGCTTTGACTCATGAACATCACGGGTTGTTTTTGCCAAACTAAAGGTTGAACCTACTGAGAACAAAACGCCCATTCCCATGTAACCTTTAACCCATCCGTTTGCGGGAAGATTGAGAATTCCGAAGGAGATTGCTGAGATTGAAAGCACAAAGGAAGCCCAAACTTGAATGATCCAAGCATTGGTAGGAGCGTCTTGATTAACACCGTATTTTTGCATGACTTTCTTTCAGGAGAAGAGTGAGGATTTTGAGCCACAATAGATTCGTTTGAATCTCCTTAGGAGAATATCAAACTCCTCAGTAGAAAGCGCTAAAAATGGACACTATCCCGCTCTGGCACCTTCTCCGTAATCATTAGAAATGAACTCAAAAAATGATTGATTAAGTTCGACGATCGCTGTTTTTAAAGAAATCCTTTGATCCCCGTAACGAAAGCTACTCAGATCCCTGAAAAGGCTGATTAGACTAGTAGGGATAAATTAAGTTAAGTCCGTCGCTTGCTCGACAGTTGACTCGTGAGCAGAAATGCCTTTCCGTTGACTGCTTTGTCAAACTACTCGTTTCGGCTTCTGCTCGATTACTCCATTCCTCTCATAGATAACCAATGGACACCACAACTGAAAAGCCACCCCAGCATCGCGTCGTAGTCATCGGCGGCGGATTTGGCGGATTGTATACTGCAAAAGCTTTGCGCCGCGCCCCTGTCGAGGTCACGCTCATTGACAAGCGCAATTTTCATCTGTTTCAACCGCTTCTCTATCAAGTCGCGACCGGAACGCTCTCCCCGGCTGATATTTCTTCGCCGTTGCGATCGATTCTCAGCCGCAGCAAAAACACCAGTGTGCTGATGGAGGAAGTCGCAGATATCGATCCCGATCGGCAAATTGTCAAACTCCGCGAACAAGAGTTACCCTACGACACGCTAATTGTGGCAACCGGGGTCAGCCACCACTACTTCGGCAACGAGCACTGGAAAGACCACGCTCCAGGGCTAAAAACCGTTGAAGATGCCCTAGAAATGCGTCGCCGCATCTTTATGGCGTTTGAAGCCGCCGAAAAAGAAACCGATCCTGAAAAACGTAAAGCCTGGTTAACGTTTGTAGTGGTAGGTGGCGGCCCGACCGGGGTCGAGCTAGCTGGCGCGATCGCCGAACTGGCATACAACACATTAAAAGAAGACTTTCGCAGCATCGACACCACCGAAACGCGGATCTTGCTGCTTGAAGGACTCGATCGCATCTTGCCGCCCTATTCACCTGACCTGTCGGCAAAAGCGGAAGAAACGCTAACTGCGCGCGGAGTCACCGTTCAAACCAAAACCAAAGTCACTAATATTGCAGATCAGGTTGTGACGATCGAGCGCGAAAGCGGAGTCGAGCAAATTCCTTCTCAAACGATTCTTTGGGCGGCTGGCGTAAAAGCCTCAGCAATGGGCGAAGTGTTAGCAAAAAAGGCGGGGGCAAGTCTCGATCGATCGGGGCGTGTGATCGTCGAGCCTGATTTAAGTCTGCCAAACCATCCCAATATTTTTGTGATTGGCGACCTGGCGCATTTTGCTCACCAAAGTGATAAGCCTTTGCCCGGAGTCGCGCCAGTGGCGATGCAGCAGGGCGAATATGTTGCCAAACTGATTCAAAAACGCTTTCAGGACAAAACTCTGCCCGCCTTTTCTTATTTTGAGGTCGGCAGTTTGGCGGTGATTGGCCAAAATGCGGCAGTTGTGGATTTAGGGTTCATCCGCTTTTCTGGAATCATCGCCTGGTTTGTCTGGGTGGTTGCTCACATTTATTATTTGATCGAGTTTGATAGCAAGCTGATCGTGATGATTCAGTGGGGGTGGAATTATTTCACTCGCCACCGAGGCGCACGATTGATCACGCATCGAGAGGCGGTACGACAGCCCCCCGAAGAGAAGATGCAAGTCACCACTGAAGAGAAAATGCCCGTCGAGGTTTAGTTCACGGGTATAGAAATCCCGTAGGGGCATGGCTTGCTGTGCCCTAACCTAATAAAACAGTTCAAAATAGGGGCACGTTCCAGCCGAGACTAATGCCGATCGAGAGATTGTCAAGGTCGATCGCCGCACTCGAAGACCGCCCAAACAAATAAGACACGTTACCCGCAACAAACACGTCAGGGTTAATGTTGTAGATTGCCAACGCACTGATCTGATGCTCGGTGTCAGCGCGATCGACCTGAGTAAAATTCTTAAAAGTGAGTCGATAGTCTAATGCACCTTGCAGTTTGGGCGTAATGTCATATCGCAGTCGAGCGCCCAACGTATTCGCGACGCGATTTTGATCATCAGGGTTGGTAAAACTAGCTCTCAACTCATAAAACGAATCGAGCCGTAACTGTTGCCCAAGCTGATCTTGGCGACCCAAAATAAACTGGACAGAATTGTCTTGCAAGAGCCGATCGCCACTGTCTGCGCGATAGAGATTTTCTTGCACCCAGCCCAGTTGACCATAAGTTCCAGGTGCGATTCGCTGCTGAACTGCCACATTAAAATTCAGCAGGTTGTAGTTCGAGTCGCCCTGATTGGCAAACCGTACCAAGCCGCCACCAGCAGACGCAATCAGGCGAGTCGTTTCACCCAGTTTTGGGGTAGCTAACAGCAATCCGCTATTGATAAACACCGTGTCGCTGGGGCTAAACGCGCTGAGGGATGTAATGTTAGAGCTAGAAAACACTGAAGACCGCAACAGTAGCTGCACATCAGGCTGACGACGCTCCGCCACTGCCGGGCGCTCAAGAATCCGAATCTCACCGACTTCTGATTGGGTGTCTTCTGGGTCAAGTGGTTTGATGTCCGATTCAGGCGATGTCAAGTCTGATGGAAATGCTGACGGATCTGGATTGGCTGGAAGTGGACGGGTTGGCACCATTAAATCTGGGGCAGCCTGAGCGATCGAGGAAAACTCACAACTGCCAAACATCGCGAACACACAAAGA
The DNA here is from genome assembly GCF_001895925.1 of Phormidesmis priestleyi ULC007. Classification (GTDB taxonomy): domain Bacteria; phylum Cyanobacteriota; class Cyanobacteriia; order Leptolyngbyales; family Leptolyngbyaceae; genus Phormidesmis_A; species Phormidesmis_A priestleyi_A. The sequence goes on along the minus strand of NZ_MPPI01000009.1, from coordinate 96,600 downwards.
GCGATCGAGGAAACACGCATAATCAATCATCCGGGTAGATAAATAAAGTTGAATGGTTATCCCAATTAGCGAACTACGGGCGGCTGATTTGTGACTGGTGGCGGTTGATTATTATTGGCAGGTGGCGTGTTAGGATTTGTCGGCACTGTCACAATCGGTGGTGTTTGCGGAACAGGTGGCGGTGTCACAATCGGCGGTGTTGGCGGCACGATCGGCGGCGTTGGCGGGGGAGGTGTGGGAATGGGACGATCGGGCACCGGAGTCACCACATCACGACGATCGAGATATCCTCGAAGCGGATCGTCTGAATCGGTGGTAATGCAATTGGTTGCTAGAGTGCTATCCCCTCCTCTGGCATTGAGGGTGCAGAGTCCTTCGATCGCTTTGGTTTGCAAATCTAGAGTTGCCAGGGTTGCTGTTCTGACGGCTTTTAAGGTCTGCTGAACAGGGGGTGCTTCTTGGAGCACGATCGGTTCTTGTCCTGGCCCTAAGCCCAAGGCTAACCCACTCGTTTTATAAAACGTCCGTAAGTCAAAGGTTTTGACCTCTCCTAATGTGCCTTTGAGAACGGATACGGTTTGTCCGCCGTTGATAAACAGAAAATTGCCTTTAGAGTCCAAGATTTTGATCGGCGTGCTGGTGAGGTTATAGAAGTCCGTTTTTTGCGTCACGCCATCGACTTGAATGACCATCGCCAGACTTAACACATTTGTGGCGGCCGAGCCTGGCGGTGAGCTAGCCGGAATCTCAGCCACTGCCTGACCTTCTAGCGTTTCGATGCGGGTCGATGCCGTCGTCGGCGGACTCATGATCAGCGCCGTCCCATTTCTAAGCTGAAAGCCCCGCAGCCCTGGAATAAAGCGAAAAACTGCGTTTGAGCCGATTCGAGCCAGAGAGCCTTCGTTAAACAGCAATTCGGCTTTCGATCGACTCGCCGTGCGAAGCGCATCTTGCGGCACCATCACATCTGAAACTCTCGCAGCACGGGGCGATCGATTGTTGAGCAGCAGTTGCACATTGTTGATCAGCTTGTAGACTTCGCCACGGGTCAGCATGGCTTGTTGGGCTGAGGCGGGCATCATCCACACAACCCCTAACAGGCTACCCATGATTACGCTACGACTGAGCGACCTCATATTCATGATTAATCTCTCCTGACTGCACTGTCTTTAAAGTAGGTTTCAGTGTGGTTGTTTATGCGGTTTCTCATCAAATATTGATGATTTGCTTACTACAACCCTATGAATTCCCCATCCGGAAAAGTTTACGATCGGAAATCTATCTCAAGACGGGGCATCAAATTTAGCAAGAGGACTCACAATAGAAGATTATTTACGGTAAGTCTAATGGCGTTAAAACTACATATTCCAACCCTTGATAATCCTGCTATTGCAAAAGAAATTAAAGAAACTATTTTGACGACTGAACCGGATGCCAAAGTCGATATTGATGTTGCTAACAAAACGGTGACGATCGAAGCAAAGGCCTCTGAAGAAACCTTTAAGCAATTGATCACGGCAACAGGACATCAAGTAACGGAGAGTTGAAGGTAGATTGGGTAAGTGAGCGAAATTAAATGTTTTAACTTCACTCACTTGTCTGATCGATCTACCCTCTCATTTTCCATAGCTGTGGCAAAGTTTTATACCGAACTCACCGAACCGCTTCAAAAATTTATCGCTGAACAGCAGATGTTTTTTACAGCATCTGCTCCAATTCATGGGCGTGTAAACCTTTCACCTAAAGGCATCGATACCTTTCGCTGTCTCGACTCTCACACCGTCGCCTATCTCGACCTAACTGGAAGCGGCAACGAAACCAGCGCCCATCTGATCGAAAATGGCCGGATGACGATCATGTTTTGCAGTTTCACGCAACAGCCTTTGATTTTGCGTCTCTATGGGCAGGGCACTGTGATTCGTCCGAGAGATGCTGAATGGGGAAGGCTCGATCGCTGGTTTCTCCCGACTCCAGGCGCACGGCAAATCATCAAGTTAAGGATTGAGTCGGCACAGACTTCTTGCGGTCATGGCGTGCCACTTTATGAGTATCAAGGAGAACGAGAAACGATGATTCGTTGGGCTGAAAAGAAAGGTGAAGACGGACTCAAGCAATATTGGCAAGAAAAAAATCAAGTCAGCATTGATGGATTGCCGACTTATCTATTGAGTGAAACTGAGGTTAACCATCCATAAAATTGCGTGAGTGCGATCGGAAATCGGCTCGATCGGAAGAAAGATTGTCGATCGCTTTATTCAGTGCTACATTTTGTAAAAAGTCAGATCAGTAAGTCAGCTTAATTCAGCAATTTGGGTGGTTAACTCCACTCAGACTCCTGAAGCGGAGGAACCAAATTATTGGGGCTTATCTTCGTGAATTCAACGATTTGAACAACCCGAAGAGGGGCATCTCTCAGCCCTCGCCCGTCAGCTAACTCCGTCAGCATTGAGAGAGGGCTGAAGAGTCAGCATTTTAGTGCTTTAGACTCATCAGTGCCTCTTCCCGTTTCACTCAGTTGTTTGGGGCATTGATATGATTCTTCAGCTAAACTTGGCTGCGATTTTGGCGATCGCAGGTCAGACGACTTGGCAAAAGATGCGTCCTGTGATCTCACGGGATGCTGTTGTCCTGCCGATTTTGGGCTTTTTAGGGGTGATTGCAGTCTGGTGGGTGGTGGCAAGCTTTAACCATGACGTGATGCCCACCCCACCCGAAGCGTTGATCGCAAATTTAGACTTCATTCTGCATCCGTTTTATCGTCGAGGCCCCGGTGATTTAGGCATTGGTTGGCTACTGCTGGCAAGTTTACGTCGCGTATTAATTGGGTTTTCACTCGGCGCACTGGTTGCTATTCCGATCGGGTTCTTAATTGGGATGTCTAAAAAAGCGATGATGGCGTTAAATCCAGTGATTCAGATTTTTAAGCCCGTATCACCGTTAGCGTGGCTGCCAATTTCGCTGGCCATCTTTAATCTGGCTGATCCCTCTGCTATTTTTGTGATCTTCATTACGTCACTTTGGGCAACCATTATTAATACTGCGTTAGGCGTTTCCAGTGTTCCCAAAGATTATCTTGAAGTGTCGCAAATGTTAGGAATGCCTCGTTGGAGGCAGATGATCAAAATAATTCTCCCAGCGAGTCTGCCCTATATTTTTACCGGATTGCGAATTAGTTTAGGCGTTGCATGGCTTGTGATCGTTGCCGTAGAAATGCTGACCGGAGGCGTGGGTATCGGCTTTTTTGTTTGGGATGAGTGGAGCCGCTTAAATCTGAGTTCTGTCTTTTTAGCCGTGTTTGTGATCGGGTTAACCGGACTGTTTTTAGACTTTGCGATCGGGCAATTAGAAACGATCGTAACTCGCAGACGGCGATCAATCTAGCAATCATTCTCCCAACCACTATGACAAATATCTGGACGCGCCGAAAATTTCTCCAGCAAATGGGAGGAAGTGCCGGAGGGTTTGCGCTTTCCTCTTGTGCAATTAATGCCAATCGAGCACCTCAATACCTCTCGGAATCAGCGATGGCGATCGCGCAGGTTGTCAAGCCAGAGAGTTTAGAAAAGCCAAATCTGACGATCGGTTATGTGCCCGTCAACGACTGTGCCCCGTTTGCCGTTGCTTGGGAAAAAGGCTTCTTTCGTAAATATGGGCTAACCGTGAGCCTCAGCCGCGAGGCAAGCTGGGCAACTTCTCGCGACGGCATCATCTTTGGGCGATTAGATGCCTCCCCGGTCGTCTCAGGAGCCGTTACCAACGCCCGTATGGGGGCAGAAGGCGCACGTCACGCGCCTCTTTGTGCAGCGATGACCATCCACCGCCACGGCAACGCGATGACCATGAACAAAGCCATGTGGGATGCTGGACTGCGCCCCTGGTTTGAATATAACGGTGACTTAGCGGCGTTTGGGCAAGACTTTCGCCGCTATTTTGACAATCTGCCGCCTGAAAAACGAGTCTGGGCAGTGGTGCTGAGTTCTGCTATTTACGAATATTTTGTTCGCTATCTGGTTGCGGCAACGGGGGTCGATCCGCTCAAAGAATTTCGGGTGATTATCGTTCCGCCGCCTCAGATGCTGGTCAACGTGCGAATCGGGGCGATGCAGGCATACATGGTCGCTGAACCCTGGAACACACGAGCCATCACAGGCAATGAAGGAGTCGGGTTCACCTTTGCTCAGGGCAAAGAGATCTGGGCAGGGCACCCCGATCGACTCCTCGGCGTGATGCAGTCATTTATTGATCAGAATCCTAAAACGTATCGATCGCTGCTCAAAGCCATGATCGAAGCCTGTCGCTATTGCAGTGATCCGCAAAACCGTGAGGAAGTCACCCGGATTATTTCTACCCGATCGTTTACCGGAGCCAAACCCAAACTGACACGACCCGCGATCGTCGGTGACTACAATTACGGCGGGTTCGACGGCAAAGATCGCACAGTACAAGCGGCTGACACGACGATATTTTTTGACATTCCGCCCAATATTCCCGAAGTGGCAAATGCTCATTCGACCTTTATGTGGCGATCTCACAGCGTTTGGTTGATGACGCAAGCGGCTCGTTGGGGACAGATTAAAGAGATTCCTAAAAACGCCGAAGAGATTGCCCAAAAAGCCTGGAAAACTGACCTCTACCGAGACGTTGCCGCAGATCTGGGCATCGCTTGTCCTGCCGACGATTTTAAAGTCGAACCTGCTGACGTGTTTATCGACAAAAAGGCATTTGATCCCAGCGATCCAGTGGGCTATCTCAACAGCTTTGAAATTCGTGCCGATCGACCCACTCAATTCTATTTGTCTTAACCTTAGTTTGGGAGTTTTGTCATGATTGAATCAACCGCTATGAACGTGTCACATTCTCACTTTAATCAGTCTGAATTTCTGAAGGTTGAGAACCTGCACAAATCGTTTAAAGCTGAAAATGGTCGAGAGTCGCTGGTGCTGAAAGGCATTGATTTAACGATCGCCGAAACTGAATATATCTCAGTCATCGGTCACTCTGGTTGCGGAAAGTCTACCTTGCTGAGAATTGTGGCAGGGTTAGAAAAAGCCACCTCTGGTTCTGTCCGACTACAAGGCCAAGAAATTCGCAAACCTGGCTGCGATCGGATGATGGTGTTTCAACAATATTCGCTGCTGCCCTGGCTAACGGTGCGGCAAAACATTCGACTCGCCGTAGACGAAGTGCTGACCCATCTCTCGCCCGTCGAGAAAAAAGAACTCGTCAACGAACACATTGCAATGGTGAATTTAACCGCCGCCGCAGACAAATATCCCGATGAAATTTCGGGCGGGATGAAACAGCGCGTCGGCATCGCTCGTGCGTTATCAATCCGCCCCAAAATGCTGCTGATGGACGAACCTTTTGGAGCCTTAGATGCTCTGACTCGCGGCAAGCTTCAGCGTCAAGTTTTAGAGATTTGGGAGAGCCATCGTCAAGCTGTGATGATGATTACTCACGATGTAGACGAAGCAATCTATATGTCCGATCGCATCGTTTTAATGACCAACGGGCCCGCCGCCACGATCGGTGAAATCTTAGACGTGCCGTTTCCACACCCGCGCGATCGGGCCCAACTCCGTCAGTCTCCTGACTATTATGAGTTGCGAAATCACGCGCTCAATTTTCTCGATGCTCACTTTGGTGGAGAAGACTAAGCAGCGATCGAAGATTCGGGGAAGCCGGAAAAATGACTCTGAAAGGTGAAGAATTTCTAGGGTCTCAAACGTAAAAGCTACGATAGTTGCTAACTCCTCCTGATCCCGGTTTCCCCATCATGCACCTGCGCTTCTCCCAAGATATCGAATCTTTGCTAAAACGCATCTCTGAGCAACCGTTGACCCTGGGTGCGATTTTGTCAGAGACTTCAGAACGGGGCTTTAGTTTGGTGATTGGGTTGCTGGTGCTGCCTTTTTTGTTTCCCGTGCCACCTGGACTGACGGGCATTCCTGGCGCAGGCTGCGTTTTATTGGGAATGCAAATGGCATTAGGGCGGCGATCGCCGTGGCTCCCTAAAAAAGTGGCTCGATTTCAGTTTCCTCAAGCGTTTGCCAAACAACTGTTGCAAAATGTCAAACGGGTGACTAAAATTCTTGAAAAAATCACTCGTCCGCGTCTGACTCGCGTTGCTTCAAACCCTTATATCTGGCAATTTAATGGGTTGTGTATTACGTGGTTAGCGATTTTGCTAATTGCGCCGATTCCGTTTACCAATCCATTCCCCACCATCGGGATTTTGTTATTAGTCGTTGCGATGTTAGAGTCAGACGGCTTATTGATGTGCATCGCGTATGGGGTGACGTTGCTGATTACGATCGTCTGTGCCATGATCGCTTATCTTCTCTGGCACGCTCCTGGTCTTTTTGAAACCTTGTTTTAGCTGTCTGCCACCCTCACGAAGTGGGGCAAAGCCCTCGCCTAGCCCGTCTTCTCAAGGAGAGCAGGAGCCTCTAGACTCTTGCTCCCTATCCTTGGGGAGAGGGTTGGGGTGAGGGTAAATCCAGTCCTTACTCAATCCGCATTCCTTAGAAATTTTCTCTTCTGGAGATCTCCTAGATTATTCTTTGATCTCGACCCGCTGTCCATCCTTCTCGTAATACATTGGGGGTTCCACTGCAAAGTTATCGATCTGACCCGACTCAGTGATCACATATCCATCTGTCGTCTTTAAGTCAGTGTCTTCTTCTTGTTGAGCCGCCGCTTCCAATTGGTGCTTGTTTTGTTCAACATCTACCCCAGATGGGATACGCTCATCAGCAGGATTTACATTAGTCGGCTGTGCGGTCTGAACTGCCCACTGATCTCCGGCAGCACCTTTGCCAGGTTGCGCGGCGGTAGGATTTGATTCTTGGCTCATGGTGATTACCTTAATGCTCTATTGATGACCTTCAAGATAGGTCGATCGAGCCGTGCTCTGATTCCTTCAATAGTGATAAGTTGATGAGCCAGAAGGAGGAGTCCATCACCATCCATAATTTATACAGGCATCCCGATCGCAAAATGTCAAAGCTTTATTTCGTCAGAGTGTGGGTGTGGTCTCTAAGTGCTATCTTGGTCTGCGCCTTTCCTGTGTTTGCTCAAACTCCTGAGTCAGCTTTGGGCACACCGCCTAAAATTTCGGTGTCTAGTCCTCAAAAACAGAGCTACGACCCGCAAAATGTGCTTCAGCAACTAGCAATGGCAGACGTGGTTTATTTGGGCGAAACCCACGATCGCGCTGACGACCATCGCGCTCAATTTGCAATTATTCAATCACTTCATCGGTTAAATCCCAATTTGGCGATCGCGATGGAGATGTTTCAGCGCCCTTATCAGTCGGTGCTCGATCGCTATCTAGCTGGAACGATCACCGAAGCTCAACTCAAAGAACTGACTGAATATGAAACCCGCTGGGGCTTCCCGTGGGAGTATTACGCTCCGATTTTGCGGTTTGCTAAAAAGAATCGGCTCCCTGTGATTGCCCTCAATACACCGACCGAAATCACCCGCAAAGTTTCGCGGAGTGGCTTAGAAAGCCTGACTCTGGCAGATCGCAGATTTATTCCACCATTGTCTGAGATCCTGGCAGAGCCAGACGCTTATCGAGAGAGAATGCGGCTGATTTATCAAGAAATTCATCAAGGCAAAGGCAACAGCAGCCAGTTCGATCGCTTCTTTTTAGCCCAGATTCTTTGGGACGAAACAATGGCAGATCGGGTTAGTCAATTTCTTCGCACCAATCCAACGACTAATGTTGTAGTGTTGGCGGGTCAAGGGCACATCGTCTATGGTGACGGAATTCCAAATCGAGTGGCTCGGCGAATGCCAAGAACCCAGCGAGGAGCGCTTTTACAGTCGCTAATTTTGCTCAATCCGCCTCAAGAGATGACTGCCAAATCCGATCGACCGATCGCCGATTATTTCTGGAACGCTCAATTTTCTAACTAGTTCGCTTCGGGGCTAAATAAATTGCGCCCGAAATCCAGGTTAGGGCAACTGAGACCCAGAAGGCAGTCAGACAGAAGAGTTGCCATGAGTTGGGGAGGGGTGCGATTAAAAGCGCGATCGCCACAATTTGACTCACGGTTTTGAGTTTGCCCCAAAAATTTGCCCCTTGAATCGCATCTTTTTGTAGGTTGGGATCAACGCGCCACCCCGCGATCGTCAACTCCCGCGCCAAAATCATAAAGACTCCCCAAGCCGGAATCTGTCCCAACTCAATCAGTGATAAGAGAGGAGCCAAAACCAATAGCTTATCGACTAGCGGATCTAGAAACTTGCCCAAATCTGTGACCTGATTGAGTCTTCGAGCTAGATATCCGTCTAGCCAGTCTGTTCCTGATGCCACTAAAAAGACACCCACCATAATCCAGCGAGTTTGTGGAGTGGGATCTTGCAATCCATATAAAAGAAAGGGCACCCCCAATAGACGGGAGACTGTGATCCAGGTGGGCAAATTCATAGGCTTGAGCAAACGGCATCCGCATTCAGCATACGAAAATAGGGACAATCCGAAAAGGATCATCCCTATTTTTCAACAATAGATTTAACTAGGTAGCTGCTGCCCGATAAAGTGAGGCTTGATTAGCAAGCACCCCGTTTCTTGAACACGACCTCGATCGTGCTAATAATCAATCTCAGGTCGTAGGCAATTGACCACTTCTGCTGATAAGCAACATCTAGTTTGACGACATCCTCAAAATCGATGACGCTAGAGCGACCATTGACCTGCCACTCTCCAGTCATTCCTGGCTTCACATTTAGACGCACCCAGTGATGAGGCTGATATTTTTTGACTTCATCTAGGGTCGGAGGACGGGTTCCGACTAAGCTCATCTCACCTTTGAGCACGTTCCAAAACTGAGGAAGCTCATCTAGACTGGTGCGACGCAAAAATGCACCGACGCGAGTGATTCGAGGATCGTTTTCGTTTTTAAAGATATGCCCTTTCGCCTGATTTTCGACCAGGTGCTTTCGCTGTTCTGCGTCGGCAACCATTGAGCGAAACTTCCAAATTCGGAAGGGCTTTCCTTTAACACCACAGCGCGTTTGGCTATAAAAAACGGGGCCTGGATTATCACGCTGAATGGCGATCGCTAAAGGAACTGCCACGATCGCAGTGATGCCCAAGCCAACTACAGCACCCACAATATCAATTAGTCGTTTTAGCTTATTGTGTGCCGAAGAGTGGAGAACCTCCAATTCAACGGGACTCGCAAGTTCGATCGCAGAAATCTCAGATTCTTGAGCGCAGTCAAGCAAGATTGAGTAGGAAGGAGAGGAAATTTCAGGAGACATCATCACGGGCAGCAGCCAATTTTTACAAGGTTGACTTCACTGCCAATATATTCAGCCTCACCCCCTAGACGGTAGGAAAAGGGGCGACATTTGCTCAATCTTTGAACTGACTCAAGTTTTTATGAAGTTCAGATAGGGCTTAAGAAAATCTTCCTTAGATGGGTGCCCTGTCGATTCACTTTTTGCGAGGCTGAAGATTCTTATCTAAGTAAATAGATCATCCATCCCAGACAATTTGATCACACTCGGAGGGGCAGAAGACGATGATTGAGAGTCCGCCGAATCAGAAGATGTCCCGTCTTGCTCCTCTCTTTCTAGCTGAGACTCCTCACTAACTTGACTTAAAGCACTCTGGCCAAGCTCTGCATTCTGAGCAGGGTGTATAGGCAATAGATCTTCTTCTGGCGTGTAGGTTGTTTCTGTAAGCGCGGGTGGCGCAACTGAAACGACGTTAAGAGGCTCCTGCGTTCCACGACTTATTTGCTCTAACAAATCGGTGAGCGTGTGAATAGAATCAGACTCGTTGCAGAATAGTTCAGGGGTTTCTGTGCGAGAAGTCGGTATTTCAGTTCCAGGGTAAGGAAGCGATATCGTCGTTGGGTCAAAGGCTGTATGCGTAGCTCTAGCCGCGATCGCGCTATTGCCGATCAACGGGGCGGGATTCTGAGTTAATTGAAACGGCAACCCGCTATCCGCTAATTGAGGTTGAGACTGCAAATGGGAGGATTCTTGACCCAATTGCTGCGCCAGACGGCTGATTAGCTCGGTAAACATAACTTCTCCCTGCTCCCCTAAGCCATGGAGCTTGGCGAGTCCTTGAGAGAGCGAATTTTGGTAAGCGTCGATATCTTGCTGTAGCGAATCAAAGACGATCCTTAAGGTAGCGTCGAGTGTGCCCAACACTTGATCGGCGCGATCGTGTACAGTCTGCAACTGCTCAACTTGAGAAGACTTGAGAGCAGACGGATCGGATTGTTCGAGTGCGTGGCTGTGGATCTGAGCCTCTAGCTGCCGAACTTGACGCATCAGCGCATTTCGCTGCTGGGTTAGAGTGATCACTTCAGATTTCAAGGGTCTAAGCAGCGTTGAGCGCAACTCAGTGATCTCTTGCGTCATAGACTGCATGACTTGTTGGGCATTAGCTTCTGACTGATTTAGCGCCGCAGATTCTTGCGTCGTTTCAGCAAAATTTGCCGCCGATCGTTGCTGCCCAATCAAATAATCACGCACTCGTTGCAAGACTTGACGCTGCTGATTGATTTGCCCACTTGCTGCCCAAGGAAGACGAGAAACCGCTTTGCTAAGTGCGCTGTCAACTTGGTCAATGAGGATCTGAAGTTGATCTATCTGAGAAGTCACGATCGCGTCCTTGATTAAAGTTTTGCAGAACTGAGGAACCCCTTTCTTGAAACCTGAATCACTTTAAGAATTCATCGTTACGGAAAGCGTCTAAAATATCACTAGATAACAGACAGAAACTCAGTATTAAATTGAGATGTTTCAGCACTATAGCGGAGCGCTTTTTGTAGTTTGTCCAATTTTAGCGGTTTAACTGTGGTTTCCTCGGATGTCAGCAAAACTTTAGGCTATGATGTCGTGTGGTTTACGCTAGTTAATGGAGTAGCGGCTGCCTCAACTCTTTTGAGATAGATGATCGTGAAACAAACTACGGAATCGTCATCTGTCATTAAGCTACCAACTACTGTATAAAAGCGACTAACTACTGTATAAATTAATTGCCATAAACTCTTGCTTCTACACATGCCTATCCGCTTAATTGATCTGTAATTCTACTAATTTTAAGGAATAAGCTCTACTAAACGAACAGCCCTGAATTTAGGTTTTCTAAAATTTCGCTCTTCAGTGTGACCTGCCCCCCTCAAACTAAAGTTCCAATGGAAGATTGGCATAACTCGCCCGACAACTCCTCTAGTGAATCGATCACCTCTGCTCCCTTTTTTGACGGGTTGCCAGAGGCGGCAATTGAGAAAGCGACTGCTCATGTGGTGATGCGAAGCCACCCTGCAAATCAAGTCATTCTTCTAGAAAATGACTGGGGAAGCTCTGTTTATTTTATTTTGACGGGCTGGGTAAAAATTAGAACCTATAACCTCGACGGCAAGGAAGTCACCCTCAACATTTTGGGCAAAGGAGAACTGTTTGGAGAGATGGCACCCCTAGATGAAGTGCCGCGATCGACCGATGTGATCACGCTGGCTCCGACGGCGATCGGCAACATGCCCGCTCAAGATTTTGTGCAACTGCTCAACCACGAGCCACAAGCAGGAGTCAGACTGGCTCAACTCATGGCGCGTCGTCTGCGACAGGTCAATCGGCGGCTGAGACTGCGAGAATCTGACAGCACCTCACGGGTGTCAGATATTCTGCTGTTTTTAGCCGAAGGTCAGGGCAAGCGCAGCCTTAGAGGAATCGAGATTCCCAACCTTCCTCACCGCGAATTGAGCAGCCTGAGTGGTCTAGCGCGAGAAACGGTGACCAGAGTGTTGAGCAAATTAGAGAAGAAAGGATTAATTGAGCGCGATCGTGACACCCTCTGCATTCCCGACCCGCACGCGCTAGAACGGCTGATGCTTTAGAGAATTGGCTGCATTTTTAGGCAGGCTTGCAGGTCTAGTTGAGCCAGTTTGGGGTAGGGGTCTGCGATCGTTTGTTTGCCCCGCAGAAAGCCAATACTTGCGCCTGGGCAGAGAAACCGCAGCGTGTCGGGTGTGAATTGATCCAATAGCGTTTGGACGCTGCGAATTTGACGAACCCAATGAAAGGTTTTGGCAGTTCTGAGGGGCGCGGGGTTGCCGTGACGATCGGGCACCAGATGCCGACCTGAAAACAGCACTCCCCCCCAAGCCTGGTGATAGAGACAGGCAGAACCCGGAGAATGTCCTGAAGTCCAGATCAGGCGACTGTGATTGAGGCTCAATTCTTCGCGAAAGACCGTCAGCGCTAACCCTGGTAGTAAGTAGGCTTCTTGCTCTTGAATCACGACTTCACAGCCTAATGCCTGCTGAATGTCTCTAACTTTGCCCATGCCACCCCGATGCGTCATCACCAACCAGCGCACCCCCTGCGCTTGCAAAAAGGTTTGGTTTGCCTCATCCCAGGCAGGGCAGTCTACTAAGATATTGCCTTCTGTTTCTATAATCAGATAAGCTGTTCCACCCAACGTATCTCGATTGGGCGCAAACGCAAAAATAAAGTGAGGAGAAGAGCCGTCATCGCTGCTTAAAACGAGACGGGGCGGTTTGGAAGATGACACCTTTTGACGAGATGAACTAGCCTGAAGAGGAGTGGAAGAGGAAGACGCAAATTGTTCTGAAGGCACTGGTGTTATAAAAATATTGACTGATGGGCTGTCAATTCTAATAGTAAGGAATGCGAATTGAATAATATCGGTTACTTGCAATGATAATGGGCACGGCAGTGCCATGCCCTTACGCGATCCTAAGTGGTTCGCCCCTGTTGATTTTGCCAGATTGTTGAGGATTCTACAAAGAACGAAAAAATATTAGGCTTCTGCAACTTTACCCATTGAATCTATTAGCAAACGGTGGCAGTGGGTTGAGTGCTATGGTTTAAATCCTACCGGGGCATCTCTCAACGACTAAACAAGGCTCTACGACGGTGTTTCGGAATCTACTGCATCATAAATTCTTAAAATTCAGCGCATGAATTGGATCTGGTTATTTGTATTAGGACTGATTACATATTTTATTGTGCAGAGAGTGACCGGAATCACTCGCACTCCTGTTTGGGTGCTCTGGCTCGTTGCCATGATGCCTGCGTTTTTGCTCACCGCTTGGGCGATCGCGTTTGGAACACAGCGACGAATGCCCTTAGAGTTGGTCATTTTGCTGTTTGTGGGCTGTTTGGCACTTTATCTATACTTAATTCAAAAAGGGCGAATTGCGCCGACTTCTGCGCTCGATACGGCTTCCCAAACGCCATCTTCGACCCCAGAAACGCTATCTGAGCAACCTGTTGAGCAACCTGTTTCGCGCCCTATTAATAAAGCCGAGGAGACCAGTTTACAAGGCTGTTTTCCCTGGTCAATTTATTATTTACAAAATATTGAATATCGTCCGCAAGCCGTGATCTGTCGGGGACAGCTACGCACCGTGCCAGAAGTTGCCTACAAGACAATCCAGGAAAACGTCGAAGGAAAATTTGGCGATCGCTTCTTTGTCGTGTTTCAAGAAGGGCTGAACGATAATAAACCCTTCTTTGCGCTGGTGCCTAACCCTCAAGCCAGCGTAGAGGCGAGACAAAATCAACGGCTGACTCGTCCTGGCATTGCACTGGGTCTAGCGGCAATGACGCTGCTTACCACAACGCTGGCAGGGTTAGAAATTGCCGGGAAACAGCCTACTTTGGAACCCTCCGTATTAGTGCAAGGGTTGCCCTATGCGCTGGCAATCATGGGATTTTTTGCCATACGATCGCTGGGTTCTTATTGGACAACTCGCCGCTACCACATCGCCGCGACTCTGCCCTATTTCATTCCAGTCATTCCCCTGCCGCTGATCCCCTTGGGGACGGTTGGCTCGTTTATTCAGATTCGATCGCCGATTCCTCACCGCAAAGCGCTGTTTGATGTGGGTGTGATTGGCGCATTGGCAGGACTTGCGATCGCGATCCCCCTGCTGTTTTGGGGCTTAGATCATTCCAGCGTGGTTGCCCTACCGCCTAAACCAGGAGCCGGGTTACTCAGCTTTGAGGCACTGAATCCTAAATATTCTGTGGTGCTGGCAGTGTTAGGAAAGTTAGCTCTCGGAAGCGAGTTGGTGGCTCAAAAGGCCATTAATCTGCACCCGATCGCTGTCGCGGGCTGGATTGGCTTGCTGTTTAGTGCCTTTAACTTGATGCCCGTCGGACAGCTAGACGGTGGACGGATGGTGCATGCCATGTTTGGGCAGCGCACCGGAGCCGCGATCGGACAAATTTCTCGATTGCTGCTGCTGGTTCTCTCATTTGCCCAACAACATTTGCTGCTGTGGGCAATTTTGCTATTGCTGCTTCCTGCCACTGATGAGCCTGCGCTGAACGATGTCACTGAGTTAAACAACGTCCGCGATGTGATTGGGCTGTTAGCGCTGGCTCTAGTGCTGCTGATTATTCTGCCTGCACCTAAAGTCGTGTTGGCGTGGTTGAGTTTATGAATACTCCAGTCAGCGCACCTCAAACCCTGCATCAGAATCTACTCTCATTGCTGGTATATCGAGAGATTTTAAGCGATCGGGTGGGGCAAGCCTTTTTAGAGTTGTTGCAGTCGCTCACCCGTGCAGACAGTTCCGCTGCGCTACAGGCTTATGGAACTTGGTTTACGGCACTGGCTGAACGCAATCAAGGCTGGCAGGAATATGTGCTCGATCGGCTTCTGACCGCAGAAAATGCTTTTTCTCGTCACGTCCAAAAAGCTGACGATCTCCCGTCTGCCTTGATCAAAGCAGTAAAGCGCGACCTACAGATATTACAGAGTCTCTATGGCTGTGGGAGTGAGCAAATCTGTGAGTGGGTTACCCAACAAACTTCATCTGAAAATTTAACTGCTTGGTCAGATGAGTTATCCCAAAAAATGACGGTGAGTGACTCAGAAAAGATCGCCTCACAGCTAAAGACTAAGCTAGGAACGATGCCAGATTGGGCGGAAGCTTTAGAAGCGTTATCTGCCTACTACCGCGAGTTTGGGACGGGAATTTTTGCAGAATATCGGGCATTTCGTTGGCAAAATGGGCAACTGAACGCGATCGCTCATCCCGATTCGCTCCGAGCATCTGATTTGATTGGCTATGAAAGTCAGCGTGAAATGCTGCTCAAAAACACAGCGTTTCTGCTGTCTGGTCATGCGGCTCTGCACGTTTTGCTTTATGGCAGCCGGGGATCGGGGAAGTCGTCTCTCGTGAAGTCGCTGCTGCGAGAGTATGACGATCGTCAGCTTCGTCTGATTGAAGTCGGCAAATCTGAACTCAAAGATCTGCCCGAAATCGTTGAGCCATTGCGGAATTTACCTCAGAAATTTATTATTTTTGTCGATGATTTATCGTTTGAAGAAGACGATGATGCTTATAAAGCGCTAAAAGTTGTGCTGGAAGGTAATCTCACGGCTCGTCCTCAAAATGTCGTAGTTTATGCCACCTCAAATCGACGGCATTTAGTTCGCGAGTTTTTTGACGATCGTCCTCGCCCCAAAGATGCTGACGAAGTTCATCACTGGGACACTGTGCAAGAAAAATTATCGTTTAGCGATCGCTTTGGCTTAACGCTCACCTTTGAACCTGCGGATCAAACCACTTATTTAAAGATGATTGATCACCTCGCACAACGGGCAAAAATCACGCTAGAGCCGCAGGATTTGGAGTATCGTGCTTTGCAGTGGGCAACTCGACATAACGGGCGATCGGGCAGAACTGCACGGCAGTTTATTGATTTTCTGCAAGCTGATTTAGCCCTATTTGAGCCATCAAATCAATGACTTTTATCTATCAACGAACGGTGCGTTTTGAAGATACTGATGCGGCTGGCGTTGTTTATTTTGCCAATATTCTCAAGATTTGCCATGAAGCTTACGAAGAAATTTTGATCGCCGCAGGCATTGATCTGAAATCATTCTTTCGAGATTCTGATGTTGCCGTTCCCATTGTTCATGCGGATGTTGATTTTTTTCGCCCTTTACACTGTGGCGATCGCTTATCGGTGCAAATCAGTCCTCACCCGATTAATGACAGTGAGTTTGAGATTATTTATGAAATTGGGTTAGCTGATTTCGATCGTCCCGCAAGTCGAGCCTCGACTCGTCATGTTTGCATTGATCCGGTGGGTCGATCGAGAAAAGAGTTGCCGTCTAAACTGCGTCAGTGGGTGCAGCACTAATCTGCTTTTGTTTGAGAATGCACTGTCCATCTAATATCGTGACTCCGCCTGCTGTGGTGAGGCGACATTGAGGCATGACTTGAGCGATCGCCCCTAACTTACCAGCTTTTAAATAGGCGATCGCACGTCCGGTTTCAGGTTCAAATAGTCGAAACCAGCGATAACTTCGGAGATATTCAGGTTTAAATGCAGCTTGATCAATTAGCCAATAGTTAATGCGGTATTGCTGGATTAGTCGTTTTGCAAGCGCCAGATCAGGGCTGTATTGAGCCTTTAAAAGCTCGATCGTTCGCTGACGAATCTGATTATAGTAGCCCAGATGAAACGGCACTGCATATTCTTGAGCAGTGAGCGTAGACCGTTGACCAAACATCGGCAAGTTACTGCCGTCTAGCCCTAAATAAGCCGTCAAGCTGGACTTTGGGCTAGCTTGCAAAAATCGGTAGAGCGCAGGGTTTCCGCCCGTGACATAACCCATTTTGGGAAACTCCTTCCACACCAGATGAGGATATAGCGCGGCTGCCACTATCCATACTCCAACCATGCCATGCACCAGCAGATTGCGAACAGAAGATCGGGCTTGCCGTGCCCAATTAAGCAGCGAATTTAGCCCGATCGCCAAGACGATGCCTGCTGATATTGCCATTGCGACCCGCCAACTATGAGTTGTGTAGCGACTCGGAAAGTGGAGTTTGGCAAACATTATGTGAGCGATCAAGAATCCTACTACGCCCGATAGCGCCAACTGCGGTAGGAGTTTCCATTCCGATCGCAGTTGCTTTAAAAGCGGAATCTGGGGGCGAAACTTGAGCAGCCACGGCAACAATAACCCGATCGTGATCAAAGGTGGATTCGCGGTAATCTGAATTCCGCTATCAGTGCCATCTAACCAAAATCCAAAAAAACTGGGAAAGAAAAAGGGCAATCGTCCTCCCGGCAAAAACTCAGGCATGGTGCGGGCTTGAGCCGCTGTTACCGTGGGCGCGAACTCTGACTGACTCAACACATAAGGAAGCAGTGCCGCGATCGTTAAAACTAAAATCCCTAATTCTAAGCGCAGTGGTTTTGGAAACCAGTCGGCTGCAATCCACGATCGCAGTGAAGAACGCTTTAGGCTTCTCACTCGATTAGCTCGAATAGAACTTCCAACAAACCACAGACAACGCAAACTGATAAACAAAGCGATCAACACGGCTGACAGAGGGCAGAATAGGCTCATCACCAATACTGTAATCGCTAAGAGAATCCAAGCCTGTCGCGCTAGGTAATAGAGAAAAGCAATCAGCAATAATTCCCAAAACGATCGGGGAGATGCAGAGGCAAGATCATCTCGCTGCCAACAGCTTTGCAGCAAAATCACACTGCTAAAAAAACCTGCGATCGGAATCGGAAACAACTGCACTGTTAACCGATATCCATACCAGCCTACAAGCAGACTGAGAACCAACGGCAGCAGCTTGCTGAACACCAAGGGAGAAATCCCCATTGCCATCATGCGATAGAGCGTTCCTAGCCCCCAAGGAGTGACAGACTGAAAATAATCTGCCATCAAATCTTGCGGAAAGAGTTGCGGATCGAGAAACCGCTGCATCCAAATTAGATAGACTCGCGCATCGTCCTGAATCACATATTCGCTAGAAAATGCTTCCTGCAAGGCCAACCCGCCATAGAGAGCGGCAAACGCTAAACTCAGCACCAGCCAAAGTTCTGCTGATCGAAAACGGTGAGCGATCGCCAAAGAAACGGCGCGAATGTTCATAAAAATCGGTCTGCCCATTAGCAGCAGGAAGCAACAAATGTGTTGCTAAGACTACCACAGGATGATTGACGTGAAATTCGTCGCTAGAGTATGACTCGATCGCTGCGACTCAGCTTCACCTTTTAACTGCTCACAAAATCTTTGACACTTTCTTCATTTAACAGTTAGACTGTATGTAGTCATAACGACTTCGTTTTAGTCTTGTCGTGAGTTCATCTCTATTAACGTAGACAACTTTGCTCTAATTTTTGCAAACTAAAGCGTGAGTCTCTTCAGAAAACTTTTTAATCACAAAGAGGAACATTCAGAATGGTGAAAGTCGTTGCAATTGGGGGAAGCTTACGATCGGGTTCCTCCACCTATCTGGCACTTCAGCAAGCCGTTGATCGCCTGGCTGCCTTGGGCGCTGAGGTCACACTGCTTGATTTGCGAACAATGGATCTCCCATTCTGCGATGGAGGAGATGACTATTCTGACTACCCTGATGTCAAGCGGTTGCAAGATGCCGTCAAAAAGGCGGACGCGATCGTGCTAGCAAGCCCCGAATATCACGGCAGCGTCAGTGGAGTGCTAAAAAACGCTCTAGATTTAATGGGCTTTGAAGAAATGGCAGGGAAAGTCACCGGGCTAATCAGCGTCTTGGGCGGACAGGCAAACAGCAACGCCCTCAACGATTTGCGCTTAATTATGCGGTGGGTGAATGCGTGGGTGATTCCTGAACAAGTCGGCATCGCGCAGGCGTGGAAAGCCTTTGATGAAGACGGCAAACTCTTAGACAACAAACTTGCTGAACGGTTCGATCTCTTTACCCAAAGTCTGGTGGACAATACGCGCAAGCTTCGCGGCGTGAATTAGAAATGTGCTAACCCTTCTCCTTGGCGAGAAGGGAACCAGAACTCTCCTGTTCCCTCTTTTTGGGGAGAGGGCTAGGATGAGGGCGGAGTATTGATGCAGGAAGTCTAATACGAAGTGGTTCCTTTTTCAGAGCCTTCTTTGCTCAAATAGGATTCTCGTCGCCTCACAGCAGCTTCCTGCATCAAATGCGCTTTTTCCATACTCTGCAACCATTGTTTGTATAAACCAGAAAAGTAATTAACTGCTAACTATTATTGACCTAAAGGTAGACGCAGGGTGAACTCAAACAATTCAATCTTTAACATAACTCTTTTAGCAATGTTTGAGACTCCAACACCGAGTTCTAGATTTTTTATCTCTCTGAAGTCATCCCATCTATCCAAGTCTTTTCAGGGAAGTTACTATGTTTATCGACTACATCACACTCATGCTGATTAACATGGTCGCGGGACTCTGTTTACTAGCGTATTATGTTTATGCTGGGTTAGAAGATGCTCATCAGAAACGCTGGATTCCTGGTTTTGGGATTTCAGGTGCGATCGCGTTAACCACAGGGTTACACATGATGTTGACTTGGCCCGTCCCAGGCAGCTTCAATATTGCGTTTGGTGAAACGAGTGTTTTATTTGGCATTCTCTTTGTTGGCACCGCTGTTGCGATCGCTCAAGGTTGGGATCTGATCGCCTTAGCCCTCTATAGTTTTTTTGCGGGCTTAGTCGCGATCGTTGTCGGCATCCGCATACTAAATCTAGGACTGACTAACCAACCCTTAGTCTCTAGCATTGGCTTTATCTTGACCGGAATCGGTGGCGTTTGTGCATTACCAACATTACTGTTGTTTCGAGAGAATCGCACTTGGCGACTCGTTGGCGCGATCGTATTAGTTGCAGCAGCACTGATCTGGGCATTCACCGGATATTTAGCGTATTGGAACCACTTAGAGAGCTTCCAGCAATGGGTTCCACGCACGATGCGGTAGCTTCAAACTTTTGAAAAAAGCTGCAAGAACCTACTATTTTCGACCAGAATCGGTACGATCACAACCAAACTTTTGGCTAAAATACAGTGAAAGTGTTGAAACTGCGATCGACGGCAAAGTAAGCTTCAAGAGTAATGTTCTAGACGTGTTGTTCGGGTCTAAATGGGGAGTCCAAATATGACTCGATTCATGTCCCGTCGCTTCGACTTTTGTTTTGGTTTCTGTTGCCCTGTCAGGATGCGGTAGCTTCGCTCCAGGTAGTGTTCGATCGTCAATCACAATATCGGCTTTCGTGACTGTTTCGCGGGACTATTTAGGAAAGGCGGCAAGTCTGCGCTAATAGCGATTTTGGATAGGCAATGGGCTTTGATGTGCATACTTAGAATTCCCGATCGCAGTGTTCCCCACTCACCTTTGAGAGCAACGAGCGGTCTACCTTCAGCGCACAAAAAAAGGGAGCTATTCGCTCCCGTTTCGCATTTTGTGAATGAATCTGAAAGCTTTACGCTTTTCTGAGCAGACGGCGCTTGAACGCAAGCAAGCTGCCCAACCCCACTAAGCCCATCAAAGTGGACGGCTCAGGAACATGCTTTGGCGGGGCAACCCCTTTGATCTTGATTTCGTAGTTTCCACTATGAGAGATGCCATCACTCTTCTCAACTAGATTAGATTTCGTTGCAGAAAAGCCGTAGCCGTAATCAGTGACCCCATTGTAGGTATACTTAAAGACCTCGCTGGCTTGAATGGTGCTGGCTCCTAACTGGTTTTTTAACCCAGTAATCTTGACTTTGCTCTGTTGAGTTGCTGCTGAGTTTCCAGTCAAGCCCGCGAGATAGGCATCGAGTGATTTTGTGATGAGAGAATTGGCATTTAGGTGACCTGCCAAGCCGACTTGAATCTCACCCGTCGTGTCGTTCTGATTTAGATAGGAAATGTTGGGGTCACTAAACCGTTCAAAGCCACCATAGGTTTTGAAGATATTGAACACCTGCACCCCATCACTGGTGCCCGCCAAGCTACCAAACCCGTTTTGAGTCATTGCTTGATTAAACCAAGATTGACCAAACGTGGTGCCATTATAGGCACTGTTCCAATCATCTTTAGTGAGGCTGCTGATGGTGATGGCTTTGCCGCCAATGGTTCCTGTCAGACTGGTGTTTTTGGTGAAATTGAAGCCAGGTTTTTCACTGCTGGCGGCGAGTTCAACGTTACCCGTCGGGCTGGTGCTATTGCCACCCAAAACCTTCGCCAGGTTTGCTGGAGTTTTAGCAACCTCAAACGTGTTGGTGTTGTTGGCATCGTAGATCAGATAGTCGGTTGGCTGAGTGCCGCCGATCGTTGCGCCCGATAGTGTGCCTGCAAAGGCTGGAGTGCCCATAATTGCACTTGCCGTTACGATCGCGCTTGTAATCGCAAATCGAGAAAGTTTTTTTGCCATATCGCGCCGTTTTTGTGAAGTTAAATGCAGGGGCAACTCTGAGCAGTCCCAGTCCAGAAATCGTTTTGGAAGCTGTGTATATCTGGCTACTCTATCCTGCCCAATTTACAAAAAAGTCTACTGGACTTTGGCAAAGTTCTGATTAAGCTTTCTCGGCTACTATCAAGGCTGTGTGAAGCTTTTCTGAGGGCGATTTCACGAGTGCATCGATCAGAGGAATTGAGCCATGCGATCGACCGCAGTTTCTAAAATTTCTGATGGATGAACCAGCGCAAATCGCACATATCCTTCACCCGATTTACCAAATCCTGCACCAGGTGAGACGGCAACCCCAGTTGCTTCTACGAGATCTATGCAGAATTTGATCGAATTTGCGCTCCAGGGTTTTGGTAGTTTTGCCCAGACGTATAGTGCGGTTTGAGGAGTGGGAACTTTCCATCCGATGCGATCGAGCGCTCCGACAAAGACATCTCGACGCTGACGAAACGTTGCAATCGCCTCTTGAGTGCCAGTTTGAGAACCTGTGAGAGCCGCGATCGCTCCGTTTAAGATGCCTTGATATTGATTGAAATCTACGGCGGCTTTGACGTACCTGAGTGCTCGAATCAATTTCGCATTGCCGATCGCATAACCCACCCGAAAGCCACCCATGTTGTAGGACTTGGAGAGCGTGAAGAACTCGATCGAGACGCTTTTATCAGGGTCAGCTTGCAAAATCGAGGGCACGATCGTCTCGCTAAACACCAAATCCACATACGGGAAGTCATGCACCAAAACTAGATCGTGATGCTGACAGAATGCGACGGCTTCTTTGAAAAAAGAGAGCGGCGCGATCGCTGTCGTCGGATTGTGGGGATAACTCAACACCATCATTCGCGACTGTGCCAAAACGTGAGGCGGAATGTTTTGTAAAACTGGCAGAAACCCATTTTCGGCGGTGATCGGCATCGGGTAAATTTGACCGCTTGCCAGATGAACCCCACCCGCATGAGATGGATAACCCGGATCGAGCAGCAGCGCAAAATCACCTGGATTCAAGATTGCGAGTGGCAAATGGGCAGTGCCTTCTTGAGAGCCGATCAGGGGCAATACCTCCGTCTCTGGATCGATCGCAGCGCCGAATTTTTGGGTGTACCAATTAGCAGCCGCTTGACGAAATGCCTGAGTGCCGTGAAACAAAAGATAGCCATGCGTGCTGGGATCATGAAGCGATCGCTCGATCTCCTCCAGCACATGGGGCTGAGTGGGTAAATCAGATGATCCCAGTGACAGATCAATGACATCACGTCCGGCTGCTTTGGCTTTGGTTTTTGCCCGATCCATGTCAGCAAAGACGTTGACTTGTAGCGGTTCTAAACGGGTGGCAAATTGCATACGCCTTTGCGATCGCGGATCAGCATTGAGACGACAGAAGTCAGGTTTAAAGTGTATCGCTTTAAGTGAATGTAACCTACGCCGAAAGCTGAGACAGCACAAAATCCTCTAGTTTTTGTTTGGTGATTGCGCCCTCGCTGGCTTTTTTCACTTCGCCGCTTTCAAAAAATCTAAACGCGGGAACACCTTCTATTTTGCACTGAGAGACACTTTGAGGGTTTGGATCGACTTCCATCTTGATCACCTTTAAGCGATCGCCATAGCTAGATGCAATGCTTTCAACTAAAGGAGCCGTCAACCGACAAGGGCCACACCACGAAGCCCAAAAGTAAACCAGCACGGGCTGATCGGCTTTCAAGACTTCTGTCTCAAATTCGTTATCCCCAATTACCCGAACGCTACTCATATCGGCATCACTGTTATTAACATCCGTTCATAATTCTAAAGCCTTAGCTCTCCGATGCTGGCGGCTTTTGCAAGAAACCTTAAAACCAAAGAACTCCAACTTCTTTGAGAAGTCGGAGTTCTAGAGGTAAATCGCAGCAATCTTAAAGCTGATCGAGTTGCTTTTTCAGGTCTTCTAACTCTGCGTCAACGACTTGCTGATCTTGAGGAGACGCGGCTGTCTTGGGTTGAGGAGTCGTCTCAGCGGGTGCAGTTCCGGGCAACTGAGCCTGATTTTGAGGCGTGCCCGGAGCCAGCATTTGCGCCTTCATGGCTTCGAGTTCGAGGTCAACATCTCCCGACTCTAGCCTTGCGAATTGGCTTTCTAAATCGGCACCTGCCAGCTCAGCCGCCGCTTGCGATCGCGCTTCTAGGGTCAAGACTTTTTCTTCCATCCGCTCAAAGGCTGCCATTGCGCTGCTTGTGCCCAGATTTCCGACGGTGTTCTGCAATTGCTCTTGAGCTTTGGCAGCACTGGCCCGTGCCCGCAGCATATCTTTCTTGGTTTTCGCTTCAGAGATTTTGCCTTCTAGAGCGATTAAACTGCGCTTGAGCGTGTCAACCTGGGTGACTTGCTGATCGAGTTGAGTCCTGAGAGTCGTTGCCGTGTCAGCGTGAGTTTTTTTGCGGAGCAGGGCTTCGCGGGCAAGATTTTCGTCGCCTTTTTGCAGCGCAAGCTGGGCTTTTTGCTGCCAATTATTCGACTGCGTTTGCGCCTGGTTATATTGCTGCTCACTGCGTTTTTGACTCGCGATCGCGCTAGCAACTGCCTGACGCAACTGCACCAGATCCTCCTGCATATCGATGACAGCTTGTTCCAGAATCTTTTCTGGGTCTTCAGCCTTGCTCACCATATCGTTGACATTCGATCTAACCACGCGGCTGATTCTGTCAAATAATCCCATAATTCTGTCTTTCCTCTTGATGTGTATACAAAAGGGTGTGCTACCTATACGTTAGCCCACACCGCCGATCGTAGAAAGAAACCTACTAAATTAACCAGAGCCTTCTAATCTTAAGCCGTGTAAAAAACTAAGCTCTCTATCAGTTTAAGAATTTCAGGCTGAAATCGGTAGATTAATCGATTTTTTTACAAGTCGTGATGCGTAAAGCCGCTAACCTAAGCCGGGAGATCGCCCTCCCGGCTTGGCTTCAAAACCGGACGTGAAAGTTTTCTTTCATCCGGCTCCTCTCCGAGTTGACCCTTGGCATGGGTACTTAATTGTTGTGAAAGAATGCTTAATCCACCGTGTATCCGGTCGTGGCAGTGACGATGGGTAGCGGTCAAATTTTCCTTCCGGTTATTCCTATAGTTTCCATCCAGGTGATGAATTTCTATTTGATCTTCCGGGTGAAAGTGTAATCCACATTCAGGACATTTCCCTTTCTGTCTTTTGAGAGCTAATGCCATCATTTGAGACGTTCCGGGGTAATTTCCTCTTCGTTGACTCCAATAAGTCCAGTTGCCATCATAAGGGTTGACTGCAAAGATACAATTTTTTGCAGATGGGCGTGTGTTCTCGTCCACGAACGATTCGGAAGCCCATTGACTCAAAGGTTTTGGTGACTCGATTTCTGGGAGCATCAACTGGAAACTTGACCATCAGACCGCGATCGCTGCTTCGTCAATGAAAATCTCTACAGGTGAGGTGTCTTCTAGGATTTCTTTGCCAAAAACTTCGATGTAGGTGGCGATCGCAGATTTCACATCAGATAAGGCTTCTTCGTTGGTGTCACCTTGCCCGACGATCGCACCAACGACCCCGATCGGGTAAGCGACGTATCCATCAGGATGTTTTTCGATAATGATTTTGAACTGCTTCATTGATTTTCAGATCGCCCCACCCCCAACAAATGAATCTCAACCATCTGCGAAAGCTCTAACGATCGCACCATCTCGATCTCCACCTGCAATTCTGTTGCTGACTTTCTCTGAGTCATTTTCCATGCCAGCACTTGCAGCATTTCTGCCCAATACTCGCGCGAACCCTCTGCGACAGGCGCATCCTCTTTTAGCTTGCAATAGTGGATTTGCGTAAACTCCCGAAACACAGAACCCAAATCAGGTGGCACTCGGGTTTGGTTGTTTGCAAAGACTGAACACAACATCAACAGTAGCAACGGGGTCTGACCAAGCTCCCGCAGGCGATCGCCCAACTGTCGCAGCAAGGTATCTCGAGTGGGAAGGTACGATTGTACAAACTCCTGCATCTGCTTTTCAGTCAGCGGCTGCATTTCTAGCTTGCGGGTCAGATTCAAATTGCCGCCGACTCCCAAATCTCGCGTGGTGGAAATCATAGGTACT
Source organism: Phormidesmis priestleyi ULC007 (assembly GCF_001895925.1). Lineage (GTDB taxonomy): Bacteria > Cyanobacteriota > Cyanobacteriia > Leptolyngbyales > Leptolyngbyaceae > Phormidesmis_A > Phormidesmis_A priestleyi_A. The sequence goes on along the minus strand of NZ_MPPI01000009.1, from coordinate 71,285 downwards.
TTTCGATCGTCGCGCCGAAGTGCTGAAAGTTGCGATCGTGCCTCTTCTGACGGCAACTCATTCAGCCCATCTATCAGCAGCAGAAATCGTCTTTCAAATAATAGAGTTTCGATCGTAGAGAGGTCGAGCAACAGATTATGAGTTTTGAAGAACGATCGCATTAACTCCAGCACCGAATCTTGGTAATACCTCAACTCCACCAGAACGGGAATCAGCGCTGATGAATCCTGCTGTGCTTTCTGTGCTTCTTCGATCAGTAACCGCACCAACGCGGTCGATTTTCCTGAACCCGGTTGCCCCACTAATAAGACGTGATCGGCTGCATATTTGCGAAATCCTTCTAACACCGTGAATCGTTTGGTCTTCGATTCGCTAGTTTTTGGGTCTTTGTCACGATCGATCGTCTGCACCTTCAATCCCAAATCCCACATTGGAACGGTGGGCGATCCTTGACTCGAAGCCTGTCCGACAACATCTGTTAGTGTGTAAACCCGACACCATTGCGCGTAATGCTGACAAATCGAATTCAGATAAGACTGAAAGAAATCAGGGGGCAAATCGAAACTCCTGCGTCTGAGCATCGAGCTAATTACTCAGTAGAGCAGGATATATTAGCTTAAATTGTCCTTGACGTAACTCGTCGGGAGTCGGCATTTGGTTGAGTCGCAGCAACTCTGCGATCGCGGCAGTTTCGGTATCTCGCTTGCTGCTGGCTGCTGCTAACACCTGATTATCTTTGACATAAAATGCGATGAACTCTCGCTGATTTAGGTCGCCATCTACAATCAGTTCATCCCATTCTGTCGCGTGTCCGACATAGCGAATGGGAAACTGAAACTGCATACTCCAAAACACTGGAACGCCTCGGAACTTTGTCGGTTTTCCTGCCATGTTGTAAGCGGCAATCCGCCCGTGTTGTGCTGCAATCCGCCAATGTTCAACCCGCATTGAATCTGAGGTGCGCCAATCTGGATAACGAGCAATATCTCCGGCAGCATACACGCCCTCTGCCGCACAAAGATACTCATCGACCGGAACACTTTGATCTTTGGGATGTAGGTCAATTCCAGTAATGAAATCGGTCACAGGCTGCACACCAATGCCAACCACAACTAAATCCGCAGGCAAGCGAACACTCTGTGCAGCGGAGCTACCGCCATTGTCGAGGACAACGGTTTGAACCGCGCCTGCACCTTCTAATTGCGTGACTTTCCTGCCCATTTGGAAGGTCACACCCTTTTCCTCATGAACTTGCTGAAAAAGCTGTCCAAGTTCTGCTCCCAAAGTCTTCTCAAACGGCAACGAAGCTGGAGAAACAACGGTGACTTTTACGCCTTTCTGGGTGAGTCCTGATGCAATTTCCATGCCAATGAAACTAGACCCGACAACCACCGCTTGACTCGCATTTTGAGCCGATTTGAGGATACGTTCGCAGTCCGCAAAACTCCGCAGCGTGAAGACATTTTGTAAGTCTGCACCCGGAACTTCTAACTGACGTGGTTGACCGCCAGTTGCAATCAATAACGAATCATAAATAAGCGTTTCTCCGTTTTGAAACGTGATTGTCTTCGTATTCACGTTTACATTCTGAACAGTTTGATTAAGCTGTACTTCAATGTGATGCTGCTCATAAAACGCAGGCGATCGCAACAGTATTTTCTCTTTGGTAGCTTTGCCTGTGAAATAGTTCTTGCTGAGTGTCGTACGATCGTAAGGTAGCTTGTCATCGCGTGTCACCATCACAATCCGACCTTGATAGCCTACAACTCTCAGCGTTTCGGTGGCATGAGTTCCGGCGGCTCCAGCTCCTAAAATCACAAAGGTGCGCGGATCAATCGCGGGGTCATACTGCACCATGTCCGGCGTTCTTTTACCCGCTGCCGAATCGGGAACTGTGACGATGACTTGATTGTCTTCAATTCTGAGCGAGTATTGCGGTAGCGAATCTAAACCCGGTGGTTCTTGTTGGTCGCCTGTTGTGATGTTGAAATAAGCGTTGTGCCAAGGACACACAATATGATCATCGTGGATTACGCCCTGAACTAATGGCGCTTGGTTATGAGTACAGTAGGCTCCCAAAGCATAAACCTGATTATCGTGACGAATCAGCAAAACAGCGGTTTCGCCGACGGTTACTTGCCGTTTTTCTCCGTTCTGCAACTCGTTGAACTGAGCAACAACCGCTTCGGTTTGGGTCATGGGAGTAATCTTGGTAATGTAGCGTGCTCAAAATCATGCCGATCGATCGAGTGAAAAACGTCTATCTAGAGAAAGACTGCGTTTTACGGCTGTATATTCTCATCAATACGTTTAGCTCGAATTTTAAGTCGGGGCGGGTGATTGGGAAATCGTTGATACGGGTGCAAGATCTGAGTAACTTAGTTCAGGAGTCTTCATGCCATCTAAATCTGTTTTGTGGGAAGAATTAACGTGGGAGCAGATTACGCAACTGCGCGATCGAGACATTAATTTAGTCATCCTTCCGATCGGGGCAACCGAACAACACGCGCTACATTTACCTGTTGGAGTCGATACGTTTTCAGCAACCGCAGTGGCGCATGGCGTTTCTGCTCAAACTGGAATTCCAGTGTTGCCAGCCTTGCCTGATGGTTGTTCGTTAGGTCACTCCAAAAAGTGGGCAGGAACGCTTTCTCTCAGACCCGAAACCTTGGCGGTGATCGTTCTAGAAATTGCAGAGTGGGTAGCGAGTGCAGGGTTTTCTCGATTACTGCTTCTGAATGGGCATGTGACGAATTGGGCACCGTTGCGCTGTGGGTTAGAAAACGTCCGTCATCGCTATCCTGAGTTGCGAATTGCGCTGCGGTTCCTGCGGAGTTGCGCTTTGCGCTAAACGCTGTGGGAAATCTCGCCCAAGATTCACGAGTTTTATCATCACGATGCGGTGAATTTTCACGCGAACTGTGCAGAAACGTCGGTAATGTTGGCTCTGCGACCCGATTTGGTGCAGATGGATCGGGCAGTGGATGAACCCGATCGATCGGCGCACTGTTTCTTTGCCTACACTGTCGATCAAGAAAGCGTTCATGGAGGAGTCGGAAATCCGAGTCAGGCAGATGAAGCGTTTGGACAAGCCATTTTAGCCGCGTGTATTGCTGAACTGAGTACACAACTGCAACACGCCATGATTGAAAAACCCCGTTAGAATCGCTGTCGATCGTGCCAGACGTGTTCTAATAGTCACCAACTAACTTCATTAAAAAATCAATGAGTCACGAATCCACTCCAGAATTGCAGCAACTAAAAACCACTCTAGAAGCGCAAGGGGTGAAGTATGCGATCGCAAGTTTTGTCGATATTCACGGCATGTGTAAAGCGAAAATGGTGCCGTTGACGCATTTTGACTCGATGATGCAAGGGTCAGAGTTATTCACGGGAGCCGCTTTAGACGGGGTTCCTCAAGCCGTGAACGACGATGAAGTTGCGACAATGCCCGATCCCGCGAGTGCCACGATTTTGCCCTGGAACTCAGAGATGGCTTGGTTTGCCAGTGATTTATATTTGCAGGGCAAACCGTTTGAAGCGTGTTGTCGCAGCATTCTCAAATCGGTTTTGCAGCAATCGGCCGGTCTGGGGTTTCAGTTTAATCTAGGCATTGAGACAGAATTTTTTATTCTCAAAGACGACGCTGGAGGGGCAGCTCCGGTTAGCGATCGCGATCGTCTAGCAAAGCCTTGCTATGACCTTCAAGGATTGCTCGACAACTACGCTTGGGTCGATGAAATTGTGCAGGCGATGAATCATCTGGGTTGGGATGTTTATTCATTTGACCATGAAGATGGCAATGGTCAGTTTGAAACCGATTTTGCTTACGCCGATGCGCTCACGATGTCCGATCGCTTAACGTTTTTTCGATTAATGGTGAAAGAGATTGCCCGTAAGCACGGTTATTTTGCAACGTTTATGCCTAAACCGTTTGCTAATCGAACTGGAAGCGGTGCTCACTACAATATGTCGCTGGCAGATCTGAAAACGGGAGAGAATTTGTTTATCGATCGTCAAGATTCGCGTCACTGTGGGTTGTCAAAATTGGGCTATCAGTTTATCGCGGGTGTGTTGCGCCATGCGCCCGCAATTTGTGCAGTGATTGCGCCAACGGTGAACAGCTACAAACGCCTGATCGCGCGAGGTAGTATGTCTGGGTTTACTTGGGCACCTGTCTATATCTGCTATGGCAACAACAACCGAACTAATATGCTACGCATTCCACTAGGGGGCGGACGGGTCGAGTGTCGAGCCGCCGATATTTCAAGTAACCCTTATTTAGGGGCTGCAATGATTCTGGCGGCTGGTTTAGAAGGCATTCGAGAAAATCTAGATCCCGGTGAGCCGCATACTGAAAATATGTATAACTGCACGTCGGCAAAACTCACAGAGATGGGCATTAAAACACTGCCGCGAACGCTGGGGGAAGCGATCGAGGCATTTGCAACCGATCCGCTCAGTGAAACCGTGATGGGATCTTTGATGTATAAAACTTATGTAGACTTCAAAACTCAAGAATGGTTTGAGTATCACAATCATGTATCTGATTGGGAAACCCAGCGATATCTAAAATTTTTCTAATGTCACGTGAATTCGATGAGATCCCTCGCTGCGGTTGCACCTCTGGAACGCCCCCTAAATCCCCCACAAGTGAGGGACTTTGAACTGAAAATCGGGTTTGAAGTCCCCCAGAATGGGGGATTTAGGGGGCAGAAGCCGCTGAGAACGAAGCGAAAAAACTCGTCGAACTGACGTTAATGTCGAGTTTGATCTGCCCAGGGCGTGAGAACTTTTGAGAGCCAACTCAAACCGTAATCGATCGCCAGTCCGATCACGCCAATTAACAGAATGCAGAACAACACTTTTTCAGTCTGCAAATATCGCTGTGCCTGAATGATTCTGAACCCTAAACCGCTTTGAGCCGCCACTAATTCGGCAATCACCAAAAAATTCCATGCGCCAGAAATATTCACCCGTAGCGTATCCAACACACTCGGAAACGTTGCCGGAATAATCACTTTAAACAAAACATCCCGCCGATTCGCACCCAGCGTATAGGCAACATTAATCATCTCGCTGGGAATAAATTTAACCGCATCGGCAACCATGATCGCGTTATATAAAACAACGCCCAGCGTAATGATCAAGATTTTTGATTCTTCACCCAACCCAACCCAAATCACAATCAGTGGCACAAACGCAGTCACAGGCATATATCGCACTGTTCCCACAAAGGGCGCAAACAGACTATTCATGCTGTAGAACGTGCCCATCGCAATGCCCATAGGTACGCCGATCGCGGCTGCGGCTATAAACCCCGCCAACACTCGACTGCAACTCACGATCACATCTGACAGGAGATCGTGGTTTATAAACATATCAACCCCCGCCTGCAACACCGCCGTGGGAGTGGGCAAAAATATCGGCGGCACTAGCTTGGCATAGCTAACGATCGCCCACAATAAGAGCGGAACCGCCAACGAAACGATCACAATTAAAGCGGCTAATCGGCGCGAGAATCCTTGGCGAATGCTCCAGAAGACCGAAGGCTTGAGATAGTGATGTTGGCGATCAGGAGAACTAGCAGAATCGAGACTCGCATTAGCCACTGAGTTAATCCTTTATCAAGTTACACAACTAACTGTGATGGAATACAACGTCAACAATCAATGACATTCCCCTCAGTTTAAGGAGACTCTCACGCTTTTTTGTATCAAAGGCTACTCGATAAAATCTTTTCGACTAAGCAAAATGATGAGATAGGATATTTTTGATTATTATCACCATATAAATTTCTGGACTTCATCGGGTTCAGCAAATTTGTTTGAGTTTATCGGGCAACTGCCTATTTATGTATCTAAAATGACACTATGAAGCGATCGTATCTATTTAACTGATGAAGAATCTCCCTTTCACTGCTCCATCTTGGAAACTTAATCATGCTTGATACCCGATCGCAAGACTTACGGGGACAGACTGAGCCTGCTGCCGCCGATCTTGCGCCGACTCCTCCCAAGCTTGAAGTTCGTGGCTTGTCTAAGTCATTTGCGCTTCAAGGTAGCTCAATGACGGTGCTAGAGGATATCAATCTTCAGATTTTTCCAAGAGAATTTGTCTGTCTAGTGGGTTCTTCGGGGTGCGGCAAATCAACCCTATTGAATATTGTGGCCGGGCTAATCAATCCTTCTACGGGAAGTGTGTTAGTTGATGGGCGACCCGTGACTGGGCCTGGCTCCGATCGCGGCATGGTATTTCAAAACTACACGCTTTATCCTTGGCTGACTGTTTCACAAAACATTGCGTTTGGGTTACAGCTTCGCAAAATGCCCAAAGCCGAGCAGCGTGATCGCATTGATTATTATCTAAATGTGGTGGGCTTAACTCAGTTTGCCAAATCTTATCCCAAACAATTGTCGGGTGGCATGAAGCAGCGAGTCGCGATCGCCCGTGCCCTAGCCAACGAGCCAGCCGTCTTATTGATGGATGAGCCGTTTGGCGCGTTGGATGCTCAAACCAAAGAGCAAATGCAGCAATTTTTGTTAGAACTCTGGGAGCAAACGCACGTCACGGGTCTGATGATTACCCACGATGTCGAAGAAGCAATTTTTCTGTCGCAGCGAGTTTACGTCATGGGTACGTCGCCAGGACGGATGAAGCGAGAAGTTGCGATCGGGCTGCCCGAACAGCGCGATTTAGAAACGAAGTTATCGGCTGAGTTTATCGAAATTAAGCGGCAGATTTTACAGTCGCTGCGCGAATAACCGTAGCAAAACTGTGATCTGAGATACTTTTTTCTGGTTGTTGCGTGTTACAAATAGTGACATTAGACTCAGCAACTAGGAGCAGTCACTTGTCTCATTAAAGAAATCCTTTCCGCGTTAGAACAATTTATGGCTTCTAGGGTTCCGATTAAGCCTCAATTAAGCAATGCAAGGTTTAATGACTGGTCCGAGAGAAGCAAACTGTCTGCATTAGAGCAGGCAGTCACACGGCGGGACAAAAGCCCGGGAGAGACGCTTAACAGCCATAGTCTGTTACGGCTCTTTCGGGCTTTTTGATTGCTAAACCGAGGTCTTTTGTCATTTGTTTCACGTTCCCAAAGGAAGTCTTAGATGTTTAAGTTTCGTTCTATCAAACTGATTGCATTTGCATTAGTTGCTCTGTTTTGGATAGTTGCTTGCTCTCCTCAATCAGGCAATAACAATGCGGCAAATAATTCTGCCCAACCTCAAACACTCACTGTTGGCACTAACCCTTGGTCTGGTTACTCTGGGCATCATGTCTCAGTGAAGAAAGACTTTTATACTCAAGCCGGACTCAAAATTCAAGACATTTTGTTTCAGTCAAACACCGAGGAAATTACAGCATTTCTGTCTGGCAAGCTTGATCTGGCTTGGCTGACAGCCGGAGATGCGATTCAAATGGCTGGGAAAGATCCCACGCTGAAGATCATATTTCTGTGCGATTACTCAAACGGTTCGGATGGCATTATCGGACGCGGAATTAAGTCTGCGGCAGACTTGAAGGGCAAAACGCTGGCGCGTGAAGACGTTTTGTTCGAGAAAGTTTTGCTGCGGGCATACCTCGAAAAAGGTGGACTGACCGAACAGGATGTCAGCATTAAAGATCTGCCTGCACCCGATGCAGCGACAGCATTTAGCGCCAAGCGCGTCGATTCAGCCGTGACCTATGAGCCGTTTCTCGCTAAAGCGGCAAAAGAAGGCGGTGGAGAAGTCATTTTTAGCACTAAAGGCACCAATTTGATTGCCGATGTTTTGATTACGCGCCCTAGCTTAATTGCAAATCGCAGAGCCGAATTACTCTCGTTTCTAAAAGCAGCGAATCAAGGAATCACCCTGTTAAAAGCAGGAGACGCAGATGCGATCGCCGCTGCCTCAGGAAAACTGGGAATTAAACCTGAAGAGTTACGCGAACAACTGACCGGAATCACACTGTTCGATATCGAGGGCAACAAAACGATTGGGTTCAACGCTGACAACTCAAACAACGCTGTCAAGAGTTTTGAACTGGTTGCAAAAGCTGCCTATGATTTCAAAGTGGTTCCACAGCCGCTTGATGTCAAGACGCTCTACGATGATTCTCTCGTAAAATCTCTCTAACATTTGCGACAGATCCGCATGAGGGCACGACATGTCGTGCCCCTACACGATCGTTCTCTCACAAGCGGGTTGTCGAATCGGAATTTGAATCACAAACTCGGCTCCAGCCCCAGGACTAGAGAGGCATTTCAGATTGCCGCTATGGTTTCCGGTAATGATTTGATGGCTAATCGACATTCCCATGCCTGTTCCTTTGCCTACGGGTTTTGTGGTAAAGAATGGGTTGAAAATACGTTGCTGAACCGCTTCAGGCATTCCCTGTCCATTGTCGGCGATCGCAATTTCTACCCATTCAGCATCCAGCAACAATGTCCGAATTGTAATCTGGTTAGGCTTGGCTTCAATCTCCTGATAGGTTTGTTGCGCGTTACTTTCTTCTAATGCATCGATCGCGTTTGCCAGAACATTCATCAACACCTGATTCAACGGGCCGGGATAGCATTCTACTGGCGGTAAATCACTGTAGTCTTTAATTAACTGAATCTCTGGACGGTCTGATCGCGCTTTGAGACGATGTTGCAAGATTAACAAAGTGCTGTCAATGCCTTCGTGAATATCGGCTTCTTTAAATTCGGCTTCATCCAGTCGGGAGAAGTTGCGTAAGCTCAACACGATCTGACGGATGCGATCGGTGCCAATTTTCATAGAATCGAGCGTTTTGATCAGATCCTCTTGCAAAAACTCCAGATCGACCGCTTCAGATTCGGCTTGAATTTCGGGTATGGGGTTTGGATAGTGTTGCTCGTAAAGTTGGATCAGCTTCAGCAAATCTTGGGAGTATTCTCGCACATGGATCAGGTTGCCGTAGATGAAGTTGACAGGGTTGTTGATTTCATGGGCAACACCTGCTACTAACTGTCCTAAACTCGACATTTTCTCTGCCTGCACCAGTTGCGTTTGCGTTCGCTGTAAATCACTCAGAGTCCGTTCGACTTCTTCTCGTGATTCAGTAATGGCAGCAATTTGAGGCAGACTTGTCCAGCAGGCGATCGCCACACCCACAAAGGCAATGGTGATCAGCAAAATGCTAAACAGCGCCATATGGCTACCCATGCCGTGACGTTCAAGTCTCGCTCTCACTAACCAGCCAATGCTGACCGCACCACACACTAAGATGATCAGAATTGTCACTTGCAAGGCGATCCAATCAGCTTTAGGTGCGCGAAGTGGTTGACGATCGCGCTGTAGCCACCAATTGATCTGGAACGGTGCAAAGTGCAGACGAGGCAGCCATACTGCTGTCATCCCAACAGCCAACGGCAGCAGTAAGCCAATCAATAAATCTTGCCAGCCCCATGCCAACCCGCCAATCACTAAAACAGCAGCCTCCATCCCAAAGAAGCCGAGTGATAACCAAGACCACCGCGTTTCTGGTCGATTGCGGCAGATCCATAAACCCCAGTGGATTGCCATCATAGACGTTAGATAGCCTGTTCCTGTGACCATCACAACGCGGGCAACGTCTCCCCACACCAGGCAAAGTAGACTCAGCAATAGCGTAAAAATCAGGCTGGGTTCAAGTACACCCCGACGCGAAACGGCAGAGAATACGGGGGGCAGATATCCATCTTTTGCCAATTGATACAAAATGCGAGGGCAGTTAGAAACGGCTGTTGCAGAACTCAGGAGACAGCCAGACGTAATCAAAAAGGTCACGAGCGCAGGGGTAAGAACGCCCCAGAATGGCTGGGCTGCTGCCACCAGGTTGAGATAAGCACTGTCCCCTAATCCAGCTTGGGTTGCTAACCGCATGACCACCCAAGACCCCGCGAAATAAACGATCGGAATGAATCCAGCCGTGACGCTTAAACAACGGAGCGTCACAGTCGGTTTGCGGCTATCGGCAACAAACGAAGAAGCCGTCTCACAGCCATAAACGGCATAAACGGCAATAAAGAACCACTTCATCCAATCGATGGCGCTAATGCCCGGCCAAGTGTTTGGCAGCAGACCGGGGCTAGTTGGGGCAAGACTGAGCCAGCCGATGCCTTGTAGACAAAAGGTGACGAGAAACCCGATCGCTGGAAATACAAAGAAGGTATGCAAAATGCCCAACGTCCGCGTACCGCTAAACGCCACAATAAAGGGCAAAATAGCAAAGCCAATGCGAAGCGGCATGATGGGACAAGCAATTCCCAACGGCTCCAAATTTGCCTGAATTAAGTCAGTCAGAATGATGGCATTGATCGGCGGCACAGAGATCCAGCCCAACAGGTAGCCGATCGCGCTATAGCGAGCGATCGCCGGAAAGCGCTGAAGCAGGCGAGTCGTGTAGTTGGGTGTGCCGCCGGCCACGTCTGGAAAATGGGTTCCCAAGCGTTTGACTTGCAGATTCAGCAAAATGCCGACGATCGTTCCCGGTAGCCAAACCCAGATGGCTTGAGATCCTAAAGCGGCGTGCATTGCGGGCGCAGTGCCTAACCACAAAAGCAAGCCGCTAAAACCAAACCCGCAGGTTTCGAGTGACGTTAAACTGCGAGGCAGGGAAAAAGCAGGAATCGATGGCTGATTCATTCGTGTCCAGAGAGGGAGGGAGTTATTGTCTCTGTCAATGTTCCCCAAGACACGGATTGATGCCCACTTCTAAGGATCTTCTGCCCTCATCCCACAGGAGAAGGGAGCTAGAATTCTTGTTCCCTCTCAAAAGACTACCGTGTAGACATCAGTCCTTTCGCTTCGTTATGAGCGGCTTCTGCCCCCTAAATCCCCCAAAATTGGGGGACTTTGAAACTGAAAGTCTGGGGTCAAAGTCCCCCAGAATGGGGGATTTAGGGGGCAAACCCCAGCCATCCGAACTTAAAGCAATTTGTGTACACACAGTAGCCCAAAAGGAGAGGGTGAATCTTGCAATTCATGTCACCATTCAGCAACGCCAATAAATCCACGTTCCTAATCAATCAACTCTTGACGATCGAGCATAGACATTATGTGAACAACCCGAACTCTAGAATAAAGGTCGTTTGTCCACAGTCACTTTCAACGTGGATGTGACCGCCCAATCGTTCGGTGAGCTTTTTCACCAGAGCTAACCCCAGCCCTGTGCCACCATGTTTCCAGGGATCACTGTTAGGAATGCGGTAGAACTTGTCGAAGATACGATCGCATTCTGCGGCCGGAATTTCGACACCCGCGTTGCTGACACAAATCTCTAGAGCTGAGGCGGCAAGTTGAACAGACACCGTGATGGTTTCTCCGGGGGGGGTATATTTACAGGCATTGTGCAGGAGTTCGGTCAAAATGCGTCCGAGGTAGGGCAAATCGGTTATGAAGTCTGGCAGATCGTCAGGAATTTGGATGGCTAATTGCTGCTGTTGTTGGTGGGTGCGTTCGACAAATGACTCTGCCAGGTGAGGAATGTAAAACTGGAGCGCAATAGTAGTGAGATTGAGCGGATCTGTCCCGGCATCAAGTCGCGCCAGATCCAGCAGATCGTTGATTAAATTGACCTCGCGTTGTCCTTCTTCTTCCAGAATTTTGAAATAGCGGTTGATAGCGTTGGATTCATCATCCAATACGCCCAAATCTTGCAAAGTAATTTCCAACATTTGGGTTGCCATCTTAACGCTAGACATCGGCGATCGCAGTTCGTGGGAGACGGTGCTCAGGAAGTCATCTTTAAGTTGACTGAGGCGCTCTAGTTCTTTCACCTGTGCTTGGGCAGCCTGATATAAATAGGATTGGCGCAGGGCGATCGCGGTTTGGATGCCAATCTGTCGGATCAGACTAATCTCCCAACCTTGCCACTCACGAGGACTGCTGTTTTGATAGACGGCAAGTAACCCCCAAAGCTGATCGTCTAGAAAAATGGGGGCGAGCACATAGGCTCTTGCTTGAAACTGTTCTAACAGATCAATGTGGCACGGGTGATGCCCGATCGTATAAATATCATTAACTGCAAGGGTTTCGTTATTCTGATAGCGTCCGCCCTGAGTATCGTGCAAGTAGGTATCTTGCCAAACTTTTTGGATGCCCGGCAGCACTAAAGGCACCCACCCTGCACCGACCGACTCTGCCACAAAACTGCCGCTCCAATCAGGGTTAAGCTGATAAACCGCGACCCGATCTGCTCTGAGGGTCTGGCGGGTTTCGCTGAGTACGGCAGCGAGGGTTTCCTCTAGATCGAGAGAGCGGTGAATATTTTGAATGATCAAGCGCAGCAACCGCTCCTGTTCTGCCCGTTGGTGCAGGGATTGAGTGCGCTCTTGCACTCGTTGTTCTAGTTCTTGGTTGAGCTGTTGTAGAGCGGTTTCTGCCCGTTGGCGTTCTGCGAGTTCTTGTTGCGACTGTTGGTAGAGAGCGGCTTGTTGAATGGCGATCGCAATCTGGGTTGCCAGTTGTTGTTGCAGTTCAATTTCTGAGGCTTCCCACTGTCGGGGCGATCGGCAGTGCTGGGCAACTAACAACCCCCACAGTTGATTGTCTTGTAGAATTGGCATCATCAGTCTTGCCCGCACCTGCATTTGCTCTAACAGTGACACCGGGTAAGGATCTAGATTAGCGGTGTAAATATCATCGGTTGCCTTAACTCTGTCTTGCTCGTAGAGTTGTCCTTGGATTTCCACAAAATAGGAAGCGGTAATTTGCATTCCCAAGATCGATCGCCAGCCCTCTGTCACCGATTCTGCAATGACGATGCCGCTCCCGTCGGGTTCAAACCGATAGATCACCACCCGATCTGTCTGCAAGAACTGCCGAACTTCGGTCACTGTGGTACCGAGAATGTCGTGTAGATCTAACGTTTGACGAATCCGTTGAGCAACCGCCATCAGCAACCGTTGACGCTCTGCTTGTTGATACAGGGCAACCTGAGTTTCTTTGAGGATTGTGATGTCAGTGGCAACACCCAACGACTGCGTTGGCAACCCCTCGGCAGTGCGGTTAAAGATGCGATCGCGACTGAGCAACCAGCGATAGCTTCCAGTCTTGTGCCGCATCCGGTATTCCGTTTCTACAAATTCGTCATTCTGAACCGTCAAAAGACGCTGCTGACCTGCCATCATTCTAGGCAGGTCGTCTGGATGAGCCAGCAGCGAAAAGAGCGCATCGCCCATGGCCTGAATCTCCTCTGGAGAATACCCTAAAACCTTTTCAACCTGTTGATTGGTATAGATATTACGCTGCTCAATTAGGTCGTATACATAAAGAATTGCCAGGGTAGATTGGGCGATCTGTTCCGTAAACTGTTGCTGCTCTCGTAGGGCAATTTCAGACGCTTTGCGATCGGTCACATCTCTAGAGATACAGAGAATCGACTCGATCGTTTGTTGATCTGATAACTCTGGAGCGATCGCCATCTCAAAAGAGCGCAACCCGTTAAGCGTCGGCAATTCAAATTCGATGATTTGCTTTTGACCTGTGGACAGCAGAGACCCGGCTGCTGCTTCCCAAGTGTTGACCATGGCCGCATCCATGCCTAAATCACGGCAGGTCTTGCCTATAAAGGACTCGGTTGCGATTCCAGTCAGTTTGGTGAGGGCTGAACTGACGAAAAGATGCCGGAGTTGAGGATCAAACCGTTCAATGATATCGGGAGAATTTTCTATTAGGTTTTGGTAGTGCTGTTGCGACTCCTTTAATGCAGTTTCGACGGCTTTGCGATCGGTAATATCTTGGGAAACCCCGACCAAACGGTAAGGATGTCCTGTAGTATCTGCTACTGGAAAAGCCCGCTCCCAGATCCAGCGAATCGTTCCATCAGGGCGAACTAAGCGATATTCGTGGTTAAAGCCAGTTTGTGGCCGCTGCTCAAGGGTGTCTAAAACGTGGGCGCGATCGTCTGGGTGAATAGGTTCTAGAAACGATCTAGGTTGCTCATAAAGACTGGCACAACTGCGTCCCCAGATCTCCTCATAAATTGGACTGACATAAATAGTTTGGGTGGAATTGATGTCCGTTAGCCAAAACACTTCATGGATGCTAGTCGCCATTTGACGAAACCGCTCTTCGCTCTCCCGCAGGGCTTCTTCAACAAGTTTTAGGTCGGTTAGATCGTGGACGTTGACCACCACACCGGAGATTGTGCCGTCTAGTTCTAGGTAGGGGGAATAGGTGGCTCTGATATAGCGTCGCTGTCCATCTGGATAGTTCTGCCATGTCTCCAAGATTTGCTGAAGTTCTCCTGCAAGGCAGCGATCCATTAAGGGCTGAACAGTCTCAAAAAGTTCTTGCCCCAATAAATCGCTGACAGAATGTCCAACAATTTGATCGTAGGTTTTCTGATTCCAGGTTAGGTAGCTCTGGTTAACGACTTGGTAGAGATAGTTACGATCGATCAGCGACACCATATCGGGGGTGGCGGAAACAATCCGCTCATAGCGACGAAGTATGGCTTCTGATTGCCGACGTTCTAGCTCGGAGGCGGCTCGCACGGCAAAAATTGTCAAGACTTCTTGAATAAACTGGACGTTGGCGATCGCCTGGTTACTGATCACGCAAATCGAGCCAATGACCGCTCCAGACGAACTCACCAGGGGAATGCCCACATAGCTCTCTCCTCCCAAAGCCTTCAATGCCAAAGCTTCTGGGAAGAGTTGCTGAACGTTGTTAGGATAAATACAAAAGCCCTGCTCAAACACCTGTTCGCAGGGGGTGCCTACCAAGGGACACTCCAACCCATCTAGAACCTGGTCATCACTTAACCCAGCAATGATCTTAACTCGCTTGGTTTCAGGCGTAATTAATTCAAACACAAAGGCTTGATCCATGCCCAATAAGCGAGTCAGATATTGCACCAGCGAATGGAAGAATGCCTCGCCAGTTTTTGCTGAAACGCCTTGAGCAATATCTTGGATCAGGTCTTCTTTTCGCTGACGATCGTTGAGGTCGGCAACTGTACCAATAAAGCCAGAAATATCACCGTTTGGATCTGTTAAAGCGATCGTAGATTGTTGGCGGTCAACCGTGTGCTGCTCAAGCTGGCTTTCTAAATATTGCTGGCGTTGGCGCAGTTCTGCCTGTTGAGTGGCAACCCCTAGTTGCAGAGCGATGTGCTGCAATAACTGCACCTCTAAGGGTTGCCACGCACGCGGGCTGCGACAGTGATGGGCAATCAATAAACCCCACAAGGTGCCCTGGTTGAAAATCGGCACCACCAGGTTGGCTTGCACCTGTAACCCTTTCAGAAGTTGGACATAGCCAGGGTCGATCGTCCCGCTGTGAGTGTCTGAGAGGGTGGTAGTCTGCCCTTGCTTGTATTCGACCCAAGTTGCACTAAAGCAGGGGTCATAGATGAGTTGTCCGAGAATCGGTGTCCAATCTGCACCGACAGACTCAAAGGCAACGACCGCATCCTGGTTTTCTAGGAAGCGAGAAATGAGAACGCGATCGGTTTGCAGAAGTGCCCTGGCATCAGCGATCGTCCACTGTAAAATGTCCTCTAGTTCCCGACCCTGTTGAATGTGGAGAGTGATTTCCGCGATTTTCTCTAGAATTATTTCTGTTTGAAGGAAAGAGGATGCCGAGTCTATAGACACTACAAGCCTCCAAAATACGGGTGTTATTTCCGAACATAATAGCGTATCACTAGTATTTGACAGAAAGCGTTTGCTTAAGATAAAACAACACAATTTAGCCTCAATTCAGAGCACCATCAGGCAACGCCAATATTTGCAATTTCGTAAGGAACGTGGATTTATTAAGGTGTAACTTCTCGCCATCTCCCTAAGGAGCTACGGTGTACACCAATCTTTGTCGCTGCGTTTGGGTCGGCTTCAGCCCCCTAAATCCCCCATTCTGGGGGACTTTGAGCTAAGACTCTGGCTTCAAAGTCCCTCACTCGTGGGGGATTTAGGGGGCAAAAGTCTCGGCGATGACAAATCAGAGGACTTTTACAGGTTATTTAATCCACGATCCTAAGCAGACTTGCCCAGATTTTTTGCTCGATCGTTGCGATAAATTGCAAGACTTCAGCGAGTTCGGTCATATGTCGATTAGAAAAGCGAGAATAGGGATCTGTTTATATCAGACCAGGAATATTCTCTGTGACCATCTCCGACTTACAACTGCCTTTTGAATCAGAATCTACCCCAACTGAGCCTGTGATTGACCTATGGCGGCAAGGAGAACTGGTCGAAGTTGACATTACCGACATTACAGAGGGCGGCGATGGCGTGGGTCGATTCGGAGAGCGCGTCGTTTTCGTTCCTGATACTGTCACGGGCGATCGCGCGATCGTTCGTCTGATCCGCACCAAGCCCACTTACGCCAATGGCAAGGTTCACGAGCTTTTAACCCGCTCTCCTCACCGCATTAGACCGAGTTGCATTGTTGCCGATAAGTGTGGCGGCTGTCAGTGGCAGCACGTCGATTATGACTATCAGCTTGAGGCAAAACGCAATCAAATTGTCCAAGCGTTAGAGCGAATCGGCGGTTTCAGAGATCTGAACGTCAATCCTGTTTTAAATGTTGCCGAGCCTTTGGCTTATCGAAACAAGGTGACTTACCCCATCACTCGCTCTGCTACTGGGCAGGTGCAAGCCGGATATTATCAAAAAGGCAGTCATCAACTCATCAACCTCAATCAATGTCCGATTCAAGATCAGCGATTGAATCCGCTATTGGCAGAAGTCAAACTAGACATTCAAAAACGCGGCTGGGGCATCTATGACGAGAAACTTCATCGTGGTAAAGTGCGTCACCTTAGTTTGAGAATCGGACGACGCACTGGAGAAATGCTGCTTACCCTCGTGTGCAAAGATGCAAACCTGGTTGGGTTGAATGATCAGGCTCAAGACTGGCTCGATCGCTATCCCGATCTAGTCGGGGTTTCTCTCAACGTGAATGGTGCCAAAACCAATGGCATCTTTGGCAAAGAAACTCGCTGCATTGCGGGTCAACCTCACTTACACGAGCGCTTTTTGGGTTTGACGTTCCAAATTCTCCCCGATACGTTCTTTCAAGTTCACACCGAGCAAGCCGAAGCCCTGATGCAGGTGATTTTGGATGAGTTGGATCTGCAAGGCACCGAGACCTTTGTCGATGCCTATAGCGGAATTGGGACGCTGACGCTGCCGATCGCTCAAAAAGTCAAGACCGCCATCGGGTTAGAAGTCCAGCCCGAAGCCGTCGAGCAAGCCAAAATCAACGCCGAACTCAATCACATCGAAAACGTCATCTTTCTCACCGGAACCGTTGAAACAGGTCTGCCCGCGCTAGAGATGAAACCCGATATCGTGCTGTTAGATCCGCCTCGCAAGGGCTGTGATGGCTCTGTGATCGAGACGCTTCGACACATGAAACCTGAGCGCATTGTTTACGTGAGCTGCAACCCGGCGACCCTGGCTCGTGACCTCAAGCTATTTTGCGCTGAGGGCGAATATGAGCTTCAGCGTGTGCAGCCTGCTGACTTCTTTCCCCAAACTGCCCACGTCGAATGTGCCGCTTTCTTGAGACGTGCGGGGGATACGGTGTAGGGTGTAGGGTAAATGGTCGTCAATCTTAACTGCATTTGCGATGAAGTTTAGCGAAATTATTGAGAAACTTGGTTCCTCGATCGTGGCTCACAGTTTGACCACTCACTCAGATAGCGATCCTGAAATCGCAGGGGTTGCCGCGATCGACGAAGCGACTCCTAACACAATCAGCTATGCAGAAAGCAACAAGTTTGCAGTGTTGATCGGATCGACTGCCGCTAGTGCCTTAATTCTTCCATCTAACGAAGACTTGCAGGCAAAAGCCGAGGCTCGTGGCATTGCCTGGGTGTCGGTTCGTCATCCACGACTCGCCTTTGCTCAAACGATCGCGCTCTACTATCATCCGTTTAAACCCGCGCCTGTGATTCATCACACGGCAGTGATCGATCCCAGCGCTGAGATTGGCGAAAACGTCGCGATCGGGGCGAATGTCGTCATCCAAACTGGGGCAAAAATTGGCGCGGGTGTCGTCATCCATCCCAATGTTGTGATTTATCCTGACGTGCAGATTGGCGATCGGACTGTCCTTCATGCGAATTGCTCGATTCAAGAACGCACTCACATCGGGGCTGATTGCGTGATTCACTGCGGTGCAGTCATCGGTTCTGAAGGGTTTGGGTTTGTGCCGACTCGCGAGGGCTGGCTCAAGATGGAGCAATCTGGCTACACCGTGCTAGAAGATGGGGTTGAAGTGGGCTGTAATTCTGCGATCGATCGTCCTGCTGTGGGTGAGACTCGCATCGGTCGCAACACCAAAATCGATAATCTCGTGCAAATCGGGCATGGCGTAAAAGTCGGTGAAGCCTGTGCGTTTGCGTCGGGTTGCGGCATTGCAGGCGGCACTCAAATCGGCAATCGCGTTATTCTCGCGGGGCAGGTCGGCGTTGCCAATAACGCCAAAATGGGCGATGGCTCAGTTGCGTCTGCCAAGGCGGGCGTTCACAAAGATGTCCCCGCCGGACAAACCGTTTCAGGATATCCTGCCGTCGAGCATAAAGTTTATCTCAAAGCTTCTGCAATGTATCACCGCTTATATGAGATGTATCTCTCGATTAAGCAAATCAAAAAGCACTTAGGCATCGATTAAATGATCTAGATTCTCATCAGACTAAAGCAGGAAAAATCATGAATGCTTTGACCTTAAATCTAGACACAGTTAACCTGACAGATGACCAGTTTTATGAATTATGTCGCCGCAATCAAAACTTTCGATTTGAACGCACTCAAACAGGAGAACTGATCGTCATGCCACCTGTAGGCGGAGAAAGCGGCAGACGAGAAGCTGACTTCATCACTGATCTGGGCATCTGGAATCGTCATACAAATCTTGGGATTGTCTTTAGTTCTTCCACTGTTTTTAAACTCCCCAATGGAGCGAATCGATCGCCCGATGCCGCCTGGATTCAGCGCCAAAGATGGGACGCTTTAACACCGATTCAGCGCCGCAAGTTTCCGGCGATCGCGCCCGATTTTGTGATTGAACTCCGATCCGCAACCGACGATCTGCAAGACCTGCAAGACAAGATGCAAGAGTATTTAGACAATGGTGTGCAGTTAGGTTGGCTGATCAATCCTCAAGATCAGCGAGTGGAAATTTATCGGTTCCGTCGCCCCGTTGAAGTCTTGAATCTCCCTAGTGACTTGTCAGGCGAAGATACCCTACCTGAATTTGTCTTAAAGCTGAATCTTTTTAGCGATTAAAGCGGTTTGGGCACCATTCCTAAACGATCGAGCAGTCGTTCATCCTGCGATCGCTCCGGGTTTGGCGTGGTCAGCAGCACCGCACCTGTAAAGATCGAATTTGCACCCGCTAAAAAGCACAGCGCTTGCAGTTCGTCGCTCATCTCTAGTCGCCCGGCTGACAGTCGCACCATTGCCTTTGGAAACAGAATTCGAGTGGTGGCAACCATGCGGACAAGCTCGATCGCGTCGATCGCAGGCGCATTTTCAAGCGGAGTTCCTGCCACGGGAACCAAGCAATTGATCGGCACCGATTCAGGTGGAGGATTCAAGTTTGACAGCGCTTCGAGCAAATCTAACCGATCTTGAACCGATTCACCAAGTCCGACAATGCCGCCACAGCAGACCGAGATTCCGGCTTCACTAACGGCACGAATCGTTTCCAGTCGATCTTGATAAGTGCGAGTCGTGATAATTTTCTCGTAATAGCTGGGTGACGTGTCGAGATTGTGATTATAGGCAGTCAGTCCTGCTTCTTTGAGTTGTTTTGCCTGATGAGGTTTGAGCATTCCTAACGTGCAGCAGACTTCGAGATCCAGCGCGGCAACCTGACGTACCATATCAAGGACGCGATCGAACTGGGCACCGTCTCGCACTTCTCGCCAAGCCGCTCCCATACAAAAGCGCGTTGATCCGGCTGCTTTTGCGACCTGAGCTTCAGCCACCACGCTTTCAAGATCCATCAGCGGTTCTGGTTTCAAATCCGTTTGGTGATGCACGCTCTGAGAACAGTAGCCGCAATCTTCTGGACAAGCTCCCGTTTTGATACTACTAAGCGTACACATCTGCACCGCCCGCGGATCGTGATGCTCTCGATGCACTCGCTGCGCCTCAAACAGCAGATCGGGCAGAGGCTGATGATAAATTTTGGCGATGGGCGCGATCGAAGAGGTCAACATAGCATTCAAACGTCAGGGAAGATTCAAAACTCCTAGCTATTTAGATTAGCAGTCTGTCAGCGTCTAGAGAATGCAAAAATTTTGATCTCTAACCCAGTGATACAATTTCAATCACTATGCCGCGGTCAACTTCTTCCTCACGACTGACTACCACCCGACCCACGATTACGCTCACCGATATGCTGTGGGCGTTGACTGGCCTATTGTTGACGATCGGAGGCACACTGCTCAAGGCTTCGATCGCCGATGCGCCGTGGACTTGGACACCCCAAACGGTTCCCCTCCACTTTTTGGGCGTGAGTTACCAGATCGGAGCCGTGCTGCTAGTCGGCTGTCTGGGCGGAAAAAACGCGGCGGTCATTTCCCAAATTGCTTATCTATTGCTGGGGTTGGCCGGGTTTGAAATCTTTAGCGACGGCGGCGGAATTCACTATTTTAGCAAGCCTAGCTTTGGCTATTTGCTGGGCTTCATTCCCGGCGCATGGCTGTGTGGATATCTCGCATTCAAAACGCCTCCTCGTCTAGAATCTCTAGCCTTTAGCTGTTTCTGCGGGCTGTTAGTCATTCATCTAACTGGAATCTTCTACTTATTTTTGTCCTATGGGCTGAAGTGGGCTGATGCAGAGGCTTTATCATTGTGGGATGCTCTGAAAACCTATTCTCTCACTCCTCTACCCGGACAATTTGCGGTCGTGTGTGCTGTGACGGTGCTGGCGTTTGCAATGCGTCGTTTAATGTTTTATTAGTCCTCGATCCCTCTCCTGAATGTTCAAAAATCGTTTTTTCTGGCTGGCTGCGATCGTAGGTCTGATCCTCGATCGCTTTACAAAACTCTGGGTTGTGAAGACAATGACGCTGGGTCAAACGATTCCGCTGCTGCCAGGCGTTTTTCACATCACTTATGTGATCAACCAGGGAGCCGCGTTTAGCCTCTTTCAGGGCAGCGTGTGGCTGCGATGGCTGTCACTTGCCGTTAGCGTGGGACTGATGGCCCTGGCGTGGTTTGGCCCTCGATTTGAGCGGTGGGAGCAGTTGGGCTACGGGTTTATTTTAAGTGGGGCACTGGGGAATGGCATCGATCGCTTTGTGCTGGGTCACGTCGTCGATTTTATAGATGTGCGGCTGATTAACTTCGCGGTGTTTAATCTGGCAGATGCTTTTATCAACGTGGGCATTTTTTGTCTGCTGGTTGCCGCTTTTCGCAAAGCACCGGATGGCAGCGATCGGACTTCAGCCAAGTGATCAAGATTTCCTGCTTTTGTGGCGACTGGCACTTACCATCGGCTTAAAGTGCGAATTGCGAGTCACCAAAATCCATCCTTCTTGCATCTCTAGCAGTTGAGTCTGTTTAGTAGGCAAGTAGCCCAACGCCGAAGATCTCAACAGTTGGTAAGGGTGAGGGTCAGTCTTCCATCGCTGCTGCAACTCTGCTTCAGAGGCAGGAACGACTGCCCGATCGCTATAAAAATTTAGCGAGGGACGGTGATAGGGATAAGACGTGTAAATCGTCTGACCGCGAGGCGTATAACGTTGAATCATATCCGCCACAGGTTTCACCGGGTAGGATTCGGCTAACTCCCAGACCCAATGACTCGACATCATTAGCACCATCAAAGTCAGATAAGTGCCCCAGATCAGCACCGAGATAAACTGAGTGTCTTGCCGAAGAATTAAAATTGCGGTGACAGTGACGGTGAGCGCCAATGTGGAGGAAACAAGCTGAAGGTCTTGCTGAGGGGCAAAAAAGGTGAAGTAGGCACTTAAGCCCCATGCCACAAATGCAAACACCGCAAACACTGCGAACCAGATACGAGCATGAACGATCGGGCGCTGTTGCCGAATTCCCATCTTCAAAGGGTTCCACATGCGACTCAGTTGAGCGCCCACCATCAGCGACAAAGCAGGATAAATGGGCAAGGCGTACCAGGGTAACTTAGTCTGCATTGCCGAAATGACGAGCAGATAAACACCGCTCCAGACGAGTGCTAGACGCGCCCAGCTTAAGCCCCGATTTTCCCAGGCGAGGCGTAACCCCTGGGGCAAAAACAGCAGCCACGGAAAGCCAAATTTCAGAATTTCCCACAGATAATACCAAACCGGGCCGTTATTATTGCCGACCGTTCCCCAAACTCGCACTAGGGATTGATTGAGCAAATGGGCATCAATAAACTGCTGGTGATAGTGCGACCACTGAGCGCCATACCATAGCCCGATCGGAACCGCTCCGATCGCAATGCCGAGCCAGAGATAGCGGCTGGTCAACAGGCGAGGCGTATCCCAGATCAGAAACAGCAGCCCGATCGCGCCAAGCAAAAGCCCTAAAATGCCTTTGGTGAGGCAGATCAGCCCCACGCCGATCCCTACGCCTAAACCCCAGCGTAAATCTCGCCGCGATCGCAGCAAACACGCCATCATCAGCAAAAAGAAACACAGCACGGCTCCATCGAGCATTGCCAGCCGTCCCTGTCGCGCGACGGGCAGCCAGGTGAGGTAGACCAACGCCGAAAAAATCGCTGCCGTGCGTTGGAAAAAAACTTCTCTTCCGAGCCAATACATCATCGGCACCGAAAATGCCGTCAGCATCGCGCCTGGTAGGCGAGTGGTCAGTTCGCTCACGCCTGCGATCGAGTAGGTGAGTGCTACTAACCAGTGCATTAGAGGCGGCTTGTTAAAATAGGGCGTTCCGGTCAACTCTTTGGGATAGAGCCAGGTTGAAGAGGGAAAGGGCGATCGCCACATTTCACGGGCCACCTGAGCGACGATGCCTTCATCCCAATCTCTGAGCGGTAAGTCTCCGAGATTTATACCCAATAGCACCACTGCTGCAACGAATAATCCTAGAAGCCAGCCGCGATCGACCCAGGCTTCAAAGCGAGGGTTTTCCATCCCAAACCGACGACTCGCAGAAATTTCTTGACCCATTTCAGCCTTTCACTATGCAGGGCGATGTCAGATCTCTTCTAAGTCCGCTCTTGTTAAAAGGAGAATTTTTCATGTTCCCAATCATAAGTCATCGATCGAAGATTAGCGGCTTGCAGCCAAAGGTCTTATTCATTTTCCTCTTCACTGTGGTGGATGAATGAATGGTTCTCTAACATTTTCACTAATCCGAGAGTAATTAAAGCCATCATGGTTCCTGAGACAGCGAGTTGCCACCAGCCACAGCCTGAAATGATTCCTAACGCAGCAGTGACCCAGATAGAGGCGGCAGAGGTGAGTCCTTTGACTTTAGGGTTGGCAGAAGTGGGACGCGACAAATGCAAGATTTCTCCGGCTCCTAAAAAGCCAACTCCAGTGGCGACTCCTTGAATGGCACGACTGACCGCATCACCTGAATGAGCACTGCTCTGTAAAGGAATCATGACAAACAGTGCGGCTCCGAGGCTAACTAGCATGTGAGTTCTTAGCCCAGCTGCTTTGTGTCGTTGTTGACGGTTCCACCCGATCGCGCCGCCGACCACCAGCGCTAAACTCAATCGCAAGATAATTCCGACCCAGTTGTTGGGGGAAATCGAATAAGACTCCATCAATTATTTCAACTTAGTTTGGGCAAATACACCTAGAGATGAACAGGCAATTTTTTGGGGTTTGCTTCAAGGCATTTTTAACCACATCATTCTGAAGACATAATTAAGAATAAATATGGTATGCAAAACAACATTTTCATTAAAAACTTTCTAATCTTAGCAAGCGATTCAAGCTAAATTCCGAGATTTTTCTCTATTCTTAATCCAACCATAAGATGTCTCGCGTTTAACTCATTGCAAAGGCGAAAATAAACTTAATCAATAGAGTAGGGATACTACTCTAGAAAATGGGTAGACCTGCTGATGATAATGATCCCCCTCCAGATTTAATGTGATCGAGGAGGGCTGATTTATGGCAATCTTGTTTGTTTTCCATTCGTTTTTGATTAAAAGTGAGTTAAAAGTCATGCCTAAATGTCCTTGTTGTGCAGGAAAACTGCTGCGTCATGTTCGGCATGGAGAAATCTACTGGTTTTGTTCTCACTGCTGGCAAGAGATGCCGGATCTAGCGTCAAAAATTGAAGATCGCTCTCAAGAGTCATCTTCAAAACAGAAAGCGGCGATCGTAGTCATTCCGCGATAGAAAATTTCTAACCGTCCAATCCACTGGCCCCGATCGAGAAAGGTTTCCTTTGTGGCCATTGCAGAACAACGGGATGAAATGGCTGTAGGGGTAGCGCTCCCGTGCCTACCCCTGACGGAGGGCAACCACGGGGGGATTGCCCCTACCAAATCCTCCCTATTCAGCAACGCCTCCTTTGTGTACTAGGCTAAAGATCGACCCTTTAGCTGTCAAGCCAAGACTATGTTGAATTACGATCTTGTGGTGTGTGGTGCCGGGCCCGCTGGAACAATGGCAGCCGCAGAAGCCGCAAAAGCGGGGCTAAAAGTTGCCTTGCTAGAAAAGCAATTTCTGCCTCGTCATAAGACCTGTGGAGGTGGCATGCCGATGGTGATGCAAAATAGCTTGCGAGATTTGGCACCAGAGGCGTTTGTCGAATCTCAAGTCACTCACATGCGCCACACCTGGAATTTTGATGATGCTTATCTCGCACCCATCAATCCGCCGGGTGTTGATCGACAGCTTTTATTGTGGATGGTGCAGCGATCGATTTTTGACAATGCCCTTGCCCAGCGAGCTGTGAAATCGGGCGCAGAATTGCGAGATGGGCTGGCAGTCCGATCGCTCGAAGTCGAGTCAGACGGCATCAAAGTCTCGGCTCAAGCCATCAAAACAGGCAGTCACTTTGTCGCCAAAGCTAAATATGTGATTGGGGCCGATGGAGCCAATGGGGTAACGGTCAAATCAACTCGACTGCGGCAAAATCGCGCGATCGCCTTAGCGATGGAAATTGAGCATCCTCACCAGTGGGGCGACGGTCATGCTGAATTGCGTCCTGATGTAGCTCATTTAGAATATGGAGCCATCAAGCGCGGCTATGCCTGGATTTTTCCTAAAGCCGATCACCTGAATATTGGTGCAGGAGTGTTTCGACCCGATCGTAAAGATGCCCGCAACACTCGCACCCTACGAGCAGACTTGCAGCAAACCATTTTTCAATATGTCGAAGCGATGGGATTGCAGATCGATCGCGACCAAGCCCGCTTTCACGCTCACCCCTTGCCGACGTGGAATGGCAAAGAACCGCTTCATGAAGGACGAATTTTATTAGTGGGAGATGCCGCCGGATTGATCAATCCTCTATTTGGAGATGGCATTCTGCATGCGGTTAAAAGTGGCACAATCGCCGCTCAATGTTTAGTAGATGAGGCAGCGGACCAATACACCGATCGCATTCACGCTGAATTTGCCGCCAACTTTGATGCCGCCTTGACGCTTGCCCAAGTCTTTTATCAATGGACGGGCGCTTGCTATAAATATGGCGTTAAATCTGAAAGAGCCACTCGGATGGCAACCCAGCTTCTTTATGGAGATCTATTATTTACGGATATGGCGGGTCGAGCGATGCGAAAATTAAAGCGATCGGTGGGCGCAACTTTTTTCCTAGCCTTCAATTCTTAGGATCGTGAATTAAATAAAACTGCACATTGTTCGGGCTACGTTTTAGTTGTCTTGATGACGATCGAGAAAATCCCAGTCAAAAAAGTTGAATGGACAAGCATTTTCACCCGCACGATCGCGGCGATCGTATCGAATTCCGTCTCTCTCAAGGCGCACTCGGTTGAAAGGTTTTCGTCTACTTTCCTACTATAGAGTGAGATGTTACCAAGCCTTAAGACTGGCTCATTTGAGATGAGAGACTGCTAAGTTTTAGTCAATAGCAAATGCGTCAGGTTGTTGTTAAACTCTCCTCTCTAAAAGAACGCGTCTAGCATGAATAAAGCCCTAAGTTCCTGAGCACTTGGGGCTTTTGATTATTTACAAAATCATCCAATAATAGTTGAGTTACTGTATGCAGAAGGCTTTATTCTGATGGGGTTCTGCTGAATTGACTGAGTTGAATCATTCTGCAAAAAGAGTCTAAAAATTAGGAGTCTCTGTGATGACAGACGCGAAGAATGTATTAGGTAAAACCTTGGAGACATGCAGTACGTCTCCGATGACTGGTTTTTTTCGCGATGGTTGCTGTGAAACCGGGGCGCAAGATGTCGGAACGCACGTCGTCTGCGCCCAAGTGACTGAAGCATTTCTCGCTTACACAAAATCTGAGGGTAACGACTTGAGCACACCCATGCCAATGTTTGAGTTTCCGGGTTTAAAGCCAGGCGATCGCTGGTGTCTGTGTGTTTCTCGCTGGAAGGAGGCACTCGACTCTGGGGTTGCGCCTCCGATCGTGCTGTCTGCCACTCACGAGGCGGCTCTCAACGTGGTTGCGCTAGAGGTATTGCAGGAACACGCAATCAATCTGTAGGGACATCGCATGCCGTGTCCCTATGCCATGCCGTGCCCCTATTTAACGCCCGATTGCAGTCGCCACAGCGCCGCATAAATTCCATCGTGGTTAAGCAGCGTCTCGTGGGTGCCTTGCTCAACCACGCGTCCATGATCCATCACGTAAATACGATCGGCATGACGAATTGTGGATAAGCGATGAGCGATCGCGATCGTGGTGCGATCTTGAGTAATGTATTCCAGCGATCGCTGAATGGCGGCTTCGGTTTCGTTATCGACCGCAGATGTGGCTTCATCCAAAATTAGGATTGGCGGATCTTTGAGGAGGGCACGGGCGATCGCAAGTCGCTGTCGTTGCCCACCCGATAATTTTTGACCCCGTTCGCCAATAATCGTGTCGTATCCGTCGGGCAACTCAATGATGAATTCGTGCGCTTCTGCGAGCTTTGCCGATCGCGTAATTTCTTCGCGCATGACATCAAAACTTCCATAGGCAATGTTGTCGGCAACGGTGCCATGAAAGAGAAACACTTCCTGACTCACCCAGCCGATGCAGCGGCGCAAATCACGCAGTCGCAGTTCACGAATGTCAATGCCGTCGAGCAAAATTTGCCCCTGCTGAATCTCATAAAATCGCAGCAGTAATTTCACCAGCGTACTTTTTCCTGACCCCGTTGCGCCCACAACTCCGATCGTTTGTCCGGCTGGAATATGTAGAGATAAATCCTCTAACGCAGGACTGCGACCTTGGTAAGCAAAGGTGATGTGTTCAAGACTGACTTCACCGCGCACTTGATGAACTGGCAATGAGCGATCGCCCGTGGGGATGGCGATCGGCGTATCTAACAAATTCATCACCCGATTGACCGATGCCATCGCCCGTTGATATTGATCCATTGTTTTCCCTAAACTAGTAAAGGGCCACAGCAATCGCTGAATGATGAACACCATAAATCCGTAGGTGCCAACTGAGAGCCGTCCGTTTGCCACTTCGATGCCACCTAAAAAAAGGGTGGCAGTAAAGCCAACTAAAATAAGAATGCGAATCAAAGGAATAAACGCAGCGCTTAACGCAATGGCTCGACGATTGCTGCGACGATAAGCTTCACTCTCAGCCGCAACCCGATCGCGTTCATAATCTTCAGCCGTAAAACTTTTGATTGTGGCAATGCCTGACAAATTGTTAGCTAATCGGCTGTTAATTAAACTGGCTTGCTGGCGCACGTCTGCATAACGAGGGGCGAGACGTTTTTGAAACGCGATCGAACCCCACACAATGAATGGAATCGGTAACATTGCAAACCACGAAACCCCAGGCGCTAATGCCAAAAAGGTGCCGCCGACTAACACGATCGTAGTGAAAAATTGCAAAATATCATTGGCACCGCTATCGAGAAATCGCTCTAGCTGGTTGATGTCGTCATTGATAATCGAGAGCAGTGTTCCGGTGCTTTGCTCTTCAAAAAAGCTCAGTTCTAACTCTTGCAAATGGCTATAGGCATCAAGCCGCAACTCATGCTGCAAGGTTTGTGCCAGGTTTCGCCAAAGCCGATCGTAGGCATATTGAAACAGCGATTCTAGACCCCAAATTAAGAAGGTCAGCAATGACAACACCGCCAATTGTCCGATGATGCTGGTGACACCGACTCTTGCGATCAAAGATGATTCTCGCTTGACAACGACATCGACTGCTATGCCGATCAGATAAGGCGGTGCCAAGTCAAAGATTGTGTTGAGCACCGAGCAAAGGCTGGCTTGCCAAACTTGAGCACGATGAGGGCGGCTGTAGCGCAGCAGGCGTTGCAGAGGGTTTGAGGCAGCGACGGCAGACATAGTAGATGCTGAAATAAGGAAGCCTCGATCGTATAGCAATTCGTTCTATTGGGTAGGAGGCGTTGCAGAATGCGGGGATGAAATGGCTGTAGGGGTCTGCCCACCCCTGACGGAGGGCAACCACGGGGGGATTGCCCCTACCCAATCATCTCGCTATTCAGCGATTGGATGTGACGCGATCGACGTGCCGCTGTCTTCTTTGCAGATGAACGCTCAGTTCAACGAAAGGTAAAACTTCGTAAACTTCTAAGATAAAAGATGATTTTAAAATCAAAAAACTGTAGCATAAGATACGGAATGACAAAATATAAATGTCTTTTCTCTGCACAGCAGTTTTTGGTCTAAACCTTGCGTTGCCTTCTCGCGTTAAAGGATTTTAATTTATGCTTCAAACTAACTTCTGTTCTATCCCACCCTTCACGTCTCAAGACGAGACGACGAGTTCTTTCGCGTGGGAGATTCAAAGACGGGCGCGATTACCCAAGTTTGCGCCGTCCACGTGGGTGAAGTTATTAAATCCGCCGACTGCATTTAGTTTTGATGAGGCTTGGCTGCTGTGCCAATATGCCGATGATCACTGGTTAGCTTGGATTCCTGACTATGGCGAAATCTTACTCAAGACCGATGAGATCTGTGAAGTGTCGTAACCACAAGAAATGAGGCGCTAAAATTTTTGTCACGAACTTCACTAGACATGATTGAATAGGGGCAATCGAGATCGAATATTGCATCTGCTATGGATACTCGCATCACCCAAACGCAATTAGCGCAAGTGGTTGCTGAAGTTGGGCAATCAAAACAACGTGACAAAGAGTTGTCATTACAAGTCAAACAGGTTTTGCAAGAACTCAACTTGCCCGATGATTTGTTAGACGATGCCCTTGTGCAGCTAACGCGACGTAAAGCGCTGGCAAGACAGCAAAAACGAATCTGGCTGATTGGGAGCGCGATCGCCACTACGCTGATCGGTGCAACTGCGGCTGCAATGATTTTTCATCAGCAATATCAACAAGAAATTGCGCGAATTGCTGTCACTCAAAATCGCGTTACGCTCACAAAAAACAGTCAGACCAATATCGGAGAAATTGATCGTCAAAAGAATTCTCAGGTGTTTTATCAAGTCACCTTAAAAGATGTGCCCCTCGGCGATCGCTTAGGCTTAACGTGTGATTGGATTAATCCAACTGGGCAAGTGGTTCAGCAAAGTAACTACCAAACTCAACCGATCGAGAAATCATCCTGGACAACCAATTGTTTTTATCGACTCGATCGCCGCTCTGCGGTAGGCGTGTGGCAGGTGCAAATGTCTCTAGAAGGACGTTTTCTCAGTCGTCAGACCGTCGTGGTGAAGTGAGGCTGGGTCAGATCGATCGCGGCTGAAGCCCGAACAATTATTTAAAGTGTCACGATTGCCTCAACTAAATCAAAGCAGCAAACGTTTTATCATGAGAGAGGTCTTTGCAGGTGAGAGAGAACGGGGTTCTCTAGTCATTTGTGCTTAATTTGCCAACCTCAACTCACGAAAGTCTCAGGAGTCAAGCTTAGATGAATGTTATGGAGTTTTTTCAACTGAGTGCTGGCAAGTGGTTGTCGCAGCGCACCACTCACCATCTAGCATTCAAGCGATCGGAAGGCGGCGAGTCAGAGATTGCGGTTGAAGCGCTGTCAGTAGACGATCCTAAAATTCTTGAAATTTGCAAACTGCACGACGTTGACCCCAGCTTGGCGGTCGGAGGCGCACAAGTGCAATGGATGGGCACAATGGCGTGGGATCGCTCCAGCGAAGAAAATCACGAAGGCTCGACCGTGTTTGTGCTGGTGCCCGACGAAGATAACCCCCGCAACGGCAGATTGCTGCGAGAAGTTGGCTATGCCGAAATCGTGCCCGTGATTGGGCGCTATGAGATGGATGACGAAGACGGACTGGTGCTGATTACAGAATATGAAACGATGAGTTCTAAAGAACACTTCTGGTTTGCCAGCCCAGATGTGAGAATTCGGAGTGGAACGGTTAAACGGTTTGGCGGCTTTAGCACTGCCTCATTCTGCACGGAGACGCGAATTCGAGAGGAGGCACAAAGCGATCGATCAGATTCCCAACCTGTCAAAGATGTCACTGATTCGAGAGCTTTCTCATCTAACTTCGGCTGGTAATCTGACTGGTTTTGAGGAGTCTTGAGGTTAGCAACTGCTGGCGCTGCTAATTTTGAGGCTCCTATTTTTCGATGATTTTAAGAGTATGTCTAATATTTTGTGTCATATCGCTTTGGTTCAGCCCACCGGGAAATGAATTTCCTGGCTAATAGCGAAAGTGCTCTGAAGAACACTGAGTCAAAGTTTTAGTCCATTTCAATGAACTTCATATAAGCGATCGCAACTTCTTCCGAAATTCTGGATCTAGATAGCGCTGCTGTAAGGTCTGCCAAGTTCGCAGTGCATCAGCAACTTTTTGGTCAAGCTGTTTTGACAGAGTAGGATACACATCTTGAACTGATTCCTTGATCTGAGATCCTAAATAACCTTGAAGCACAGCCCTGTCTTGAATCTGCCCCAACACTTCTTGGATGGCTTTAAAGTCCTCAATTTGCTCGGCGTAAGCTGAGTCATAGAAGTCAACAAACAACTCTGTTTGATAACGAACCCGCTTCATCTGTTTGCGGAGGTCATGCAGAGTAGGGCCATGCTGTTTGATAAAGTCATCAAGCATTTCTGGATGAATAGAATGAACGATCGCCGCTCCATTTTCAAAGTTCGCATTCACTAACCAGGCGGGATGCAGCAATGTTTCACTGATGAGCGGCAGCAATAAATCTGGCAACACTTCTTGTATTGGCAATTGAGCGATCGACTGATAGTGAGGCTTTTTTAACCAACCTTTAAGGGCATCTTTGAGGGCATCGTAGTCTGATCCCTTGAGGGTTTGCTGGAGATGAGCAAAATCTCGTTTGCGCTGTTTGTTCATTTTCTTAAGCAGCGTTTCTAGTCGATTTTGCTCTGCGATCGGCAAACTGCTTTGTTGCTGACTGTTGAGTTCTGCGGTTAGCACGTCGAGATCTCTGACCGCACCCAGTGAGTGAGCAATTTTGCTGATGGTACGATCGCTAATTGGCTTCGGCAAGTCTACCGCAAAGTCAAAAACGTCTACGGCAGTTCGCAGACGACGCAACCCCACTCGCATCTGATGCAGCAATTCGGGATCTTTGTCGTCGAGAACGTCTGACTCGTGTTTGATTGATTTCTTAAAATGTTTCTCGATCGCAGAGTAAGCAAAGCTATCTAGAGTAGCGAGTTGAGTAACTTTTTTTTCTTCGGTATACATACTTTATAAAAAGAATTCGTGACACAGCACCTATTACTCACAGTGCCACAGCTTCTGAAGCTTTTCCTCGTTCCGCTGATAGAGGTTTCTTGACATCCTCACCGTCCTAAAGGAGCGGTGATTCCTGACTGTGGGCACTGCGATTAGACGAGTTTCAATCCCTGGAAGGGATTCAGGCTCTTTGGAACTAATGTCTAATCCCAAGTACTCAAGCATCTACTCTGTTTCAATCCCTGGAAGAGATTCAGGCTCTTTGGAACGAATATCTACCGTGTACAGGCAGAGCAGCGACTCGGTTTCAATCCCTGGAAGGGATTCAGGCTCTTTGGAACGAGCAATCGCGATCGAGGGTATCAGTTCTGATGCCCAAAACCGTTTCAATCCCTGGAAGGGATTCAGGCTCTTTGGAACTGAGCCACGATGATCAGCGCCGACTGAATAATGCGTTTCAATCCCTGGAAGGGATTCAGGCTCTTTGGAACACGGCTTGAGTTGCACAAATTTGGCTACTACTTGGGTTTCAATCCCTGGAAGGGATTCAGGCTCTTTGGAACCTTGCGGCCCTTCGATTGTGCTTTATCGATGAGTTCGTTTCAATCCCTGGAAGGGATTCAGGCTCTTTGGAACTCAAGCTCGATCGTTGCTTTCTCGAAGTCACACCCAGTTTCAATCCCTGGAAGGGATTCAGGCTCTTTGGAACCGGGATGTCCTAGCTGCTGCACCGTTGCCAGCGCTTGGTTTCAATCCCTGGAAGGGATTCAGGCTCTTTGGAACCTAAAATTGAGGTGAAATGTGGTTGTAATAATGGCAGTTTCAATCCCTGGAAGGGATTCAGGCTCTTTGGAACCCAAACATCGAATGCCTTTTCTTCGCGCAATGGGGTTGTTTCAATCCCTGGAAGGGATTCAGGCTCTTTGGAACTTCAAGGAAGTCTCCGATCGATCCAGCTTGCACTGCGTTTCAATCCCTGGAAGGGATTCAGGCTCTTTGGAACTTAAGCTCATGGGCAGTTCTACCCCCGGAGATCGTGTTTCAATCCCTGGAAGGGATTCAGGCTCTTTGGAACCACTCGCAGCTTTCGACATCTTCTCTAGCTCAGATTGGTTTCAATCCCTGGAAGGGATTCAGGCTCTTTGGAACAATCAACGTGATAGGTAGAGCCTTTAGTTTCATTTCTGTTTCAATCCCTGGAAGGGATTCAGGCTCTTTGGAACTTTAGCGATCGTCTCTACTGGCAAACTTTGCTAGATGTTTCAATCCCTGGAAGGGATTCAGGCTCTTTGGAACCCCTGGGCGGCACGGCAGCGAGTCCCATAATTTCGTTTCAATCCCTGGAAGGGATTCAGGCTCTTTGGAACCCCATGCGGTGGTCAGGGCAACGCCTAGAACCGTTTCAATCCCTGGAAGGGATTCAGGCTCTTTGGAACCGCGATCGCCCTCCTCATCTCTCGTTCGACGATCCGTTTCAATCCCTGGAAGGGATTCAGGCTCTTTGGAACTGCCGAGATGTTGTCAGCATCTCGTGAGAAAGTCTTGTTTCAATCCCTGGAAGGGATTCAGGCTCTTTGGAACCTGTTAATCCCTGTGCGACTAGCTTCAGAACTTCCGTTTCAATCCCTGGAAGGGATTCAGGCTCTTTGGAACCTCCTCTAAAGCCTCTCAAAATTCTGAGTCCGAGTCGTTTCAATCCCTGGAAGGGATTCAGGCTCTTTGGAACGCTTGCCCTCGATCGCTCTTTGCACTTCAGGATCTAGGTTTCAATCCCTGGAAGGGATTCAGGCTCTTTGGAACGGGCACTTGAATGTTAAGAGATCGCTCGGTGTCATGTTTCAATCCCTGGAAGGGATTCAGGCTCTTTGGAACAGAGTTGCCGCCATTAAATGAGCTAATCGACTCCGCAGTTTCAATCCCTGGAAGGGATTCAGGCTCTTTGGAACATGACTGCCTTTCTTATAAGCGGATTCTGTATCTGTTTCAATCCCTGGAAGGGATTCAGGCTCTTTGGAACAAACTCGTCTATCCAGAAGTCGCGATCGTCCCTTAGTTTCAATCCCTGGAAGGGATTCAGGCTCTTTGGAACGCATTCCGACCTACCGCGATGGCAGCTACGGACTCGTACTCGTTTCAATCCCTGGAAGGGATTCAGGCTCTTTGGAACCCTATTAGAGCAAAATGCGGCTGATTATTCATGGCGTTTCAATCCCTGGAAGGGATTCAGGCTCTTTGGAACCTTCACGCCTCTTGCTGCAAGCGATATCGGGGCATCCTTCCCGTTTCAATCCCTGGAAGGGATTCAGGCTCTTTGGAACAACTGATCCGCGTCGGGTGTACCCATGCCCGGAATTTCGTTTCAATCCCTGGAAGGGATTCAGGCTCTTTGGAACCTGATTCCTTGCCCCCTGGAGAGCCGCCAAGTTCAGCGTTTCAATCCCTGGAAGGGATTCAGGCTCTTTGGAACCTTCGCTTCGCACCAGCAGCAGGAAAGCGTTAAAGGTTTCAATCCCTGGAAGGGATTCAGGCTCTTTGGAACGCGCTCCTCCGATAGCTGCTGCAAAGCCTATATCGAGTTTCAATCCCTGGAAGGGATTCAGGCTCTTTGGAACTCAGACGTTTACGTCCAGAATCAGGATACTGTTTTCGTTTCAATCCCTGGAAGGGATTCAGGCTCTTTGGAACGTTTCAAAATCAGGGTGAATGCCGCCATAAAATTGGTTTCAATCCCTGGAAGGGATTCAGGCTCTTTGGAACGAATCCATCTCGCGATCGCCTCTACCTCTTCATTTATCTCTGTTTCAATCCCTGGAAGGGATTCAGGCTCTTTGGAACTTCCTGATTTTTAGATCTGAGGTATTTGGCTGCGTTTCAATCCCTGGAAGGGATTCAGGCTCTTTGGAACGTAATTAACATCGCGTCCCAACTCTTCAGAGCAGTCAGGTTTCAATCCCTGGAAGGGATTCAGGCTCTTTGGAACGGTCGATTCGTTAGCGCGGCTTGCTCGTCGGCTAGGTTTCAATCCCTGGAAGGGATTCAGGCTCTTTGGAACCAGAGATTGTCACGCTCAACGTTCGCAGCCTAAAGTTTCAATCCCTGGAAGGGATTCAGGCTCTTTGGAACTTTACCCTAACAGAGAAAGAAATTGCAGATTTAGAATTGTTTCAATCCCTGGAAGGGATTCAGGCTCTTTGGAACGTACGAGGTGAATTAGATACCTCGCAAGAAAATATCGTTTCAATCCCTGGAAGGGATTCAGGCTCTTTGGAACGCCTTACGGCTGGATACGAGCGAGAAATTCGTCTGTTTCAATCCCTGGAAGGGATTCAGGCTCTTTGGAACATTAGGATTTTGCTTTAATTAGGGTTTTTGTATTGAGTTTCAATCCCTGGAAGGGATTCAGGCTCTTTGGAACGCCCCTAAAGTTTATTGTGTGCGAGAATTATTTGGTTTCAATCCCTGGAAGGGATTCAGGCTCTTTGGAACTTCGGCGCAATCTAATCTGCATTACCGCCTGACGAGTTTCAATCCCTGGAAGGGATTCAGGCTCTTTGGAACGAAACAGTTACCTCGCCGCCATAAGTCCCTTCGTCGTTTCAATCCCTGGAAGGGATTCAGGCTCTTTGGAACAAATGCCCCAAGCCGTAGGGGATGGAGGAACAATGAAGTTTCAATCCCTGGAAGGGATTCAGGCTCTTTGGAACCTGAGAATGGGGTTGTTCATCCAGGAGGTGAACGACGTTTCAATCCCTGGAAGGGATTCAGGCTCTTTGGAACGTTTAGCATTGTTCACCCAGCCTTGGCCAACGAGGTTTCAATCCCTGGAAGGGATTCAGGCTCTTTGGAACATATTGCAACTCTCACACCTCGACAATCCATCTGCGTTTCAATCCCTGGAAGGGATTCAGGCTCTTTGGAACTTTAATGGGGCATTCTGTCAGTGTTTCTCGTCCTGTTTCAATCCCTGGAAGGGATTCAGGCTCTTTGGAACGTGATCTCGATAGGGTTAGCGGGTGAGCAGTTTTGTTTCAATCCCTGGAAGGGATTCAGGCTCTTTGGAACCGCTCTTTCTTCGTCCTCCAGTCGTTCTCGCATCGTTTCAATCCCTGGAAGGGATTCAGGCTCTTTGGAACTACTGATGATGATGAATTAGTGGGATAGTAATTAGTTTCAATCCCTGGAAGGGATTCAGGCTCTTTGGAACCTGATACTGGCTTGGGCAATCCTGCCAATACTGCTGTTTCAATCCCTGGAAGGGATTCAGGCTCTTTGGAACCCATCCTCCCAGAGCCACTCAACCGCCAAAATATTGTTTCAATCCCTGGAAGGGATTCAGGCTCTTTGGAACGCTAGAGTGGCGCTATCGCTACTCTCGCTACCCATGTTTCAATCCCTGGAAGGGATTCAGGCTCTTTGGAACACTATCTCCCCTTCATTCCCTCGCAATAACTACAAGTTTCAATCCCTGGAAGGGATTCAGGCTCTTTGGAACTTGAGGCGCTTTTTGGCAGTCAAGGGAGTTTGTAGGTTTCAATCCCTGGAAGGGATTCAGGCTCTTTGGAACAGACATGGTTGACCACCCTACTGTTGTGGGAGTTGCGTTTCAATCCCTGGAAGGGATTCAGGCTCTTTGGAACGGGAGTGTGATGTCAATGGGAGCAAGTGGGT
This sequence comes from Phormidesmis priestleyi ULC007, assembly GCF_001895925.1. Lineage (GTDB taxonomy): Bacteria > Cyanobacteriota > Cyanobacteriia > Leptolyngbyales > Leptolyngbyaceae > Phormidesmis_A > Phormidesmis_A priestleyi_A. The sequence continues at coordinate 34,921 of NZ_MPPI01000009.1, read as the reverse complement.
TCTGTTTCAATCCCTGGAAGGGATTCAGGCTCTTTGGAACTTGCTGCTTCATCGATGAGTTGTCTAGTCTTCTGAGTTTCAATCCCTGGAAGGGATTCAGGCTCTTTGGAACATTCTCCTCAGTAGCAAACTCAACTGGAATGTAGGTTTCAATCCCTGGAAGGGATTCAGGCTCTTTGGAACCCAAACACTCCGTATTGGGAAGTCGTACTGAGTGGTTTCAATCCCTGGAAGGGATTCAGGCTCTTTGGAACTTTTAATGATGCGATTTCCCTTGTTCCTCCCGGCGTTTCAATCCCTGGAAGGGATTCAGGCTCTTTGGAACCAACCAAGGAGCGAAGCATAGCCCAGAGCTTACGGTTTCAATCCCTGGAAGGGATTCAGGCTCTTTGGAACTTCTCAGTAGATGGCTTTACGTGCAAGGGTCTTCAGTTTCAATCCCTGGAAGGGATTCAGGCTCTTTGGAACCATGTGAACAATAGTCCCGTTCAGTGTTGGGTCTAGTTTCAATCCCTGGAAGGGATTCAGGCTCTTTGGAACATTCCATTCTAAAGTACTGGCTACAACCTCTCCATTGTTTCAATCCCTGGAAGGGATTCAGGCTCTTTGGAACACGGCAGTGAGTGGAGAGTTAGCGAACCCTGAGAGGTTTCAATCCCTGGAAGGGATTCAGGCTCTTTGGAACCAAGTATCTGTTGCGCTCGTTTCACATTGACTCCCGTTTCAATCCCTGGAAGGGATTCAGGCTCTTTGGAACCTTGGATAATGACATTCCCTAGTTTCCTCTCAGTGGTTTCAATCCCTGGAAGGGATTCAGGCTCTTTGGAACTAGGAAGTCTTGCCACCAGCGTCCCAATGTCTTTAGTTTCAATCCCTGGAAGGGATTCAGGCTCTTTGGAACACGCAATGTCCCGCTCGTTGCTACTTTATTCCCAGTTTCAATCCCTGGAAGGGATTCAGGCTCTTTGGAACCACTGTAAGTTGGTGCCCTTCTCGGTTACTGGTGTTTCAATCCCTGGAAGGGATTCAGGCTCTTTGGAACTTTCGTGAGTTCATGCCACGCCATTGCATCAGTCTCAGTTTCAATCCCTGGAAGGGATTCAGGCTCTTTGGAACTAGCGGATCTATGTTGCATGGTCTACACGCCAGACTTTTACGTTTCAATCCCTGGAAGGGATTCAGGCTCTTTGGAACTTGTTCCTCCCGGCGATTGGCTCGATGATTGGAAGTTTCAATCCCTGGAAGGGATTCAGGCTCTTTGGAACGATTTTCAATTGTTTTCAATCTCTCGATAGGCTAGTTTCAATCCCTGGAAGGGATTCAGGCTCTTTGGAACCTTCCAGTCCCCCCCCCCCAGACCCCCGTGAGTAAGTTTCAATCCCTGGAAGGGATTCAGGCTCTTTGGAACATCACCTAAACCTTCAGAAGCACCGACTGAATCTGTTTCAATCCCTGGAAGGGATTCAGGCTCTTTGGAACACCTCGTACGTTCCCGTACCAATCCCCATCAATGTTTCAATCCCTGGAAGGGATTCAGGCTCTTTGGAACTCTTGTTCATTTTCAATTTTATCGAATATCTCGATGTTTCAATCCCTGGAAGGGATTCAGGCTCTTTGGAACAACGATTCTGAAACTTGAAAAATAACTGAACTTGAGTTTCAATCCCTGGAAGGGATTCAGGCTCTTTGGAACCACTGTCAGCGTTGTATCGGTGACCTGCTATCTCTATCCCTGTTTCAATCCCTGGAAGGGATTCAGGCTCTTTGGAACCAGATAACTCAAGTGTTGCAGGGAAAGTTAGGTGTTTCAATCCCTGGAAGGGATTCAGGCTCTTTGGAACCTGGGCAACTCTGCAATAGTCTTGCCTTCAACAGAAGGGGTTTCAATCCCTGGAAGGGATTCAGGCTCTTTGGAACTTACTTTAGTCCATCCATCGTAGTAGAAGCTATTGTTTCAATCCCTGGAAGGGATTCAGGCTCTTTGGAACTTCACTGACCTCATTCGTATCCTTCAAGTGCATGTTTCAATCCCTGGAAGGGATTCAGGCTCTTTGGAACGCCAGATCATTACTCTTGGTTTCTAAAACTAGTTTGTTTCAATCCCTGGAAGGGATTCAGGCTCTTTGGAACACTTTGACCAGCTTGCTGCTTACATGTATTACTATGTTTCAATCCCTGGAAGGGATTCAGGCTCTTTGGAACAAAGAGGTCGAAATCTCCGCACTGTTGCGAATGCTGGTTTCAATCCCTGGAAGGGATTCAGGCTCTTTGGAACTTTGAAAGTAAGGCTACGGTTGTTCTGGATGGAGACGTTTCAATCCCTGGAAGGGATTCAGGCTCTTTGGAACTAGCGTTCGGTATGGTTTTGTATTCATCAAGTCTGGATGGAGACGTTTCAATCCCTGGAAGGGATTCAGGCTCTTTGGAACAGTTAAGGGGGTTGTTGGGTGCAAAACCTTAAAGTGTTTCAATCCCTGGAAGGGATTCAGGCTCTTTGGAACCAGAGAATTGGGCACACTAAACCGAACACACAAGAAGTTTCAATCCCTGGAAGGGATTCAGGCTCTTTGGAACTTGTAGCAATTGCAGTGGTGTTGTTGTTACCTGACTTAGTGTTTCAATCCCTGGAAGGGATTCAGGCTCTTTGGAACGATGATCACAGATGCTAATGGATAACCCAGATGACGTTTCAATCCCTGGAAGGGATTCAGGCTCTTTGGAACCTGCCTGCACGGGCGCTGCCCAGTGGTTGCCTGAGTTTCAATCCCTGGAAGGGATTCAGGCTCTTTGGAACCTCTTTATCTACATACATCCCAATAGTTACATCAGGGTTTCAATCCCTGGAAGGGATTCAGGCTCTTTGGAACTGCTATGGATATGTTTTCGGAGCATATCCAATTCATTGTTTCAATCCCTGGAAGGGATTCAGGCTCTTTGGAACCTGGGGTCTTCTACAGGAGCTTCACCCATCTCAGGGTTTCAATCCCTGGAAGGGATTCAGGCTCTTTGGAACTAGATATGTTACCTAGAATATCTTAAGCTAGTTTAGTTTCAATCCCTGGAAGGGATTCAGGCTCTTTGGAACGCCCCGCCTTTGCCATTGATGGGGCTAAATCCTTCAGGGCGTTTCAATCCCTGGAAGGGATTCAGGCTCTTTGGAACTACAAGAAACCATCGAGTTACACAGGGCGATCCAAGTTTCAATCCCTGGAAGGGATTCAGGCTCTTTGGAACGAGCGGATGGAATCGGCGCAGGTCGGATTAATGCTCGTTTCAATCCCTGGAAGGGATTCAGGCTCTTTGGAACCAAATAACCCAGGTATTTTTAGCTGTAGGTGGCGTTATTGGTTTCAATCCCTGGAAGGGATTCAGGCTCTTTGGAACGTGAGAGTTTGAGTATCCATTGTGAATTCCTTAAGGTTTCAATCCCTGGAAGGGATTCAGGCTCTTTGGAACAGCGTCTCTATCGCTCGAACGATCTCAACTTCAGTCTCTTGTTTCAATCCCTGGAAGGGATTCAGGCTCTTTGGAACTTGATAAAAATCGGAGGTCGCGCGATCGTACCCTGTTTCAATCCCTGGAAGGGATTCAGGCTCTTTGGAACTAGGCAGAAAATCGCTATCAACGAATGAAGCCTTTGTTTCAATCCCTGGAAGGGATTCAGGCTCTTTGGAACAGGATGACTAACTCGGTGTCTCCCGTTCTGGCGTGTTTCAATCCCTGGAAGGGATTCAGGCTCTTTGGAACGGGGTAGATTCCCCAAGCAGGGTCGGGCGGAATGTGAGGTTTCAATCCCTGGAAGGGATTCAGGCTCTTTGGAACGCGGTGCCACCTGACGATCGCTAGATGGGAACACGCGTTTCAATCCCTGGAAGGGATTCAGGCTCTTTGGAACTCACGGCGATGCTGATTTGAATGGGGCAATCAATATTTCTAGTTTCAATCCCTGGAAGGGATTCAGGCTCTTTGGAACGGTAAAGGCGTGTCTCTGCCAATGGAAGTGCGGATGTTTCAATCCCTGGAAGGGATTCAGGCTCTTTGGAACTTGCGAGAGGTGAAGCAGATCGTTTAGGCATCTCCCTTGTTTCAATCCCTGGAAGGGATTCAGGCTCTTTGGAACCGCCGATATTACCAATCAGTCCTTGGGCAACTGCGTTGTTTCAATCCCTGGAAGGGATTCAGGCTCTTTGGAACAACTGTTGGCTTCTACCCGGGAGGAGGCTGCGATCTGGTGCTGTTTCAATCCCTGGAAGGGATTCAGGCTCTTTGGAACCTCAACCCACTGGGGCAAGCTTACGGACGGTGTGGTTTCAATCCCTGGAAGGGATTCAGGCTCTTTGGAACCAAAGATCGGGGGCGTACCACTGACCATCTGTCGAAGTTTCAATCCCTGGAAGGGATTCAGGCTCTTTGGAACGATCGTGATCTTGTCTTTGCCAACTAGATCTTCGACGTTTCAATCCCTGGAAGGGATTCAGGCTCTTTGGAACAACTTGGAACAAAAATGTCCTCTTTGATCGCCCTGCTGATACCAGGTTTCAATCCCTGGAAGGGATTCAGGCTCTTTGGAACGCGCTCTCAAAGTATGGGCTAATTCATCAGTTTCAGTTTCAATCCCTGGAAGGGATTCAGGCTCTTTGGAACTCAGATCTTGATACTGCCCTCGACCCTGCGAAAACTGGTTTCAATCCCTGGAAGGGATTCAGGCTCTTTGGAACGAACGTGAGGCGTTGTCGATCGTAAATATCATAGTTATCCGTTTCAATCCCTGGAAGGGATTCAGGCTCTTTGGAACTTCAAGCCCCCGATCGAGTCTGTAAGAATTTGACGTTTCAATCCCTGGAAGGGATTCAGGCTCTTTGGAACCAGAGGCGGCACCACGTCTCAGCGCCAGATTCAAAACGTTTCAATCCCTGGAAGGGATTCAGGCTCTTTGGAACCAAAAATGGCGTACTCAGCTTGACCGTCGCACTCTACGTTTCAATCCCTGGAAGGGATTCAGGCTCTTTGGAACGTTTTCAGGTTGTCTAATTTTATGGCACTTTGTAGTTTCAATCCCTGGAAGGGATTCAGGCTCTTTGGAACGTTGGCCCGGATGCGTGTGTAAGCTGGTTTGTTGTCCTGTTTCAATCCCTGGAAGGGATTCAGGCTCTTTGGAACGTGAGTAGACCTTTCTACTGCGTCTGACTAAATCAGTTTCAATCCCTGGAAGGGATTCAGGCTCTTTGGAACATCAAGCAACTGTGTGAACAGCACGGCATTCAGTTTGTCGAGTTTCAATCCCTGGAAGGGATTCAGGCTCTTTGGAACGCGATCGCGCCACTGCGTTTGCCATCTCGCACAATCTCGTTTCAATCCCTGGAAGGGATTCAGGCTCTTTGGAACGTTACGGCAACCAACCTCGCCAACACAGGGTTTACAGCTTCGTTTCAATCCCTGGAAGGGATTCAGGCTCTTTGGAACCTGCTGCGATTACGCTCACCGCAGTTCCCACGATTAAGTTTCAATCCCTGGAAGGGATTCAGGCTCTTTGGAACCCCTCTTCCACTTTCTGAGCCGCCTTGATTTTTCTGTTTCAATCCCTGGAAGGGATTCAGGCTCTTTGGAACCGCTTTCACGATGTCATGAGGCGATCCGATTGTCTCATCGGTACGTTTCAATCCCTGGAAGGGATTCAGGCTCTTTGGAACACATTCACCACAACTGACAGTTTTGGATTGTTGCGTTTCAATCCCTGGAAGGGATTCAGGCTCTTTGGAACCTTGGCTCACAAGCTGTTTGCTGATGTTGTGATTCGTTTCAATCCCTGGAAGGGATTCAGGCTCTTTGGAACCGCTTATCCGGCTCGGTTTGCGGTGCGGATGTTTGGTTTCAATCCCTGGAAGGGATTCAGGCTCTTTGGAACATAAGGCTTTTGCTGAATCTGCGATTCGACTTCAGTTTCAATCCCTGGAAGGGATTCAGGCTCTTTGGAACCTGAAAAAGGGGCACGATCGCTTAGACCTATGGCGTTTCAATCCCTGGAAGGGATTCAGGCTCTTTGGAACTTAGTATTTCACCCCATCATGCCCCAAGCCCCCGGTTTCAATCCCTGGAAGGGATTCAGGCTCTTTGGAACGAGCCGATCGCCGCCCCTGGAGCCGTCCAATTAATCGTTTCAATCCCTGGAAGGGATTCAGGCTCTTTGGAACGTCATTGGGCGACTCAGCTAAAGGGTTCGCCCTTATTGTTCCCGTTTCAATCCCTGGAAGGGATTCAGGCTCTTTGGAACCGCCCTGAAATGGTTGAGATTGCCGCACCCGACTGCGTTTCAATCCCTGGAAGGGATTCAGGCTCTTTGGAACCCGTGACTACGATCGCGCCCCTCTATCGACTCTCAGTTTCAATCCCTGGAAGGGATTCAGGCTCTTTGGAACTTTCGAGCAAAGAATTGATTCCACTAGCTGATAATTTGTTTCAATCCCTGGAAGGGATTCAGGCTCTTTGGAACGCTGGCGCTGGTGGTGTAGCCAAAATAGAGTGTTTCAATCCCTGGAAGGGATTCAGGCTCTTTGGAACACCCAGTGTTCCCCTCGCGTTGTACTCGCTCATCGCGTTTCAATCCCTGGAAGGGATTCAGGCTCTTTGGAACGAACTCTCGAATCAATTGGGGGGAGGGTTCGTGATGTTTCAATCCCTGGAAGGGATTCAGGCTCTTTGGAACCGATCGCCAACATCTCAGGGCTGCAAGACTCTCTCGTTTCAATCCCTGGAAGGGATTCAGGCTCTTTGGAACGCGCGATGCCTGCAATACGAGTCTGTCTGTTTCAGTTTCAATCCCTGGAAGGGATTCAGGCTCTTTGGAACAGTCGCGCGTCAACGACTTGGGCGGCGATTTGAGCGTTTCAATCCCTGGAAGGGATTCAGGCTCTTTGGAACTCTTTGGATGCGCGATCGCGTTGAGCGATTTATCGAGTTTCAATCCCTGGAAGGGATTCAGGCTCTTTGGAACGCTTGATGAGCCGTCTGATCCGAATGACTATGTGTTAGTTTCAATCCCTGGAAGGGATTCAG
>NZ_MPPI01000009.1:26652-27452 GCF_001895925.1 Phormidesmis priestleyi ULC007 | reverse complement strand
TGATCGGTTTCAATCCCTGGAAGGGATTCAGGCTCTTTGGAACGGCAATTGCTAGCTGAATTTGGTGGTAGCGCTGAGTTTCAATCCCTGGAAGGGATTCAGGCTCTTTGGAACTCGCTGCTATAATTCCTACGCTTAAATGATGCGTTTCAATCCCTGGAAGGGATTCAGGCTCTTTGGAACTAAGCGATTAACATCTCATTAGGCTTGTCTATTCTGTTTCAATCCCTGGAAGGGATTCAGGCTCTTTGGAACCGATCGTGCGTCTGTTCGTCCGAAAGGTGGATAGGTTTCAATCCCTGGAAGGGATTCAGGCTCTTTGGAACCCCCAATTCGCTCGATTCGTTCCGCAAAGCCGTAAGTTTCAATCCCTGGAAGGGATTCAGGCTCTTTGGAACTTCCTACGGTGTGGGGTGGGTTGATTTTGAGCTAGTTTCAATCCCTGGAAGGGATTCAGGCTCTTTGGAACTGAAGATGCCTGTTTACAAGCATTTTCAAGCTTTGTTTCAATCCCTGGAAGGGATTCAGGCTCTTTGGAACCTAACGCCGCCTGCATTTCTAGCAGCGATTGAATCGGGGTTGTTTCAATCCCTGGAAGGGATTCAGGCTCTTTGGAACTTTAAGAGCTTGTTGGGCTGAAAGCACTGTCTCAGTGTTTCAATCCCTGGAAGGGATTCAGGCTCTTTGGAACCCGCACCTCTCGCAAGGCTGCGAAGTCGAGGTTTGTTTCAATCCCTGGAAGGGATTCAGGCTCTTTGGAACGTCTGCTTTTGCTAAAGAGAAGCTTCCCCCAACGCTGA
>NZ_MPPI01000009.1:0-26270 GCF_001895925.1 Phormidesmis priestleyi ULC007 | reverse complement strand
AAGGGATTCAGGCTCTTTGGAACGACAGCGATGCTGAGATTTTAATTAAGATCACTCAGTTTCAATCCCTGGAAGGGATTCAGGCTCTTTGGAACAAACGAGCGATAACGCCCTACTCCCTTGAATCGCGGCTTGCCTGTTTCAATCCCTGGAAGGGATTCAGGCTCTTTGGAACCTTCGACGGTGAGATCCATGCCCGATCGCGCGTTTAAGTTTCAATCCCTGGAAGGGATTCAGGCTCTTTGGAACCTTGAATAGCCAAGCCAATTGGCAAACTCAAGACTAGTTTCAATCCCTGGAAGGGATTCAGGCTCTTTGGAACCGATCGCGGCGCTGGTGGCTACATCGCTATCGCTGTTTCAATCCCTGGAAGGGATTCAGGCTCTTTGGAACGCTACTCGCACTGAACTTGAGAAACTACAGCAGGAAATTGTTTCAATCCCTGGAAGGGATTCAGGCTCTTTGGAACCTCTAGCTCTAAAAGCCAAGAGCGATCTACCGACGTTTCAATCCCTGGAAGGGATTCAGGCTCTTTGGAACGCAGGTCAATGATTTTTTCAAATCGTCACCGCTTACGCCGTTTCAATCCCTGGAAGGGATTCAGGCTCTTTGGAACCAGCCACAACGACCCAAATCAAGGTGAACTTTAACGTTTCAATCCCTGGAAGGGATTCAGGCTCTTTGGAACACAAGAAAAAATTGATTCGTGTCCTCTCTGTTTTTCGTTTCAATCCCTGGAAGGGATTCAGGCTCTTTGGAACTCTCGCCAGTCCCCTCTCGCTGTTTTCCTTGGCTCGGTTTCAATCCCTGGAAGGGATTCAGGCTCTTTGGAACGGACTGTCGCTACCACGTTCAAGAATCCCCGCGTCTTTAGTTTCAATCCCTGGAAGGGATTCAGGCTCTTTGGAACCTCCATCTTGGGCGTGTACTCAATAATCATGTGGTTTCAATCCCTGGAAGGGATTCAGGCTCTTTGGAACCGAGCAAAAAAGAAGCGATCGCTCTGATTTATTCTGTTTCAATCCCTGGAAGGGATTCAGGCTCTTTGGAACATCAGAAGATCGCAAGAGTGCATCAGCGCATTTCGGTTTCAATCCCTGGAAGGGATTCAGGCTCTTTGGAACGATCGGGATCATTGTGGATGATGCGTTTAGCTCAGAAGTTTCAATCCCTGGAAGGGATTCAGGCTCTTTGGAACCTCTGCGAACTACTTTCATTGCACTCGCTTGGATGTGGCTTTAGTTTCAATCCCTGGAAGGGATTCAGGCTCTTTGGAACCTCTTCCCAATCAGATAAAATGCTTCGCATTTATGTTTCAATCCCTGGAAGGGATTCAGGCTCTTTGGAACCTCGTCTTGCCTTCAAGATGGCAAACCGTGTCATGTTTCAATCCCTGGAAGGGATTCAGGCTCTTTGGAACGTTGTTTGGCTAACTTGCGTTGCAGCCTCCTGTTTCAATCCCTGGAAGGGATTCAGGCTCTTTGGAACCGCGGGAGGCTGTAACCCTGATTAAATTTAGTTTTCCAGGTGCAGTTGCGCGAACCATTGAAATTATACCATCGTAAACTCTGACGTGCGAACAAACTAACACCAACCCTTTGATCGAAACCTATATCTACACTGCACTTGAGAGACTGCGCGGATCGACTCACCACCACAAAACCTATCTAACCTTTACACAGCAGGCACCTCAGCCCCAAAAATAGCCTACCTGCCCTCAACACCTACCCCTCCGCGCATCAAACAAAGAAAATCGACTCATCACGCACCTGCACCCCACCAATCCGCTCGACCTTCGCCTGACAACAAGCGCAGAGAAAATAGAATCGCACACTATCTTGCTCAGGCTTAATCATCTTACTCAACCTAGCTCTTAGCTTCGCATACTCAACATCTGTTAGGTTGCACTCAAACAAACTAAACTGCATCCACTGTCCATAAGACTTCAAAGCCTTGTGAATCTTCGTGCGGCGCTTATCTTCTGGAATATCGTAAGCAATCAGAACGTGCATGATCTGGGTTCATAAATAGAGCAACCAACTACTTGAGAATGAGCGGCGGATATTGCTCTGTCTCACCCATCAGATATTTCCCCAGCAATCGCGCTTGAATTTCAAACGCTTCCTGATAACTACACTTTCGCCCCATCACCGGATGCTTAAACTCCGACTGCTTCTTCTGCTCATAGGCCCGTAGAAACGATCGCCGCCCCTCATCTGACAGCGACACCGCCCCACTCAATGGCTCGGTTGTAAAATCGTCTGGCGTTAAGACTCGGCGATTGATCACCGACAACACCATCGCATCCACCACGATCGGGCGAAACTCCTCCATCAAATCGAGTGCCAGCGACGGTCGCCCATAGCGTTCGACGTGCAAATATCCCAGATAAGGATCAAAGCCCACAATATTCACCGCACTCTGCACATCGTTTGCCAGCAATGAATAGCCAAAACTCAGCAGCGCATTCACAGGGTCGGTCGGGGGACGGCGATTTCTAGTCTCAAAACAAAACTCTTTCACCCGAATCAGTTGAGCAAAACTGCCAAAATAAGCCGCACTCCCGGCTCCTTCCAATCCTCGTAGAGAATCGATTTTTTCGGTATTGTTGATTGGCGCGATCGTTTGTTCTAGCCGAGCGATCGCCGCTTGCAAATTCAACTCCACAGTTTCTCGTTGAGCGCGCAGCAAAGTATTGCGATAGTTCTTTAGCTTGCCCCGAATAAATCCTCGCACCACATGCACCGCTTGCGCCGATTCTCCACTCGCTTTCCACTGAGCCGATCGCACAAAAATATTCTTCGTCAACGGCGGCTCCAATCGCCCCAGATAGCGACCCGTGCCCGTCAAAAAACTGAGTGGGATTTTGCGCTCCAACAGTTCGATCATCGCTGCTGGAGAAATGGTAGCTCGACCCAACACCACCACACCATCGACTTTGATCATCGGCACATCTAGCAGCGTTTTCTTTTGCGCCTTCACCTGCAATCGCTCATCTGTTTTACCAATGAACGCATCATCTTGAGTAATGTAGACTGTTCCCATTATTTTAAGTTGTATTTAGATAACCTATGCTTCCTGATATCGATTCACTTTAACGACTGCTTTCGGTAAACATTGCCGTTGCAAACTACATCCCTCACAGCGTTTTGTGTAAATAGCAGCAGGCATTGCTCCAGTGATTAAAAGAGTTCTGACTAATTGGATTGTCTCGATCGTCGCCGCCCTCAACTCTGCTGAAATCTCTACTAATTGCCGCTGATGAGACTGAGCATAGTAGATATAGCCTTGGGTGACAGGCTTTCCGGTCATATCTTCTAAACACAATGCTTGGGCACAGACTTGCAGTTCATCATTGTCAAATTCACCGCGATGGCTGCGCTTATATTCGATCGGAACCCACTGCCCATTTGTCTCTTCAACCAGATCAGCTTTACCGATTAATCCATAGCGATCGGACTTCAACCAAATCGCCCTCACTTGCCAAACCTCCTCGCGGTGCCCGTCGCCCAAGGTATGAACTCGCTCGTGCAGATGAGTGCCCTCGATCGTATATTGGTTTTCAGCAAACTCACCCGCGCAAAACATCCGCCAACAGCGATGAGGACAATAGCTATATTGGTTGAGAGCTGCGATCGTCACATACTCAATGTTTTCCACGTACCCTCCTAATCATGCCCATGCCCATTGGGGTTTTGCGTCCAATCCCGCTATAGAGTGCAAAATCTGCCAGCGTATTGATTTGCTTAATTACGGTTGGATCAGCGTCTCCTAGAATGCGAAAGTTAATCGCTCCCACACATCCAATAAACTTGCTGCGGCTGTCAGCTACAATCTCAGTGCGAATATCAAAGAAACTAGGAAAAATACACTCTACCAACGATTCAGGAAACATCAAGCCACTGTGCTGATTCCAACGCCGCAACAAACTGTTAAACACTAAATCTCTGGTTGGTAAAGCAGAGTCAAACTGCATCTGTCGAAAAGCAGTTGGGGTGCAAAACGCAAAATCAAGCTGACGATCGTTCTCCGATGCCTGCTCATAGAGTTGGGCATAGGTCGCAAAATTTGCCCAAGGCTGCGTACTTTGTGGCGTTCCTAAAATGCTAGTAATCGATAGGTCTGCGGAACCTAGATGCCAGGGCTGACTAGGGTTGAGATTTAGCCAAAGCTGAGTCAGCCGTGAGAACAAACGATCGTCTAAGAGCGAAATTCTCCACCAGCAGGGCGTTCCGGCAGCGATCGCTTGTGGATGTTCCCATTGCAGATGTCCTCGCTGAGAGCGGGTTTGCAAAGGACTGAGGGTAAACGCTTTGTCAGTGGTCTGGGCATGGAGATGATTGCCCAGTTCTTGATCCACCGAACTGACCAACGTCAGAAATAGGGCATGGAGATGTTTGCCTGTGAGATAACCAGATGAAATGGGCGATCGCGGAACAAGGTTAAGAACTAAACTATGCGGCATTGCTATTTAAATCGATAGTGCATCTGAGCCGGAATTTTAAGCTTACTTTCCTCGAAACTGTAGTATTTCCCTTGAATCCGAACATTGCGGATTAAGCTCACTGGAGGCATATTCACGGTGTCGTAGCTGAGAACTTGATGGGTAAACATCACATCCAGCGGGTTGAGTGGATAAGGAAAGGTGAAATCGCCCTGCGATCGCTTTGGTAGCAACTCCTCCACCCTCACTTCTGCCTTACTCATCCATTTACCCAACCGAATCCATTTAGGAAGTGTGAGCGGTTTGTCAGACAGAATGAAACACTCAAACTGACTCTCAGGCGCAATCTCCTTGGCTCTGCCAAAACTCGGAATGTTCTTCTGAGTTTTTTCCATCTCAACGTGGTAGTTATTGTTGGCATACTTCCAAGTGTTGAGAACAGCAGCGTGATTGAGCGATCGGGCAGGCGTGACATAGATTCCCTGCTGGTTGAGCGGCGTTAAATGCTCTGCATATTTAGGAATTTGCTCTGGGCAGAAGTAGCGATAGGAATGCTCTTCGGCAACTGTTGTCGAGTAGCGATCACTATCGACTAAACCCAGTGCATAACAAAGGGCATAGTTGTGCAAAATGGGTTCGGTTTCATAGAGTCGCCCGATTTCACGAGTCGCGTAGTAGAGATTATCGTGAAGCTCGATCGTGCAGCGATAAATCGACACCATTCAAATCACCCCGCTTTTGCTGCTGTTTTTTTCTTGCTGATGTGCTTGCTGGCGTAGGCTTTTGCTTCTTTGTCTGCCTGTTGCAGAATTTTTTGAATGCCTGCTTCGCTGCCTGTGAGTGACTTCACTTCATCCAACAAAGGTGTGAACAAGTCACCGATTAGATCAGTGTGAACGATGAATTCTTCAGCGAGTAAGTGGGTAATTGCTGCATTGGCTGCGGTCATTACATCATCCTCATCGAGTGGGTCGGGCGAGTGGAGTGTTCCGGCAGCACTCATACGATCGAAGATGGCTTGAGTCCAGCGCAGGTTACTAATGATCTCACCATCTGCAAACACAACGCCAACTATCTCGTTGCGAACTCGTCCCGTTCGAGTCGTCTGAGCGCCATAGTGACGAGTTCTCAAAATGTTGTTAAACACATAGAGGAAGCTTGCTTCAGTTGGATCTTTTAAGGTAACAATGCTCGGAAAAAATACCTGAGGACGAATATGGTCTTGTTGATTAATGCGACTGGTGACTTCTCCCGGCTTAGACCCTGCTTCGCCCTTGGATGCCATTGTGCCATTTTCGTAGGGCGCATTCAGCGTAAACGTTTCGTGCGACTGATCAAATGGGGTAATCGAAAATGCAGTGTCAACCACTACTTTAGATTTTTCGGAACCAGAGTCGCCGATCGCAAAACCGTAGATGATGCAGTCTGGATTGTCCATGCCAAACTCGACGTTATATTCGCACTCTTTAGGTTCGACCAACCCATAGGTTCGCAGCAGTTCTCGACCGACTAATCGTTCGGGTGTAGACTGCTTGCGTTTAAACATTGAGAGACGGCTGACTGGCGTTTTATCGATAATTCCGGCTCTGACTCGGGCTTTGTTGAGTTCCCCGTCTGTTTGAAAGAGCGGGTAAGATTCGGTGACGCGAATCGTCAAAAAGTGAACATATTTTCCCATTGGCTTGTAGGGGATTTCGGTGTGAAAAAACTTTGCGTCGATCGCTTTTAGCAATGCCATGATGAACTCTCCCAATAATTAGTTTTCAGTTTCAGATTCTTCAATCACTTCGCCTTTTGCCTTAAGGTCGCGATTGTCGTTGTCTTGCTCTAAGCGATAAAGCAATTCGCAAGTGTCACGAATCAGATTGAGTTGTCTGCCGGATAATCGAGCGCGATCGCCTGCGAATGCTTGCTCAAATACGTCCTCCACAAAATAGCGGGCAAACTCTAAAATTGCTTGGCGTTCTGCTTCGCGATCTCTGATTTGGGTAAACCCTTCAGCCCGTGAATTGCGAACGCGATCCATCAGCTTGAAGATTTCAGCCGCAACAACCATGACTAAAACTTCACCCTGAAAGACGCTAGTGTCGGCTTTGAGCAATACCTCAGCCGCAACGTCGATCGGCTTGAGTACAGCATTTGCTTTGGGGTTGTAGCGTTGCTTCGCTCGATAGAACTTGCGATAAAGTTCCGTCAGTTTTTGAGGATGATTCAAAGGAGATTCTCCATTCACAATGAGCATTTCTTGATTGGCATCAAATTTGACATAGGGGTCAAAACAGGGGTAGAAGTGGTGGGTATAGAGCCTGATTTTCTGGGGGCTAGGTGTGTCACTCGATTGCTTTTTCGCCCATTTAACGAGGTAAGAAAAAACATATAGCGGACTCGTATCTAAGTCTTTCGCTAACTCCGTCAGTCTGCCCCAGTTTGCATCGTAGCCACCTTTTCCCTGTTTGGCATTCACATCTAAATGAATGGCATAGGCAGCCGTCAATGTGTTCAACGGAGCCGATCGCTGAACGCCATCCGCCGTTTTCCAACCTTCTAAAATGTGATCGAGTCGAAACCGATCGTTGCCCAGCAACATCCGAAAGGCTTGTGGCGCACTGTCGAGAAACACGCTTTCTTCAAACTCTGCCCCATCGTTAAAGGGCGGAATTGGCGATTCTGAAACCACGGTTTTGACATCCAAAATCATCGGGAACGCCAACGCTAACCACGCAGGCATCACCCAAGATTCGGTATCGGTGGGGTCTTTGCCCGGTGGCAGTGCCATGAAATAGAACGTCAAAGGTTTGTCATCGGGGTAAGCCAGTTTGAAGGTGCGATCGCGCTTGAATTCTGGATCGGTTTCATCTAGATTCTTTTTGCGATCCAGGTCTTCATCAATTAAGAATGCATCAACAGTCTGATAGCGATCGCGCTCAAAATTAGCATCGAGATCTTTGCTGATGAAGTGGTTACGAATGCTCGTATCAAAACGAGTTTGAGCAATGCCACTATAGGCTTTCTGCAAAAATCGATTTGTCTCAGGGGTAAAGTAGTAGGTCGGATAGAAGTAGAGATAGCGATATTTCCCATCTTCAAAGCGTTTGCCCACTGTTTGAGTTTGATTCATTAAGATTTGCCGTAGCATCATCTCAATGCCAGAAATGCTAGAGATATTGCGTTTTGCATTGGAACCGCCTAGCGTTTGCTTGTTTGTATACACTTGCGGCGTAAATAGCACTGCTGATTCCATTTGTTCTGTGACGGTGTAAGCCGAGTGAGAGATCGAGCAAATTAGTTGCCGTCCGCGTCCTGATTTTTTAGCATTGTTGTAGTTAGAAAGTTCTTTGAGAAAGATATCAGCGTGTTTAGCGATCGATTGTTCTAGCGTTGCGCTAGGGAGCATGATGACGCGATCGCACCATTCACGCAAATCATTCCAGCCATCCGGCAATTGATAGGCATCTGCGATCGGACGTGTGAATGCTGCAATTTGAGTAATCACCTTCTCGCAAGTCTTACGGACACTTTCAATCCCTGGATGATGTTCCAGATACTTTGCTGCCAAGTAATACCATTCGTAAGGAACACCGCCCGTATTGCCTTTTAGTTTGAGTTCTCTGAGCGATTCGTTGATTCGCTCGATCGCCCGAATCTGCGGCAGATATTCAGATAAGTTCCAAAATTCTGCAACCTTTTGTACTAAGTCGATCGCAACAGGGGCAGGCAGCTTTTTGTTCTGTTTACGAGCCGTTTCAATTTTTGCTAACCGTTCTCCCCAAATTTTCCGACTGATCACATCTCCAAATTCGGCAATTTGGTCAATCCGAATATCGTCGCTAAATTTGAAGTCAAAATCGGCGGGCAAGACGTTTTGCTGTTGAAATTTAACTAAGTTCTCGCTGCGGCTGGTTGCGACTGAAGGTTTGCCGACTCTGAGAATTCGCAATGTCGCATCTAGTGCCACTTGCATCAAACCTGGATCGTCAAAAAACAGGTTGTAATAATCCGCATATTTCATGCCTTTGCCATCTCTGCCAAACCCGGTTTGTCGTTGGCGGAGTTGTCCAGAACACAAAGCTTTGATGCTGACAACTACGCGATCGCTCAAGCCCGATCGTTCAACTTTTGGCGCATCTTTCTGAGCAATGTAAATCACACCCGTCGGCAAATAAAGCAATGGCTCATAGTAAGTGCGATCGGCTGTATTCAAACTTGTGTGAGCCTCTACCAGTGCATTGTTCAACACATTAGTCAAAACGCCACGATTTTCAGAAATGCTGTGATAAGTGAAATGGAGTTGACCATCGCTAAGATTGTGCAACAGATCATTTAAGCGGGTGTTGTCAGCATCGTAGGGATGCTTAACGATCGACGCTAATGAGTCGGCAAGACACGTCAGATCAGACAAGCTTCTCAAGACGCGATCTTTAAGAGTTGGGTTAAGTCCAAATTCTGAGAAGTTCCAGTTTGTATCCCATCGCCGTTGAGCGTTGTATGCCATACACAGCAAATCATCGACATACGCTTTATAGGTAGTTAGATCACTGGAGTCAATAAAGCGATCGAGTCCTAGCTGACGCACTTTTTGATCAATGATTTGTCGATGCGCGTCTAAAGGCAGTTTGCGGCAGTCGTCAGGGGCATCGGGAAACTTCTCAAAATCGTGCAGAATAAACCCAGCAATTACTAATCTCCGCTCACGATCGCGCACGACTCGTTTGATGGTGGTGTCTAACTTTGCTAATCGCCGCTCGATTAGGTTGGCAGGAAATAAACCATTCAACAAATGGGTATTGAGTGATTGATCTGCTGCATTATCTCGCCTAACTTTGGCTTTGCCTGCGGCTTCATTTTTGCGATCGAGTTCGTCGAAAAACTTGCCGCCCTTTGCCGTGACCCCGATCGCGACTCGCAACAAATTTGGCAACACATACTCCGCAAAGTCTTGCATCACCGCATCATCTGGGTTTTGCGATTGGATGGCTTCTCGTAATAGTTTGAGGGTCAGGAGTTCGCGTTGAGTTGAAGAGAGGGTGCGATCGCTGTCCTCATCAAAGCCAAAATCCCCCTCTAGAAAGTCAAATTCGTCATTCGTTAGATTCGCCATAGTCAATTTCCAAAGAGTCAATATACTGTGTGATTTATCTTGCGTAGGTTGGATAGATTTCTAAAGTTTCTCGAATCGTGGAGAACACTTCATTTGGATTAATGTCCTCATAAAGGTGAACTAAAACATTGCGAAATTTTCCAAATTCTGAAAGAACCAACCCAAGTTCTGGAGTCAACAAGCCATACTGTCCCGCAGCTAAAAAGACTTCTGCATTTTCTTTGGGGTTAACCTTACGAATTCGCTTGAGTAAATATCGATTGATGTCGAGCGATGCTTGAATGATGAGTTCTAGGCTTCTCTCAACGGCAAGCTGCATCTGATAGTTATTGAGATAGTCCTCTAAAGTGACATTCTCAAAATGCTTGAGTGCGTTTAGATTTTTCACCAAACTCTTTAGTTTGCGATTCATTGAAATGGGGTTAATACTGCTCATACACCCCACTTTTGTAGTTCTAGTTCTAGTTCTTCTCGCTCTTCCTGATAAATTTTTTTGAGTTCAGCCGTAGTTTTTAGTGATGTTTGACGAAATGATTCAAACTCTCCAGCAGTCTTTTCATAAATAACCTTACCTTCAGAAGCAATCGTGTGCGCCAGCAAGTCTGAAGCGTTTTTCAGATCAATCCAATCCATCTCATCATCTCCCAAATCGAGAAGTTGCTGAAGTACACTCCAAGATCGGTAGCAATTCCAACCGCCTCCCGGTTCATACTGCTGGCGGAGTTCTTCATCGAACAGCAAGGCAAAATCCCAATCGCTGGATGGGAAATGATCCCCTCTTGCTCTAGAACCAAAAAGAACCAATAGTTTCAGATAAGGGACTTGTTCCAGAATTTGTGGGATAGCTGATTGGATATCGGCGATCGATTGCAGTGACACTTTGTTGTTCTCCTCTCGATGTCAAGAGCGGGATTGATCAGTTTTCAGGAGGGCGAATTCTTACTCTACCCAATTCAGCAGTCACGATCGCACCTGCCCTTAGCTCATCTCCATAGCGAGATAAGATCTGTAAGCAGACTTGAGATTGTTGGCTCGTCATCAAATTCACAAGCCGCAGAATTCCAGCATGAGGAAAGCCACGAACAATCGCCATCTCGCCAAAATCTTTGTCTAGGGTGATGAGGATGCGCTCTTCACGATAAGCGATCGCTAAGATTTCCTCATCACCCGGATCAGCGTCCCATTCACCGACCCAAACTACGTCGTAGTCAGAGCTAGTCAGTGTGCTGCGAACTCCGTGCCAGACACAAGAATCAAGCAGTAGCTTCATCCTTAAGGCTCCAGAACAAGGGTTTCAATGCGCTCATGGCTAACTAGACGACGGGCGTAGATCAGACAGGCTTGAATATCTTCCCGCTCCAACCAAGGATAAGCTGCTAACAGCGTTTCCAAGGTATCTCCAGCGGCAAGCATTCCCAAAATGTGTTCAACGGCAAGACGGCGACCTCTAACAATCGGTTTACCTCCAAAAATCTTAGGGTTAACGGTAATGCGCTCTAAGAGCCTTTGTTCGTTCATCATGAAGGAGTAGCTCCAGTAGTAAACTACCGAAAACTAGCATTCACACATTGCTTTTTACTGGGAACTTAACCAGCCAGCCGCTAACTGAACAAATGGCAGTTGCGTATGGGAGTCGAGATTACCTATGTTTGGACTTAATGCCGCAAGCTAAAAAGAGAACCTTGTTAAAACTTTAAGCAAATAATATCCAGTTGCATGTGTGAAGCAAGTTCCTTGCACCCCTCAAGATGGACACTTCTAGAATAGACTAGCCATAGATCGTTGCTTTGCTGGAAAGCTGATAAGCAAAATCATGGTGTGATAAAGGGATCGTTTCGATGCGATATCCTTCCTCTCTTAAACTGTGAATGACAGCACTAAAGCGATGGGTGACATCGACTAGCTCTTTAGCAGAGTGCGGCTGACCATCTGCGAGGAGCTTTCGGATTTGCTCTTTCTTACTCATGGTGTTATCTCCTTTATCAAAGAATTACGACAGCTTGAATGTAACATTTGGAATTTCAGGAATCAAGGGGTCGCTTAAGTTTAGACTTATTTGACCGTACATGCATCAGACAGTGGCAGCGCGTGGTAGCTTTGAGAAGCGGAGCCTCCTGTTTGTAAAGCTTCAGGAAAACAAAATCCCTTTTAGGAATTGAAATAAATACGTCTGTACTTATTGGCGTAAGCTACCTCTCCGCCCAATCCACCTGAATCCCTTACAGGGATCGAAACTAGGCGAAATATGGATCGCCTCCTTTACTTTTGAACTGATACGCCAACGTATCTAGCAGTAGCGCACTCTGCCCAAATGCGATCGAGTAGGGTGCTACTGCATCATGGAAGCTGTAGTTGTCGCTAATCGGGTAAATCTGAAAGTGCATCGGCAATCGCAGCCTCTGCCTTACCTCGCTTATTGGACGATGCAAAACATAGCTGACCAATGCCCGATCGCGCAATTTGCGATTAATCTCCCCAGCCCAGCGGTTATCGGGTTGCCAAATTTCAACGCCTTTCAACACCTGCACCTTCCAGCCATCTGCGATCGTCTCTAAGCTACCCGAAACGTGAAATTTCCAGTTCAGCCGCTCTTCTCGGTAGGCTTTGAGTTTCATGAAGGCGAGACAGTGGGCGAATTTACCTTTGGGAATGGGTTGTCCAGTGCGTTTGGCGGTGTCATCAAGCGATCGCAAGAAAGCCTCTTTTGTCCACAGTTCAATCTCTAAATTTCCTAAAATTCCTGGCAGATCATAGGTCTTGTAGCGGTCTGCCTCGTGCAGTTCTGTCTCGTCGTACAGACCACACTGCAACGGGCTAGAACCCCGAAAGCTACAGGCATCTTCGGCGATCGGGTTCCCTGTTTTCTGCCCCGAAAGCTGCTGCCAGTCTTTTGCCCAACCGCTCACTCGTCCCGCAACTCTCGATAAACTTGTCTCAAAAACCGTCTCACACGCGGTCTGAAACTGCTCTCGACTGCCAGCATATTGTTGCCGAATCGTTTGATGATTTAAGTCCATATATAGCTTGAAGGACTGTACCGCACCCCACTGTTTGTAGTAGCCTCGGAAGTCATTGATTTGACGATATTTCTCGTTAATGACAGTGTTGAAAGAGAGACGATCGCGGCTTTCTCCATCGACTAAAGGCGGCTCTTCGCTCAAGAACAACCGCTCAACTAAAAAGTTTGGCACCAATGCATAAGCCGTAAATTGATCAAACTCGAAAGTTTGTCCGTTACGCTCATAGCCGTCGTGTCGTCCCAGTCGCCCTAGACGTTGAATAAAGTTTCCCGCGTCTGACGATTCAAAAATTAGAAAGTTGATTTTGAAATCGACCCCAACGTCGATCGTGCTAGTTCCTAAAACCAGATCAGCCATTAGCGATCGCTCTCGCTCACTTTTGCCTGACAGTCCTGTATTTTCACTCACGACTAAACCTTGAGAATGCAGCAGCGCCTGAAAAAATGGCGTTAGTCGCTTGACGGCTGCAATAGAATTGAGAATGATTGCACCTTTACTGTGAGGATGCTGCTGAAATTGTTGGAGAATCAGATTTGCATTGTCTTTAAGCCAAGATTCGGATGCTTTGGCAACAGGTTCTAATGAGACAAAATTAAGGGCGATCGCTCTCGCAACTTGCCGCCAGTTTTGAGTCTTGAGCTGCTGTTGTTGCTCTAATGTTTCTGGAAACTGATATTTGTTTTGCTCGATCGGGCTAACAGTCCGGCAGCGAAATCCAGCTTTTTCTAGTCGCCCCATCAACTGGATGTCTGGCGTTGCTGATAAGAATAGAAATTTTTTGCGGCGATTGGTCGATCGGATCAGCAACATTGTATTGATCACACTCGCAACTTGCGGAGCGGCATAAACGTGAAATTCATCAAAAATAAACAAGTCAAAGTCTTTGTCGATGCGTCCCCAAAGCTTGTCAGGACTATCGCCTTTGTTGCCTTTGATGATGTATGCGCCCCGGTGTAAAAAGTGAAAAATATCTGGGTTTGTGAGCAATATTTCTGATTGACTGGTTCGCGTCGCGATCGCTGCCCCTTTACTGATGTCCTCATTTTCGGCGTAGGTTTCTAACTCTGCCCCACTCAAGCGCGTTACTCGTGGATTATTCGGCGGTTGAAAGTCTGCAATATACTGACGAGTTTGCGTTTCCTGGTCGCGGGCAAGCTCGTTTGTGGGGTAAAGCGCGATCGCGTTGCACTCTCCCTGAAACACTTCTAAAAATGCGGCGAGACTCTTACCATCTCCCGTCATAGCGCTGTTAAACACTACATCAACCGCCGCGTCACGCAAGGCTTCTAGCGTTGCAGCCTGATGCCAGGAAAGCACCCAACCCTCCGGCAAATTTACCCCTTGTGGAGTCTGAACAGTCTGAGAATAAACAGGCTTTAGCGGAGTCGTGTAGACGATCATCGGGTTTGAGTGTACGTGACGGGTTGCAATAAGACTATGATGACAGGCATAATAAGGATTGTCCAGTACAAAGTGGACGTACACTTTTGGGGTTCTTATGGGTCGTCGAGGACAGTCCGTTACACTGTCAATTTCAGAACAGGATAAGGCGCAGCTAGAGCAGATTGCTCAAGAACAAGGGATGATGTGGGGCGATCGTCCCAATATCTCTCGTTTAGTCGAAGCGATCGCGCGCCGCGAACTGCTGATCGGTCGTAACAATGACTGGTCAGACGTACGCATTCGAGAATTGAACCAAGCGATTCGAGTGCTACATGACACAGGATATACACAAATCGCCGAGACGATCGCTCATCTCTTACTTGAACGCGGTGAACTGTCTGACCCATTGCGAAGGGACATTGTTCACTATTTAGAAACTCCATTAATTCCTTGGCGACAAGAGATCGATCGCTACATTCTGCAACAGCAGCCTTTCCAACTTTCTTACCGAGATGCTGCCGATCGTCCTTGGGTGTTCACCATTCGTTACGCCAAAATCACACCTCACGAACAGCGCCAATATCTAGACTGTTGGTGTGAGCAAACAGCAGGTAATCAGGATATTCCAGAACTGGCGCATAATTGGTGTTTGAGGCTCGATCGCATTCCAGAAGCAGTAATCATCCCGATCGAGGGTGAATGGCACCCCAACTTAGATGCTGTTGAAGTAGAAATAAATTTCTATCGAAGGTTGGCATTTGCCTACCAAGCTAAACCAGAAGATATCTCCAATGAATGGTTGGCTAATACCTCAGAAGTGCGGCGAGTTTTGCGGCGAGTGACTTCTACGTTCTGGTTTTTTCGAGAGGTTTTTCGATATGGCGAAGATTGCGAGGTGATTGCTCCGAGTGCGTTGCGCGATCGCATTTGGCAGAAAGTGCAAGCTTTGACAGACCTCTATAATGCTCCGATTTAATCCAAATGTTGTACAAAAAGTGTAGGGGCATGGCATGCCGTGCCCCGTCGGATTAAACAATCAGTCGCAATTGCTTCCGAAATTGGTATTAGTACGATCGGGTAGTTTCAGTCATTCAAGAAAGTCCAGTTCTCAGCCGGATAAAGTCTAACTTGTTTGTAAGGACTCAGCCGCGATCGGAGTCCATTCGTATGAAAGCTGCCGGGTTTATCTAACCGCTCGTAGGTATGTGCGCCAAAATAATCGCGCTGTGCTTGAGTGAGATTTTGGGGAGCGCGATCGACGAGTTGAATGGTTACAGTTAGCGGTTGTTCTTGTGAGTCTTTGCAGCGTTCTAGCGGTAATTCATCAAACGAGTAATCTGGGTAATGCTGCATTACCCACCATTTTGACGGGAGCCACTTTAGCGATCGCCCAGGCGGCTGGCGAAACGGCACCGCTCATTTTCACCACGCTGTTTTCACAGTTTTGGTCAAGAGGATTGTTCGACCCGACCCCAACGCTTGCCGTTCTGATTTACAACTTTGCAACTGTTCCATTTCAGAATCAGCAAGACATTGCTTGGGCAGCGTCTCTGGTTTTGGTGCTGTTTGTCTTGGCGACTAGCATTCTCGCTCACTGGGCGGCGCGCAAAAGTCTTTATAACCACTAACTTTGAACTTGGGATCAATATATTATGGTTTCTCAAAATCAGACCGATCGCCAGAAAAATAAATCTCAACAGCCTCAGCAAAATGATCAAGCCGAAGCCGTTTTGCGAACCGAAAATCTTAAAGTTCTCTACGTGAGCGGACATTTTGGTTAGTAGTAGCAGACTAGTAGGGGTAGTGCCCCCGTGCCTACCCCTGACGGAGAACTTACTTGAGCGGAATAAACGGAAAGAATGTTTTAATAAATCTTCTTAGACGCAAAAGTCCGATCGTTTTCCTCACTTTGGGTGAAAGTTGAGGCTGAACGGGTTGACCTTGTTGAATTTCAGATTGCAATTCAGCATATTCAGCAGCCGTTAGGGGTTTACCATCAATCGGCGATCGAGCGTCAGTGATAATTTCCGATCGCAACACCTCTTCAGGCGGGTCATCAGCCGGAGGAAGCGAAAGGGCAACCAACGGGTAGAAGGGCGAAGAGAGCAAGAGAAGGCTGAGAACTTGCACCGATTTCGTCATAGACAGCCCTGAGTTGCGACTTCTCTACTATACCGTTCAGTCTTGCTCCAATCCTGGTGGAAACGGCTCTCTACAAGTTTGATGGACTTCGATCAGGCGATCGAATAACCACGAATAATTCTTCCGATAGCTCGGAATTCGCGCAAGTGGACTGAGTAACGCTGCCGCCGCAATGTCTGCCACACTCAAGCGATCGCCTACTAAATAAGACTGATCTTGCCAGCGCCATCTCAATGCCTCTAAGCCAGTAGCTAACCGTTTTTCTGCTAGCTCAACACTAGCGAGATTGATGCGATATTGCCGCTTTACCGCTTGGATCACCATCTGACTCATCAGCGATGGATCGAGTGATTTGCCCTCCCCAGATCGAAACTGATAATAGACAAATCGAGACGCAATGCCGAGACTTTCATCGAGCCAATCTTCCAGCATCCAGGCAGACGATCGCGCTTCTAAATCAGTCGGAACGAGTGGAGGATCAGGACAATAGCTTTCTAGAAAGTGAAAAATTTGAGTCGAGTCAGCGATCGCCACAGGTTGCCCTTCAATCTGCGGCAGCAACACAGGCAGCGTGGTTAATCCTCCCGTGAGCGGCTTGATTTTGAGAGTGTGCAGTCCGGGAGTTAGATTTTCGACTTGATAAGAAATTTGCTTATAGCCCAGTGCTAATCGAGCTTTGCGACAATAGTGAGACGTGCTGAATTGCAGAAGCAGCATAGGATGAAAACGCTAACGTGTGACTTTCCCGAAACGCTATTTTAAACGATATCAATTTGATTGGTGAATGCGACAGATCCGCATCAGGGCAAGGCACGACATGTCCATACAAAAAGCGTAGGGGCATGGCATGCCGTGCCTCGTCGGAATGAACAATCAGTCGCAATTGCTTCCGAAATTGGGTTTTCAAATTCGAGCGATCGGCGATCGAGCAGTTTTTTTGCATAACTTCTCAAGTTCAGCAGTATAGATCAACAGAGGTCAACAACCCCTAGATGTTCTATCACTACCCCTGGAGAAATCGACCATGTTGCGCTCTATTGACAACCCATTCATCGCTAGTCTACTACAGCCAATCTCTCACAGACTGGAAGCAATCGAGATTCACAATGCTGAAATGGCCCGCTTCTTTTGCCGAATCATTCCATCGCAATGCCCCTTTGAGCGAGATGTTCGATGGTTTGGTCGGACGCTGTTTCACATTCCACCCCTGTGTAAGTTAAATCCTTTTTATCAGCAGTTAATGGAACTGCGATTTAAAGCGCTTTGCTATCTCGCTGATCAGTGTGGAGAAGATATTGCCATCTACTGTCAGTAAAGAAGCGCGTTATCCTTTTTTACGGCACCGTCACCGACGCAAGAATTTCGCTAAGGTCATAGAGATATTTGCGATCGCTTGCCCTGATTTTATGACTGATCAACTCTCTTCTGATTTGTCCTTCCCGACTTATGCTGACATCGAAGCCGCTGCAAAACGGTTGTCAGGCAAGGCCCACCGCACGCCAGTTTTGACCTCCACCACGGTCAACCAGCGCACCAAAAGTCAGGTTTTCTTTAAATGCGAAAACTTCCAGCGCACGGGTTCTTTTAAGTTTCGGGGAGCCTTTAACGCCCTTTCGCAACTGTCTACTGATCAAAAAAAGCGAGGGGTTGTGGCATTTTCTTCGGGCAATCACGCTCAAGCATTGGCCCGATCGGGCCAGCTTCTCAATATCCCGGTGACGATCGTTATGCCCAACGATGCCCCGGCGGTTAAACAAGCTGCGACCCGTGAGTATGGGGCAGAAATTATCTTCTACGATCGTGCCACCCAAAAGCGCGAGGAAGTTACCCAACAAATTGCCGAGCAGCGATCGTTGACGCTAATTCCTCCCTTTGACTATGCGCCTGTGATTGCCGGACAAGGCACCACCGCTAAAGAACTGATCGAAGAAGTGGGGCCGTTAGATCTTCTACTCGTTTGCTGCGGAGGCGGCGGATTGTTGTCGGGATGCGCGATCGCGACCGATACCTTAGCTCCAAACTGTCAAATTGTGGGCGTGGAGCCAAAACGGGCAGACGACGCGATGCGATCGTTTTATAGCAAAACCTTGCAAGTAGTAGAAGATCCGCAGACGATCGCCGATGGTGCCCGGACGAGATCGCTCGGTCAACTCACCTTTCCGCTGATTTTGAACTATGTGGATGATATGGTAACGGTTTCTGATGCGGCTCTCTCGCGGACAATGTTCTTCTTATGGGAACGTCTCAAGATTGTCGTAGAACCTACTGGAGCGTTAGCGGCAGCGGCGTTGCTAGAAGGCATTATCTCTTTGCCCAATGCTCGAATTGGTGTGATCATCAGTGGCGGCAACGTAGACCTTAAAGAAGCCAGTAAGCTATTTGCTAAAACTGCCTCTAAACAAAAGACAAGCCATCGCCTGCCTCTCGCGCAAGAACTTAGCTAGGTAGCAAATGCTGAATCTAGGAGAATTGTCGCGATCTAGAGTTTCATGCACACTTTGTAGTGCTTCAAGAACTTGAGATACCGCCTTGGCGCTCGGATAGCATTGCAGATTTTGTTAATCCAACAGCTTGCGAAGCTAAGCTAGAAAAAAGCTTAGGGTGCAAACGTACTATGGAAAAATGTCTGTGATATATTTGTGGTGGGTAGTTGTATCCTCTTAATCAGTGAGAGGGGGTTATCTTGGCACTCAACTCAAAGGGACAGCACGGAGGAACCGATGTCACCATCACAATTACGGTTGATGGCGACGGGATTTCCATTGAGGATTTTTCAGATGTTCAGCGTTGTTTCTCCATAATTTTAGAAGAAATCGACAAGGAAGCTTTTGAATCTGCCAAGCGATCTGTCAGATGGAATATATCAAGTGTTAGTACCGGAAGTGTAAATCTGACTTTTTCTGGTGTTCCAATTAGTTCAAACATTGATTTAAAATCGGTGAGTAACCTAGTTGAAAGTGTTCAATCAGGAATTTCAGTTCTGGCTGAGAAGGCTCAACGCCCTCGTTTTTTCTCTGACCGTGCGTTGAAGCAGCTTGAATCTTTAGCCAAAAAGCTGGACCACGGAATGCAAGTGCTAAAGCTTGGAAGTGAAACTCATGTGGTTAGTATCACCAAGGATATTGCGAGAAATGTAGATGAGATTATAGGGCCAAGATTTGAAAGTTATGGCTCGATTGAAGGATGTCTTGACGGAGCCAACATCCACAAAGATCCATACTTCCATATCTACACTGCTTTGAATGATCGATTGATCAAGTGCAACGTTGATAAAAAGATGACACAAAGGATGCTAGATTGCCTGGGTCAGCGAGTTTATATATATGGCTTAATTCAATCTAGAAATGATGGAGAGCGCGTGAGTATCTTGGTTCAAGAGATTGAAGTTCTTCCAAGTGAAGATGAGTTGCCTACCATTCAAGAAATGATTGGTATTCTTGCAGAGGACAATAATTAATGGCAATTCCTCTGCACTACTGGGATTCTTGCACGTTTCTTGGTTACTTAAAGGCTGAAGCAGATAAAGTTGATGGCTGTGTGTCAGTTTTGAAACATGCCGAGAAGGGTAGCGTTAAGATTGTTACATCATCGCTTTCACTTGTAGAAGTAATTAAGCTCAAGAAGAGAGAACCTATTTCTAGAGAGGACGAAGAAAAGATCAGAAGATTCTTTATGCACAAATGGATTGTTCTTCAAGATGTAGATCGCAAGATTTCTGAATTGGCAAGAGAGCTTGTTTGGGAACATGTACTACGACCCTACGATGCAGTACATGTAGCGACTGCAATTAGAGCCAAAGTAAATCACATAGATACTTTTGACGACGACCTAATCAAACTCTCTGAGAAGTTAGGAGAACCAAAGATTACTATGGGTAAACCCTTTCTCTCTACACAAACAGAGCTAGAATTTCCATCTTAAGTAATTCGTTTTATAGTTCGCTGATAAATCCTGTTTAGCCTGAATACACCTAACAAATCCATTGTCTTGTAAGATTTCTACTGGGGTCATTAACTGTGTTTGGAACTTGGTAATACACCTTGCCCGCTTGCTAGAAATTTTCTTCTGAGATTCGATTCACTGTCTTGATGTTTACAATCTCTTGAAAAATCACGCAATACTTAAGTTAAATCACTCTCAGACTAGTTTTAATCAACAGCATTAGCTATCTGCCAACGCTACAGGTAACGGTTGAAGCGATGCTGTCGTTAGCAGACGTTCGCGAATCTGACGAGATCCCAAGCTATTTGCGCTTACATTAGCCCTCAACGGCAATCACAGACTCAATCAGAGCTTCGGCGCTGGTGCTATACTCGCGATCGTTAATCCATTCCAAGTCGAGCCATTCTTCAACGACTTCGAGCAGTGCTCTCACCGCAAAATCACGCTGAATCAGTTCAACGATCGCATTCCAAGCAGCGGTCGCAGTCGGGAAAAATCCCATTTCTACGCGATATCCGGCTGAGTGCCACCAAATGCCGACCCAGCCTGAGTTTTCTTGAGTCAGTTCGATGGATTGTCCAAGATAGTGCATCATAGGTCTGCTGATTGATTAACGAATAACATCAGAATAGGAAATCTAATTGACGTTGGCATCTGCTACAAGAAACGGAAATAGGTAAGGCCGTCTCACTCTCTGGTTACAATTTCAACTATACTTTCTGATTACGAATGGCAAAGTCGATCGGATTGCCAGGGGTGGATCACGGATCACCAATGAACGAGTAGAAATACTTAGGGCAGCCTTCTTAAAACAGGTAGACAAACCGCTAAATCTTTTTCAAAGCTGATCCCAATAAAACTTTTCTCTGCCTTTAGCATGATGCAGAAATTGAGCTAGGATCTAAGTAAGAAAGTTTTTTGACAACCTAGTCTTGAAATACTCAATGTCTAACAAGACGTTGAGACAAGTTTGGGTTGTGCCATATTTTTAAATGCCATATCGTAAACGTTCTTAACAGTCGTTTTTCGGGGCGATCGTCCATCCGTGGTGAAGTCATCATTAGGTTAAGCACTCCCTCTCAATCTTGAAGGTTCAAGTCGATGAGATTACTCGGTAGATGTCTAGAAAACGCTTGCCCTGCTGACATGGGTGAGCTTGCAATGGTTCGTCAACTCGAAATTTCCTACCCTCGCCCTCAGCTTCAGCGCGGCAACTGGCTCAATCTTAACGGTGACTGGAAGTTTGCCTACGACGATGACGGGCTGTGGAAGCAACCCAACCATGTCTCGGAATGGAACCGGACGATCGTCGTTCCTTTTGCACCAGAATCAAAGCGCAGTGGCATTCACGATACTGGGTTTCATACCAACTGCTGGTATGAGCGATCGTTTGACTTAGAGCCAAGTCAAGACTCTAATCGGGTGTTGCTGCACTTTGGAGCGGTCGATTATCGCGCTCGTGTTTGGGTCAATCATCAGTTTGTCGGCGAACATGAGGGTGGTCATACGCCGTTTAGCTTTGATATCACCTCAACGTTAAACCTAGAAGGCGAACAGATTGTCACCGTTTGGGCACACGATGACCCGCACGATTTGGCGAAGCCTAGAGGCAAACAAGACTGGCAGCTAGACGCACACAGCATTTGGTATCCGCGCACCAGTGGCATCTGGCAAACAGTTTGGGTCGAGTGTGTGCCCAAAACCTACATCAGCCGCCTCCGATGGACTCCTCACCTAGAGCGCTGGGAAATCGGGTTTGAAGGTTTTACATCGGGCGAGATGCTCGAAGAACTACAGCTCAAAGTGCGGCTGTCGATCGCAGGTCGTCTCTTAGTCAATGACCTCTATGAAGTGCTGAATGGAGAAGTGCATCGACGCATTGCCCTATCTGATCCGGGCATTGATGACTATCGCAACACATTGCTGTGGAGTCCTGAAAAGCCGACGCTGATTGATGCTCAGATTCAACTGTGGCACCAAGGCAGATTGTTGGATGAAGTGAAATCTTATACGGCAATGCGATCGGTGTCGATTCAGCGCGATCGCTTTATGCTCAACGGTCATCCTTATTATCTGCGGCTCATTCTCGATCAGGGCTATTGGCAAGACACGCTGATGACTCCGCCTTCTGATGAAGCGCTGCGGCTGGATATTGAGCTAACGAAGCGAATGGGCTTCAACGGTGTGCGGAAACACCAGAAGATTGAAGATCCTCGCTTTTTATATTGGGCAGACGCGATGGGGCTGCTCGTTTGGGAAGAAATGCCCAGTGCGTATCGGTTTACGCCCAAAGCCGTGCAGCGCATTACTCAAGAGTGGACAGAAGCGATCGAGCGCGATGTCAGCCATCCCTGCATTGTCGCTTGGGTGCCATTTAACGAATCGTGGGGTGTGCCTAATCTGACTGAGACGGCAGCTCATCGCCACTATGTTCAAGCCCTTTATTATCTGACGAAAACCCTCGACCCGACTCGCCCGGTGATCGGCAATGACGGCTGGGAGAGTGCCACGACCGATATTTTGGCAATCCACGATTATGACAATCAGCCGCAACGATTAGCTAAACGCTATGGGTCGGATGTGAAACTCTCGGATTTGTTCGATCGTCAGCGTCCCGGTGGACGAATTCTCACGCTTGATGGCTATCCGCATCAGGGGCAACCAATCATGCTCACCGAGTTTGGCGGCATTGCCTATGCGCGCCCCGATGCCACCGATGCCGATAAAGCTTGGGGTTATGTGCGATCGCACGACACCTCCGATCTGCAACATCGCTATTCGTCACTACTCGGTGCGGTGAATCGAGTTGAGATCTTTAGCGGCTTTTGCTATACGCAGTTAACCGACACCTTTCAGGAGGCAAACGGGTTGCTGTATGTCGATCGTACGCCCAAATTTTCGCTAGAAGCGATCGCGTCTGCAACTCTGGGCAGGGAATCGGACAACGAGGCTATACTAACAGCGCCCGGAACATGGTCAGAAGCCGAAAATGTACTCCCAGGAACTTCTCAAGCCGGATGGACGGAAACTCACCCTATACAGTCGGTGCCCCATTGTAGCGGACACCCTGGCTCCTAGCCCTGGCAGTGAACCGATTCAGGCAACGCCCCATTTACGATGGCACCCTCTGCGAGGTGAGTGGGTTGCCTATGCGAGTCATCGTCAAGGGCGCACATTTTTGCCGCCGCCTGAATACAATCCGCTTGCGCCGACCACCGATCCGAAGTTTCCGACGGAGTTGCCGCAAGGGAACTATGACATAGCAGTGTTTGATAATCGATTTCCGTCGATGACTTTGCAAGTGGAGACGGCTCCGATCGAGATTGTGGAGACTCTCCCGGCAAATGGAGCGTGTGAAGTAGTCGTCTTTACCCAAGATCCGCAAGCTTCTCTCGGCTCGTTAGATCTGAGTCACCTGGAGTTGTTGCTGCAAGTCTGGGGCGATCGCACACGCGCGCTCAGTCAACATTCTCAAATTCAATATGTATTGCCGTTCGAGAACAAGGGTATTGAAGTAGGTGTGACGCTCAATCATCCGCACGGACAAATTTATGCTTATCCGTTTGTGCCGCCTGTGCCTGCCAAAATGTTGGAGTGTCAGCGCTCGTATTATCAAACCCATCAGCGCGGACTGTTAGCCGATCTAATTCAGCGAGAAATTAAGGACGATCGGCGGATTCTATATCAAGATGAATTCGCGATCGCGTTTGTCCCAGTGTGCGCTCGTTATCCCTATGAGGTTTGGATTGCGACGATCCAATCTGTTGCAACTTTTTCAGATCTGACCTCTGAACAGCGATCGGGTTTGGCAAAAGCTTTAAAAACCGTGACGCTAAAATTTGATGGTTTGTGGAATCGTCCGTTTCCTTATTTGATGGCGTGGTTTCAGGCTCCGACTGACGGTGAGCCACATCCAGAATCTCATCTTCATGCCGAGTTTTATCCGCCTTATCGAACCAGCGATCGTTTAAAGTATTTGGCAGGCACCGAACTTGCAGCAGGTATGTTTGCCAATGATGCACTACCCGAAGACAAAGCAAAAGAATTGCAAGCAGTATTGGTAACGCTAGAAGAATAAGAATCTCTGAAGATTTAAGAATGGCTATTATAAGCTCGCGGCAATCAGAAATTGAATACAAGTGCCAATACTCGATTAATCCATACTTTCTAAGGGCACCGAGCCAAAACTCCAATCAGGATAACTGCCGACATTTAGGCATTATGTGGCAAGAAAACCGGATAAAACCTTAAGCTTGGGGAATTATCCAGCCTCTACACAGCAATAGTCCGGACAGTTTTTTGAACGGCTTCACAAGGCTTTCAGGGCTTACAGTTCCAGGATCGAGCTATTTTTTCAAAGTTAGCTCTACCCCTGACTTTGATAATAAGATCCTGTCCACGGTTGAATCAGGGTTTGAGGCTCAAAACCTGCTCAAATTTTGTCCGGAGTATTGACACAGCATAATTCTCCTATGAAGCGTATTATGCTAATTGGTAAGTTTTCAAACGGCAGAAATAAGAGTGAACTGGATTAAGTTACAACATACGGAGTGCCGTAATAAGCATTTTTAGGAGGTCATTTGTATGTTGGGAACTCCATCGGCTGAAGTTGAAATTGATGCCTTATTGGTATCACAGCTACTCACTGAACAGCACCCAGATCTGCAAAATCTGTCGATTCAGTTTGTTGATTCGGGTTGGGATAATGCGATGTTTCATTTGGGCGATCGCTTAGCAGTGCGGCTTCCCAGGCGAGCGATCGCAGCAAGACTCCTAGAAAAGGAACAACACTGGCTTCCACAACTTGCAAAGCAACTTCCAATAGCAGTTCCCGTGCCTCACAGAATTGGATTGCCGTCCCCGCTTTATCCTTGGCATTGGAGCATCATTCCTTGGCTCTCAGGACAAACCGCAGACGAAATTCGACTCAATATGAATCATGCCCGACAGTTTGCGCTGTTCTTGAAAGCTCTACACATTGCAGCACCTGACAATGCCCCGAAGAACCCATTTCGAGGCGTTCCCCTAATTCAGCGAGTCACCATGATGAATGAGCGGATGCAACGAGTAGAAGCACAGACAGCGGTGATCACACCAACTCTACGATCGCTTTGGCAACAAGCAGTTGATGCACCGATTGACCTAGAATCGACGTGGATACATGGCGACCTACATTCACGTAATATTTTGGTAGACAAAAGCGGCATTAAAGGGGTGATTGATTGGGGAGATTTGGCTGTGGGAGATAGAGCAACTGATCTCGCTGCATTCTGGTATTTGTTCCCTGAGCAGCATTTAAGGCAACCCGCTATCAAGGCTTATGGCGAAGTATCTGAGGCGACATTGGCCCGTGCCAAAGGTTGGGCAATTTTATTTGGCGTTGTTTTGCTCGATTCGGGATTAGTGGATCACTCACAATATGCAGCGATCGGGCAGAAGATTTTACAATGTGTTGATCAATCGTAAGCCAATGCTGATTTATTAGAAAGTCTCTAGAGCAACTAAAATAGAGAGGCAAACCAGACTTGACGGGAGTATTTTGTATGGTTTTATCAGAACTAATCTCGACATTGCGGGGGCTAAATCGTGCAGACAAACTCTATGTCATGCAAGTTCTAATCTCAGAATTAGCCCAACAAGAAACGGATCTAATCAGACCCGACCAGTCTTATCCAGTGTGGTCGCCTTGTGATGCGGTTGAAGCAGCAGATACGATGTTAAAAGTGCTACAAGCTGCTAAAACTCAAAACCATGCGTAATGCTGAACGATATCCTTTTGTCTCTGGTGATGTTGCATTAGGCGAAGCTAGTTTTCGCCCATACTTGCCCCTGACTCTGATTTATCAGCAAGCTTCTGTTAGAGCATCCGGTCTGTTAGACACTGGAGCAAGTGTAAATGTGCTTTCGTATTTGGTAGGGAATGAACTTGGATACGAATGGGAACGGCAAACAACAGCACTGATTTTGACAGGAAATTTGGCTCAGTACGAGGCGCGTGTTGTGATGTTCAAGCCATTGTTGGAGAGTTTGAGCCTCTACAGTTAGTATTTGCATGGACGCAAGCTACAAATGTGCCGCTCATTTTGGGACAAGTCAACTTCTTTATGGAGTTTGATGTTTGTTTCTACGGGTGCGACCTCTACTTGATTTAATCATTCAATCATGATATTACCTCAGTGATGCAACCAAGAGGGGTGAGTATGAGCGCTCAATTGTTAAGTCAGTCCGGGACACAAGTGAA
>NZ_MPPI01000083.1 GCF_001895925.1 Phormidesmis priestleyi ULC007 | reverse complement strand
AATTTCAACGGTGATAGAGACGGCTCCTATTGACAAACACGACAAGCTAAAAAGCCTGATGAGTTGGAAGTTTCAATCCTTCAAAAAAGTCCAGCTCTTAGCCGATTAGAGTATAATTTGCATACGATCGTGCGGTTGCCGAATGGGGTGTTTGCGCCTTACACGTCGATTCCGACGAATCTGCTATTTTTTGATGCGTCGGGGGCAACGGAGGAGATTTGGTATTACGAGGTGCCGTTACCAGAGGGGCGCAAGAGTTTTAGCAAAACGAAGCCGATGCAGGAAAGTGATTTTGATGGCTGCTTTGCCTGGTGGAACGACAGAACAGAAAATACACAGGCTTGGAAGTATGACTTTAAGGCAGCTTACGATAAAGCAAAATCGGAAGCACAACCGCATTGGGATGCCGCGAGAACAGCAGAAGCGAATGCAAATCGAAACGCTAAGAGAGTTAAAGAATTAGAGACGCAGATTCAAAATATCAATGCCTCTTTACTTGATTTTTCACCTGCGAAACAACAAGCGAAAGTTAAGCAGCAGATTCAAGATCTGAAAGAGGAACAGAAACGGACTCTGGCAGAAGAACGACAAGAACGAGAGATTGCTAAACAGGAGCAAACAAAAAGGGATTCGCTGTACTGGTGTATTTACAATCTGGATCAGAAAAACCCGATCGCCCAAAATGATTTTGAGCATTTGCCGCCTGAACAATTGGTAGCTGACATCTGGAGAAAAGAGCAGCGAATTTTAGAGATTTTGGGGGAGATTAAGGATGTGCTTCAGACGAAGCCATCGAAGGAGAATTTGTGATGGTGGAAATTCCCTAAGTACAGGACAAAAGCTTGCAAAAGGGGGTTAGGAAAGGGTTTCATGCAAATAGTGAGTTCACAATATGAAACCCTATGCATCAGATTACCCAATTGCGGCAGACATTGCAGCCCTTGCTAGGCTGGCATGGAGCACGAGTCGCCTTTCTGTCCTTATTTCTGGTTGCCCTGTTCCGGGTGAAGACCGTGAACCTAGCAGAGGTGGCAACCGGGTTTGCGGGAGGTGCGAAGGCAGCCTCAAATTATAAACGCATCCAACGATTCCTGCGGTCGTTTGAGCTTAACTACGACCAGATCGCCCAACTGGTGGTGAGACTGGTCGGGATTCCGAAGCCGTGGGTGTTGAGTGTAGACCGCACCACCTGGGAGTTGGGGTCAGTGACCATCAACATTCTGATGTTAGGGGTCGTGCATCAAGGGGTCGCGTTTCCTCTGTTTTGGCATCTATTAGACAAGCGGGGCAACTCGAACACGCAAGAGCGCTTTGACCAGTTGTCGTTTAACACGCTTTTTGTCCTGATTAACACATTAAGTGTCACCCTTGAAAATCACTGAAAGCTTTATCCAGTAGTCTTTTTAAGACTACCTTCTCAAATTTTAGAATTAACACATTAGATGTCCGAAGTGTGCAAAGCACTCGATCAATGCCTGGATTGGACGTTTAATGTGTTAACTTCCGATCAAAAAGCAGAGATGTTTCTGGTTCTGTAGCACTGGGGAAAACGCTAGAGCTTTGCCCTGTTTACGTTGCAGGTTTCTCCCCGTAAAGTAGCGGACATTTAATTTGTTAACGAGGACAAAGAGCGTGTTACGCGACATCTGGATAAAGATATTGTGAATCTGATCAAGCCTAGTACTCAAATGCTACGTAGATCTGCGATATTTTAATAAAGTCTTCTGAGAATAATTTTACTCAGTGTTTCAGAAATTTTCTGAACCATTTGCTAAGTGTTGGACTACTAGCGAATGATGAAAGCGCTGAAACCTTGCTGGTTAGGTTTTTTGTGTTCTCGCAGCCGTACCAGGCGAGATAGCTTCTATATGGAGCTTTCAAACATCAGTGTACTTTTAGAGACTAGTATCCTCCATTCTCGGCAGATTTTGATAGAACTTCTAGATTATCCAAGGCTAGCATCATGATCTTCAACGATATTCCTCCCTTCAAGAATGTAATTGGTCTCCCTGTCACTGCTTTTACGTTTGATGACCAGATATCTCTCATATTGAAATGGGCTAAATGTTTAGTCAGTAGAGTTGTCTGTATTGCGAACGTTCATATGTTAGTGGAGGCATATCGAGATCCAGAATTTGCTCCTGTGTTGCAAAATGCTGACCTAGTAACGCCTGATGGAATGCCTCTGGTTTGGATGTTGAGGTTAATGGGAGCCCCAAACCAGGATAGAGTTGCTGGGCTGGACGTTCTGTTAGCGTTGTGCGAACGAGCATCTACAGAAAACATCAGTATTTTCTTCCTAGGCTCCCAGTCATCCATTCTAGAAAAAATGAGGTC
This sequence comes from Phormidesmis priestleyi ULC007, assembly GCF_001895925.1. Lineage (GTDB taxonomy): Bacteria > Cyanobacteriota > Cyanobacteriia > Leptolyngbyales > Leptolyngbyaceae > Phormidesmis_A > Phormidesmis_A priestleyi_A. Next base: position 1,286 of record NZ_MPPI01000083.1, on the reverse strand, counting down.
ACAGCTAGAGCAGGACTTTCCGAATCTGCAAATCTCGGGTATGGAGCCGCTTCCCTTCCGCCCCTTATCAGAGAATGAAGATAAGGCAGTGGTTCAAAAACTGAATGAGAGTGGATGTGGTCTTGTGTTTGTTTCCTTGGGTTGCCCGAAGCAGGAAATTTGGATGTCCAAACACAAGGATCAGGTTCAGGCAGTCATGATTGGACTTGGGGGTGCATTTCCAGTCTACGCAGGGATTCATAAACGAGCTCCCCAAGTTATTCGTTCCTTGGGCTTGGAATGGCTTTATCGATTAGTGCAAGAACCTCGTAGGCTTTGGAGCCGCTATAGCAGCACCATTCCAATCTTCATCTGGTTAGCGTGCAAGCAACTAGTAACCTCTGATCGAACAACCATAACGTAGAAAACGTAGGACTGCGTGCCATGCACCTTTTCCTGGGTTCATTGTTGTAAGGTTTTCAGTGCTTTCGTTTCATATCTATTAATTAATGAGGAGATGCATGACAGAAAAACGTGCTCTGATTACAGAAGTTACTGGACAGGGCAGCTCATATCTGAGTAAGTATTTTTGGAGAATGGGTACGAAGTTCACGGTATTATCCGACGCACCGCTACCTTGAATACAGACCGCAGCGATCGCATTTATGAAGATCACATTGACGACCAAAGTGTTTGCTTGTTCCTGCAGTACGGGGATTTTACTGACAGCACTACCCTACGTCGAGTTTTGGAAGAGGTGCAACCAGTTGAAATTTATAACCTGGGTGTTCAATCTCATGTCTCCGTCAGCTTTGATTCACCCGAATATACTGTTGATGCCGTTGGGCTAGATACCCTTCGCTTACGCGAAGCGATTCATGACTACCAGCATCGAACGGGGATTCAGGTTCGCTTCTACCAGTCGGCTTCCTCGGAGATGTTTGAGAAGGTGGTGAAAAGCGCCGATGCCTGGATACGGAAAGGGCAAAACAAGCGTTTGGGTTTGAGGAAGGCTTGAGAAACACAATCGAGTGGTATCGCAAGCACACAAATTAAAAAACCAAATATCCCTACCTGTGGTTCAAAATCTCGTTAGGACGCAATCGTGGTCAAAATTCCGATTCAACTTAAAGCACTTGACTTTGTATTATAAGGATCTGGGTCATGACAACATCTAATTCTTCATTAGACCTGTTGTGAAATAAGGCAGAATATATAGAACGAGTGAGTGGAGACGGAAGGATGCTAGATGTAGATCGAGTGCTGCGACAAGACCGACTGGTGCGAGCGATGACGGGCTTGAACCT
>NZ_MPPI01000082.1 GCF_001895925.1 Phormidesmis priestleyi ULC007 | reverse complement strand
GTTGGGCGTTCCCTCATCCTCGGTCGGGTCGCCCAGGTGCCGAAACTTGCCGCACTTCTCCAAGGTGGTTAAGTCAATCAATACTTTCAGGGGGCTGCCAGAGCCTGGAAGATGCGCTCTCATCTGCTGCAACACCTGGTGGCGAGTCGTTCTCAGCACCGAACGAGTTGACCACTCGGAGTGATTCAGAAAGCGGCTCAACGCGCTAGCAGATTTCGTCTGGCACCCCTGAGGGACAGGATGACCCTGCGCCTCTAAAAACAGTCCTAAAAGAGAACTGAGACTAGCGTGCTGATAGGGGCTAGGCATCAAGTGAAGCAGGGCGTACACTAATCCTTGGGCGTGTTGCAAGATGGTTTCCATAACCGTCCTAATTCAACTATTTCTACGCCCTTTCTTACAGACTTTTAGCCGTTTTGCAACTCCCTGTTGAGACTGCTGCAAGATCTGAGTTTACCTAAACTTCAAAACTTTTTTCTAGTAATGGGTCTCATTTTAACCCAGCTCTTCATCGGTCAAATACTGCAAATTGCTTACGTTCGCTAACCTCGTTTAGCTAAACAGAGGTTGATCGCCCAGCCACAAACGAGTGAATCACCCAGTGCGAGAAATCAAGTTATACCCGGTATTGAGATTAAAGATTGTATAAAGCTTCTAGCCCTCCAATGTAATATAAAGCCGATCTTAGATATTATTCGTAAGAAGTAACACGTAACTACTGAGACAGATGACATAGTTGAAACCCCTCTTAAAACAGTATCGCCTTTGCTCTTCTTGTGATTCTTCGCTTTGGCGAAATCTCCCTATGTAATTTTTTTTACCTAGTTAGGAGGAAGCTGCTCTTTCTTAAATACAGTGACTTTTAGATAGGTAGGTCTAAGAGCCTAGCCGAAAACCTCTAAATTTATGAGATACTGGGCTGGAGCATGTTTCAGCTATTGATCAGTCATGTCCTTCACAGAGATTGACCCGTTATTTCTGCTGCCTGATGAAGTTTGGGAACGAGTGAGTCCCGTCATTCCCGCCGACCGTCCGAAGCCGAAAGGCGGGCGACCGAGAATGGAGAATCGGCAGGCATTGAATGCCATTTTTTACGTCTTGCGAACGGGGTGTCAGTGGAACGCGATTCCGAGGAGTTTAGGCGCATCCAGTACAGTGCATGACTGCTTCAGTGAATGGGTGCAAGCAGGGGTGTTTGAGCGACTGTGGGAGGAAGGGCTAAACCAGTACGCCGATGAGGTGGGGATTGAGGGGGAATGGAATGCAATGGATGGGGCAATGGTCAAAGCCCCGTTGGGGGGAAAAGTAACGGGGCGCAATCCTACTGACCGAGGCAAATCTGGCACCAAGCGAAGTTTATTAACGGATGGCAACGGGATTCCCATCGCGATTGTGATTGAGAGTGCAAATCGGCATGATATGAAATTGACCGAGGCAACGCTTGCGGCCCAACGGATTGTTCCAGAAGACTATCCTGAAGGAGAACCTCGAAATCTCTCGATTTAGACGCGTGTTGATCCGCTGGGAGAAGAAGCCAGAACACTACTTAGCAATGCTCCATTTATCGTGTGCTTGCATTGTAGTGCGGGCAATTCAGGTTTTCGCCTAGGCTCTAAGTATTGCTACTCATTTCGACTGAACGGTTCGCACACATACTCCAGACGCTTGTAGGGCAATTCCAGGACTTCAATTAAACTGCTTTGATGACGAGCCACAAAGTCTTCTAAGGCGCGATAGCCGTCACAGCCGCTGAGCGTCCCCATGATCACTAGCAACAGGACGACCCAAAGCGGATAGCGAGGTTGAGTGCGGAAGTCGGGAATGGTTTGAAGATGGGCAATCAGGCTCATAGTTGGAAGGGAAATCAGAGACTTCCCCTCTATTCTCCTTCTTCTCCTATCAATAAATCAGCCCTGCCCCAGCATGGGGGATTTAGGGGGCGAAGATCTCAGCCATGACGAATCAAGAGATTTGATGACAAGATTGACAGGTTATTTAATCCACAATCCTTAGTCTCTCAGGATCATTTATTTATTGGAATACTCTTACGGTCTGTCCTACCCGAATTGAGGGGTTTCCGCTGCTCGTCCAGCCTACTCAGGGTTCGACTTCCCTTTGACCCTCAATCCGTTTTTATTCGTTCCCTCGGTAAGATTGTTCATTCCGTTAGGTAGAGCCATTTCAACCACTGGATTCCCTAGACTCTTACCGCTGTTAAGCTTACTACGCGGTGGGAATGGTCTCCAGTGAAGTAGAGGTCTTGGGTGGTTGTGCCTCGCTTGGACATAGGTTGCTTTTCTAGGCTCTGTTTCACCTTGGGAATTCCCTATTAGCGCCAGTGTCATTTCACAACAGATGTCTGATTGCGCTCTGTTTCCAGCTTCACTCTCCAAGAATCGAGCTTGGTCGGTGTGGGCAGATCAGGAGTCATACCTGAGTCTGGTAGGTGGGGCTTGCACCCACATCAGACCGAGAGCTCAATCTCATCCATGGCTAGACTTGACTGGAGAGGTTATTTACGGTTTTATACCGTGATTCATTCTCAACGAATCGCACAAGCTTTTGTCCTGTACTTAGGGTGATACCATTCTTAACCTGCACGGCGATTACGATTTTTATCAAGAGAAACAAGGCAGTTGCAAGGGTTTGCAGGAACAGTTTTATAGTGCTTCTCAGAGTTGGGGTGAAGCTCTCAAATTTGTCTTAGAAGATATTATACACCTTTGACTCCGATACTTACATACTGTTTGACTATCAAGATACGAACGCATTAGGTGAAATCCACTCAATGTTTCTGCCAACCACTCGTGATTTTGCGCTAAACGCCGGAAACGTGACATCCAACCTGTATTCTTGCTGCGGAGCATCTTTAGGCATCAGTGTTAAATCAACACTTCGGACAAATTTAGGCAGCGATAATGCCGTAGTCACAAAGGGTTGGATAGTTGGGGTGGGATTTAATCAAAGTTGGCTTCAAGTCTAAGGTGGCAATAAAGCGTTCGAGAAGATGCTGATTGAGCGCCCGTCGCTTCAGCGTTGCCATTGAGAAGGGAATCGGTTCTTGTGGTGGATGTGGTCGATGGGGTGGATGAGTTTCAACTTTGGCTAAGTTAAGTGCCGTCAAACAGGCATTGAAGAACTCCGTTAGTGTCATGAATTTTTCGCCACAGATTTACGGTCATGTTTAGCATGATCTCGCTCAATCACCAAGAAGAACACGGTTAGGCAACTGGTTTCGTGAGGAAATGCTCCGATTTCATCCGATTTGGTACGAAACTCCCGAAACAAACGCTCTAGATGATTGGTCGTGCGAATATGACGGTGCAACGTGCGGTCAAATTGATAGAACGTCAACGTCAGATCGAAATCCCGTTGAAAGACTTGTACAGCTTTGGGTTCTAGCAGTTGCCAGTCAATAATAAACTGTTGGAGTCGCTGCTGAGCTGGTTCCATACTGTCTGCTTCGTAAATCTGGTATGCCTCAGTTGTGATTTCAAAGCGTCGTTGCCGTTTTGCTTCCTCCGGTTTGAGTGGTTGGTCATTGGTTAGTGTCACGAATTATTCGCGGAGGCTTTTCGGTTGTGTTTGGCATGATCGCGCTCCAGCACCATACAAAACACAGTCAGACAACTCGTTTCATTTGGAAACGCACCAATCTCATCGGACTTCGCCCGAAACTCACGGAACCATCGCTCAAGATGATTCGTAGTCCGAATATGGCAGTGTAGGTCGTGAGGGAATTGATAGAACGTCAGCGTTAATTCACTATCTTTGAGGAAGGTACGCACCGCATCTGGTTCGAGCAATTGCCACTTTTGAGCAAAGTCTTGCAACGGTTTCTGTGCTTGATTGACATCGGTTGCCTCGAAAATATCATCCGCATCACTCGTGATTTCAAACCGTCGTTGTTGCTTGGCATCAGTCAGTTTGAGCGATTGTTTTTGTGCGTCTAGTTGCGGTAATTGCTCATAGTTTAAATGCCGTGCGATGCCTCTAACTT
>NZ_MPPI01000081.1 GCF_001895925.1 Phormidesmis priestleyi ULC007 | reverse complement strand
ACGATTTGCTTTTCTAAGTCGATTGTGATGCATGATGGGGTGATTGGACGGTTCATTAATCGCGTCATATTCGGATTCCCCATTTAGACACGAACAACACGTCTAGAACATTACCTAGCCGTTTTGCAACTCCCTGTTGAGACTGCTGCAAGATCTGAGATAGCCTATACTCGTTTCGATGTAGACGGTTTCACTCATACCCAGCGAATCGTAAGCCTCTTGACTTTAGCTCATATCATTGCTTGCCGTTTCGATGTCGATCGCTGGGCAGTTTTCTTAAGGGGCGATCGTTGACAGTATCCTCAACCTGCATCCCGCGTAACTCCCAAAAGGTGAAGTCTAACGGCGAAAGAACTAGAACGTAGCGCGAAGACTTTGTACCGTCCGCTCCACTGTGTTGTTAGACCGCGCCTCACAAATAGCCTCTAAACTACGATCAACAACTCTGCAATCACAACCCACCCATCCTAAAATTATGACTCCTCTTTAGTTGCTAGTAGTTCATAGAACTCGTTCAGTTTCCTCCGTAGAACTTCTTTTGGAATCAGCTTGATTTCATATTCGGCAACAACAGTAGGACTGATCGAACGACTGAGCGCATATTCAACAACTTCGTCATCTTTATCGCGACATAGCAAAACACCGATACTAGGATTTTCGTGGGGCTTTTTGATATCGCGGTCAAGTGCCTCAAGATAAAATTCGAGTTGACCAAGATATTCGGGTTGAAATTTATCGATCTTGAGTTCAAAGGCAACAAGGCTTTGAAGTTCACGGTGGAAGAAGAGCAGATCGATAAAGAAGTCACTGCTGCCGACTTGTAGACGGTATTCTTGTCCTAGGAAGGTAAAGTCTCGACCCAGTTCAAGAATAAAATCTCTGAGACAGGCTACAAGAGCGGTTTTCAGATCCTTTTCTGAGTGGCTGTGAGGCAAATTAAGGAAGTCGAGGACATAGCTATCGCGAAAGATTCCAGAGAGCGGTTTAGGATGGCTAGTTTGTGGCAGTTTAGCATCGGCAAGGCGAGTGCGCTCGAAGATGCCGCTATTGATTTGACGATCGAGTTCGCGGGTGCTGTAGCGTTCAGTGATGGCGAGTTCAAGGTAGAAGAGGCGCTCGGCTTCGGTCTTACAGCGTGACATAATAATGCGATGATGCGTCCAACTTAATTGCGTCCGCAGTGCGGTCGTAATTTGGGAATCAGGATAGGTTTCGTAAAATTGCCGCATTCTTTCAAGGTTGCGCTTTTCAAAGCCTTTGATACCGGGTTCCTGAGCTTGAATGAAAGTTGCAAGCTGTTCGATTGTTTTTTGCCCCCATTCGCTCGTAGCTAGGCGATCGCTGATGTACTTACCGACGCTCCAGTACAGTCTGATCAGTTCTTGATTAGCGGTAGCGATGACTTTTTGCTGAGCAACTTTAATCAGGGTAAGGACTTCCACAAATTGGGGTTGCAAAGGGTTTGTCATGGCTTTCTGGCTTCCTCAACTTATGATCAAACTAACTTATTTAGGACTTACGCATTGACAAAAGTAGCAAGGTCTGGGGTCAGTGAGCCATCGGTTGGGAGAGGTTTTCCAAGATGAACTGACGAATCACGGGCACGAATAACTGACGCGACACCTGATACAGGTTATCAATCAAGCCTTCAACTCGCATTGTTTGCAGCTTACAAAAGGCTTGCAACGCACAGAAAAAATGGGTTCTCATGGCAGACTCCGTTCGCACTTGAAAGCGTTCAATGTTGCACACTTGCTTGATGACTCGATGAAAGCTCTCAATTTGCCAATGACGGTCGTGAATCTGGCGGAAGTTTTGGCGGTTCAGTTGCGCTAGTTCCAGATCGTCGGGCAAGTGCATGATCTAATACCGATCCTCGTTTTTGAAGCTCTGGCAAAACACTTTCACCCACCCGAACTCCTTGAGATAGACCACCAACCCAGATTCAGGAATCGTTAACGTTTTCACCTGTACCTGAATCCCGCGTTCTGGAGAAACCTGACGATTATCAGCCACACCAAACAGAAAACCCACCTTCTCGTTTCTGAGAAACTTCAGATTTTCAATCCCTGAATCCCAACTATCGCCCGTCACCCAAGCCAGTTTCAGTCCCCAAGCTTTCACCTCTGCCACCATGTCGCGAAAATACTCGTTCTTGGTTTTGCCCTCCTGTTTGTCGTAAATGCGAAAGTTCACCGGATAGGAAATGCCCGTGACATCGGTATAGTACAAGGTAATTAGATTGATGCCCTTCACGGTTCGCTTGTGTTTGCCCGACCAAAAGTAGCCCATCAGGGCAGTGCTTTGGGGGTCGCGGTAAGGTTTATCCAACACGCTATCGTCTACACTCGCAACCCCACCGTCTAGAATCAGATGGTCTAGGACTTCATTAAACAGATCGCGGGGTTTGTAGTTCTCCCGTAGCAGAAACCGATTCACACTGTCGTGACTCAACCCCTCCATCACCTCAGATAGACGAACACAACTCACATACTTGGGTTCCGCCAATAAAAATAAGATGTAGAGCGAGCAAGTACACTTGGCAGTTGAGGGCTTAGACCGTTCTCTCACGACTGATTCCTGCGGGCTACAAGACTATCCTAGATTCACCACATTCTTCTTCTCCTGTCAATGCGTAAGTCCTATAACAGTACTATTTAGAAGAATTAAAAGGATCTAAAAAACGTTTCATTGCCTTTGACATAGCCCAAGTAGGTATTCGCGGGCTTTGTCTTAGCAGTTGTGATCGCTCCTCCATAAGCTTTTCCCATTGACTGATAACGTCAGATGGTTCGATGAGGTTTGCTCGCCCCTGTTTAATCAGAAGATAAGTTTTAGTTGCCCAAGCATCCAAAACATTTCCAGCCTCAAAGTGCAATTTCTCCTTTTCAGCAGGATTTAAGAAAGACATTGCTCCGGTAATCCCTGCAACTATAAAGGCTGTAATCCCAGCTATGATGGAATTTTGCGTAAATGCAGATATACCGGAGATACTAGCCAAGATTGCTGCTGGCAACCCAAAAAGCATATGAACATTTCCGTAAGCGTCGGATGCTCTGCGGTGACAACTAGCCATTTCCAAAGCCTGATCCGCGTACCATTCAGTTTCTCGCACAACATCTGACAGAAAAGCCGCATGATTAGGAGTGCTTCTATCTGGCATACTTAACCCTCAATGACTTACCCAACTTGCAACTACCTCCACAATGTTGTGAACTGGCTTTGAGCTTTACAGACAGACGAGTTAGCAGAACTGCCCCCGCCGAGATCTAGCGGTCTAACGTTCCCGCTCACCGGACGCAGATAACTTTTGTATCTCACCGACGATCTAACTTCGTTCCGGTGCAGCGGGATTGTTAGGCTTCCTCATTTGTCTCTTCCTGTACAGAAGGATCACGAACTGCGTTTTCTACGATTTTCTCAATTAGCTCACGATGCTCTTTCTTATCTTCTTCAGAGGGTGTGTCATCAGGTTTCTCACTGTGGGGTGTAGTTGTAAGTGTAGCAATGTGAATATGACTTAAAACTCTCATTACAGCAGCCGTGAAATGTGAACGCGGATCAGCATCCTTTTCCTGGTAAGAAAAGGACAAGTTCTTACAACGGTCACGAATTGACTGAGTTTCAAATGAAATGATCTCTGGCTTATGTGCAAAATCATTTCTAATACCTCTGACAATATCTAGGTCACGCCTGCAATTTCTTGAAATTAGTCCCAAGTAGTAGGCAAGTTTGATTCTGGATGAGAAATTCGATAGAGGTGCAGTTCCTTCAAAAAGATCTTTATCAATATTCTTGTTTTCCACAAGTGATACATAAAGCAGATCTGAAAGACATACATCTAAATACGCAGCCGCAAACAGCGCACATCCACGATCAGATTCTGAAGTTAATGCTTGGCGAAACTGAACGACTTTCTGTGTCTGTGCGACAACGTAATCTTGAATTTTTTCGTTCATATCTGAAGCTTACCGACTCTGTAGTGGATTAATGAGATGACGCTTAAGCATATACCTGCTGCCGAAGTCGGGTAAAGGAGTGAGTTTTAGATATATCTCCCTCCCTCCCCTCAGAACCGTGCTTACAACTTTCACTGTACACGGCTCAAGCAATCTCTATAGCCTACCGATGTAATTGTGC
>NZ_MPPI01000080.1 GCF_001895925.1 Phormidesmis priestleyi ULC007 | reverse complement strand
CGTTCTTCTGCACTCAGCGTTACCTTGTACTTCTTTGCAGGCATGGTTCCGTTCTCAGGTAGGGGAACGGTGGGTCTTCATTATCCATCATTCCTGCATTGACTGTCTACTAGTAGAAATCCAATAATGTTCTTAAAAATCTCATGAGCCTGTCCTGGCGTGAATATTTCAACCACTCCGTCCTGGAAAGCTAATCGCACACCGGGAGAACCTTCCAAGCCTTTCTGAATATGCTTGAACTGTTCCCAGGTACGATCGTGGTAAAGCTGACATTGAGTAAAGCTGACATAGATTTAGTTCCTTACTGACTGTCCATCTATAAACATTCACATGGCTGACGGTTGGTCCCGCTATCGCTAACGATTGGTACCGGATTAGTGACGATCGTGCTCTAAATTCCACAAACTCACCATTGCCGTCGATCGTCGTGTCGCGGCGTGCCGTAGGTGAGAGTAAAGCAATCTTTGTAAATAGTTCCTTTCTCTAGCGTCCAACGCCCTCGGTAAGGTCTGGTGTTGGCACCTGTGAAGAGGATATCGATCTCATATTCACCTGAACTAAGAGTGTAGGTCTGATTTACGCCATTGGTAGGACAGTTGAGAGGTGAAACTGCGTAGACTTGGCATTCTGGACATCGTGGGATGATCGCTGACTGTTTTTCAACACCTTTGAAGAAAACTCGCATTTCTTCAGGTGTGGAGTTTGTGATAGAAAGCTGAACCAAGTCTGAGCCAGTGGCACCCATTGATTGTGGGGGAGGCATGGGGATGTAGTCTTCAGTGTTTGGAGCAAACGTAGTTCTGTTAGCAGGTGAAAACGCGGTTGAAAGAGCCGAGAGTAGTACCATGCCGACGATGCCCATCATCCAAGGTTGATCGGAACGGATGCCAAAATTGCGAGGTCGGAACTTAGATGGATAGACGACTCGTGACCTTTGAGATCGTCGCTTCGATTTTGGGCTTCGAGCCGCCTTATCGTACCAAGCGTTGAGCGCGAATAAGAGCAAGACACAGCTACCGAGAATCGTAACTAAGACAATGCAAAGCTTAAACAGATCGTCCGGCATGGGTAAACTTGGGGTAGATGATGGATTGAATTCAAATCAAAGCCCCTTTCAAGTTGCACTGAGAGGGGCTTTGTTATGATTCCCAAGTTGTGAGGAAAGGACGATCGAAGGTCATTACTCCAAGCCAAGTCGATCGCTGATCACTTGCCAGATACGCCGATTTTCGGTTTGCAGTCCTCTCACTTCAGATTGCATCTCTTCAACGATCGTCAGTGTTCTGATTTGGGCTTCAGAGAGTCGCTCGATCGCGTTGGTGGTTCGTTCTAAGGCATCGGTGGTTCTAGCGTCGCTTTGATAAAAGATATCGATGAGTCGATTGAGCGAGACTTTGACATCAAGCATATCGACTTCTAAACGTTCAACTCGATCGGGCAGTCCGTTTGAGGGTTGGTCAGTCATAATGATAGGAACTACAACATTTTTCAATGATAAACCTCCCTAGATTACTTCTAGGGAGGTTTTTCTTATTACATTCAATGGGTGTTTGTGGAGCGGCATAATTTTCGGATGAGGAGATCGGACAAAATCGGACAAACCTTCGGATTTCGGATCGGACGGAAATCGGACTAGGTATCCGAAAATCCGTCCGATTATCCGATCGTCCGATCCGAAATTTTGGCACGGGTTCAAAGTGTTAGGATTAACCGCCATTCTTTGAGGGAAGAATCGCGCCATTCTCCTACTTGAATGTTGACTAATGCTGATAGCAAGCTCTTCATATGTTCAGTGTTTAAGCCGAATTTTTTGCCCCAATTGGCGCGTAATTTCTCACTTGAAATCCAGCCATCTTTCTCGCAATGTTGGGCACCTTGACCGCTCACATATTCGATTAAAGCCCAGCCAATATCACCGCACGCCTGCATGGCTTCTTGCTGCACTTTTAAGAGATAGGCTGCTTTGCCTGGTAGAGCCAGTTGAGCGTGAGGTGTGGTTCCTTCCGCTTCTGGCTCATACATTGACTGCAACTCTCGCAGGGTGCCATCAAACTCGATATCGTCGGTTGCCAGGTTGAGATGATGCTGTCTCATCAGTCGGTGGGCGATTTCTCGCTCTCTCAGGGAGTTGATCAGGTCCCACGGCAAACCGGGGTCAACTTGCTTTAAGCCAGAATTAGCCATCCGATCGCGCTCCTAATAATGAAGATTCCGAGTAGTCCGATCGCGAGTGCGAGCGAGGTGTCTTGCACCCAGCCAAAATGCTGATCGAGCAGGTTGCCAGAGATCAGGGCAATACCCAACCCTGCCAGCAGTAGCAGCAGTGTGACCCATACGCCGATGCCCAAAGGAGCGAGATGTCTAGCCATCAGTCCCAATAACGAACTAATGGCTAGACCCAACCCAACATAGTTGGAGAATCTAGCCATCCGAATCATTGAATTAAACTCCTAGTTTTACTTCCAACGGTTGTTAACTTCGGTGTGCAGGGCTTGATATTCCCTCACTCGCACTTGGGCTTCGTCGTGAGCCGCGCCCAAGCTGTAGCCCATTCCGGCATATTTGCCCGTCAGACCGTAGAGGGTTTTGGCTTTGGCAACGTCTGCCCCTTTCTTGGCGGCGGTGGCACCTGCAACACCCCAGCGACCAGGGCGACGGCGGCGGCGATCGCGATGGCGGCCGTTCCACCGCAAACCAGACAAGGTTTTCACGATCGCTTCTCAGCTTCTCGATCAGGGAAAGGGGCACTAACTGATAGTCGATGCCCTGCTGGTTGACGATCGGGTAACGGTCTGTCTGCACTGACTCCCACCGGGGGACGGGCTTAAGTTTGGTGATTTGGTTCATGATGGGATTGGTTAATGGGCAAGCAAAAAAGGGCGATCGCCTCCACCACCTGGAGGCGATCGCCCTTTCGATTATTCAGTTCGCTCTGACAACTTTGCGATCAGGGCATCCGCTTGCTGAACGGAAATTGCTGCAAAGTCTGCATCTGATGGAGTGGGCTGACTCGAAAGCTTTTCAAGCCGAAAGACCAGTGGGTGGAAGCGAGTAGCCCTTGCAGTGCGATCGCTGCAAAGTATTCTCGTTTGGTCAGCCCGTGATGGGTGGTGGTGCCGATCGGCGATCCCTCAAAGAAGTCAGTGCTGTGAACAGGAAATGCGTTATCGGTCGATCTTGTGGACATAATTAGAGTCTCCATAGGTGGTTTAAGTCTGCTGTGGAGCATCCAGGAAGAGTTCGCGCTCTGCCCTGGGTTAAGTTTTTTGGTCTATCTCCTACGAATCGTTACTAGGGCTGAAGTGGGAATGGGTTACGCCTCAGCGTTTTTGTTGTAGGGGTCTCAGGTCGGGTAGAGAAGACTCCTGCCAATGTTTAGGCTTGCTTTGTATTCCCGGTTGCTCTCACCTTTCGGAACACGAGAGTGTCACAAGATTCAGCCATGCACAGTCAGGAGCTTCACCCCCACAGAAGCCTGCCTGCGGTTTTCCCGCACAAGCCTCTTCATTCGGTCATTTACCAGGTGGGATGGAGTGACACGAGACGACCTGGCTTAGCCAGAGGATATCTGGCTTGGTAGCGCAGGAAGCTCTCCCACGTGAAGCTACGGCGCTGACTACGGCGATTCAACCACTTCAACAGCAGTCTGTGGACTGCCCGTTCAAAGCAGTAAAGTGCCCGACTGTTATCGGTGACTCCAAAGTAATTGAAATGTCCCCGCAGCTTCCGCCCCAATGCTTGCCAGAGTTCTGGCAGCTTACGAGCGTTACGTTCCTGGCGCAACCATTGATTGATAGACACCAGGGCACGGCGAAATCGCTTCTTCGAGGTCTTGCGCTTCAATCGAGCTTTCCCATTGCGACTCCTACCCCAGTAATGGGTGAAGCCGAGGAAATCAAAGCTGGGGAGATGTTCCCCCGCTTTGAAGGACTGCCAGGCTCGACGCTTGCCAAATGCCAGCAGTTGAGTTTTCTCCTGATTGAGTCGCAGTCCGAACTTTGCCAGTCGTTTCGGCAGGACTTGCATAAAGCGCTGTGCATCGTCCTCACACTCAAACACAGCAATGCTATCGTCTGCGTACCGGATCAGCGCACAGTACCCGCGACAGTGCTGGGTGACGACCGTGACAAACCACTGGTCGAGCACAGTGTCGAGGAACACGTTGGCAATCACCGGCGAGACAATGGTGAAGTGAACCCCCAAGACCAGACAGTTTTCAGGGGGTGAATAAGCTAGGGATTGAGACTCTCAGATCCGTTCGCCTTCGTGTTTAAGGTCTCGATTGCTTTGTCATTCCATTTGTTTCTTTAGATTATCACAATATACTTGATTTGGTGTTTGATAATCTAATCCTTGATGCGGACGGACTTGATTGTACCAACGAAACCACTGGTTGACCTCTTGCGTTAAGTGTTGACCATCCTCGAACGCTTTGAGATAAATCAA
>NZ_MPPI01000079.1 GCF_001895925.1 Phormidesmis priestleyi ULC007 | reverse complement strand
CCTTGAACCTCCCTGACGAGCCTGAATTCATCTGCACTTTCCCGCATTCCTCACTCCTGTTCATCCCGCCATAGAAGGACTTCGATTTTTCTCCCTCGACATCACAACACTCAAGTTGCTTATTCTGGTTAAAGAAACGATCGTGGGCTAACTTGTAAATCGTTTTGACCTCTGGTGGAAGATTCGACTTGTCAATGAGTAGATTTAAGCTGGTGAGAATAACCTGATTCTTAATATCTAGTCCCAACCATATTCGGTTATAAGTTTCGAGGTAGGAACCTGCCTCACCCTCAGCATGATGACTACTGCGGATAAGGTTTTGAATCGCTTCGTCTGCTGTAAAGGCTCGTGTTTGAGCGCTGGCGAACGCATAACGTTGTCGGAGTGGAACAGGCAGAGTAGAACCCTGAACAATTGCATCAATTGCTGTCAAAGCATCCAAGTCTGCAACACTGGGGAGTGCTTCACCTGCTCGAACATATTGATAAATTCCTTTGAGTTGCTGTTTTCGCTCTGGGGGAATTTCAGATCTATCAACAGCTACTTCAAGGTAGGTTTGTAACTCAACCAGTCTAGAGTTCTGGCTTGCGAGCCTATACCGTTGCTGAATCAAGTTGCCATTCTTTGCGTTTCTTATTTTGGATGAGCCAGACACGATGGTATCAAGGACATCGAGAGCTTGAGGATCGCGGATACGATCGCCCTTCTTAACTTGGTGATAAACATCTCGACACCGATCGTGAGTAGCTTTCAGCAAGGGGGTAGAGAGAATTGCTTGTTCAACTACTCCATCAATCTCAATCTGAGGATCATATAGAGTATGTAGAATGACAATTGCGTCACCACCATCAAGAGCAGCATTCTTCAGGGTAGTCTCTGTTTTTTCCGTAGTTCGCCTTGAGATAGAAATTGTTTTTATAATGCCAGATTTTAGGGTCACAGTTTGTTCCCCGCCCTCTTGAACTAGCTTATTACCAATAAAAATGTGATACGTCTCCCGATGCACAACAACTAGAGGAGGCTTGGGGGCATCACTGCAGGAAGTTAGTCCGCCAGCCAGGATACTGATTGCTGCCAGGGCAGTGAGTTGATTGAAACGACGACGACTTAGCTTGAACAACGGTTTTAATACCTGAAGGGAGCCTGACATAGGACACGAACTCTAGCGTTCTTGTTAGAATTCCCATCTAAATAGCACAAGTCACGAACCGTCTTGTCAAGATTTAGTCATCGTCATCACCGGGTGCCCAACCATAATCAGAAAAATCATCTAAGCCGATCATGTCCAGATAGTCTCTGGTCGTAACAGTGGTATCGAAATCGTCATCGAAATCAGCATCTTCCTCGTAAGATTCAACAGCTTCTTGGATGAAGCGATCGCACAACCACTTATAAACTCGTTCAAAAC
Organism: Phormidesmis priestleyi ULC007; assembly: GCF_001895925.1. Lineage (GTDB taxonomy): Bacteria > Cyanobacteriota > Cyanobacteriia > Leptolyngbyales > Leptolyngbyaceae > Phormidesmis_A > Phormidesmis_A priestleyi_A. The sequence goes on along the minus strand of NZ_MPPI01000079.1, from coordinate 4,001 downwards.
TGCGATCGCTATCCAGGTAAATCACGGCAACTAGAGCCTCGAACATTTCCCCATAGACACCCGGCTCTTCTTCAGGCGGTTTTCGGTTTTGTTTATTCCAGGATGAGCAGAAGTTGGACAACCCTAGCTTGATCGCGAATTCAGTTAAGGATTCACGACAGGTAATTTCTTGCCTCCAGTCATCGAGATCTTGATTGGTTAAGTCTGGGTGAGTAGTAAAAAGATAGCCTGCCAGAACGGCATCAAGTAGACGATCGCCCAGGAAAGCAAACCGCCGATATTGCAGCACGATCGTTTGTCGCTCAGGTTCCGAAACCACGGGCAGTTGGAGCGTTGAGAGATCGGTGAGGGCAAGGCTAAGCAAAGCGTCGCTTTTGAAATCCGGGATGGCGATCGTTTTTTGGGCAGCATCCAGCATATGGCGCAGGCGAACCTCATCCCCGCTGTCCCTAGTAAACCTCGGCTTCTGCCACACATGATCGCGGAAGTAGCGACTGAGATCTTGAGGAGTATTTAGGTCAACGGTTCGCTTGAAGAGTTCTGAAAGTTTATCTTGAATATCAATGAAGGCAAAACCGGGGGTATGTCCTGGTTCAAATTCGATCAAAATGTCGATGTCGCTATCGGGGCGGAAGTCATCTCGTAGCACAGAGCCAAAGAGGGCAAGCCAACGGATATGATACTGCTGACAGAGTTTAGCAATGTCTTCAGATGGAACTGGAATCTGCGATGCTCCTTTGGAGACACTGTGTGAGCGCCTGATCAATTCAGTCATGATGCGTGTGCTCGAATGAGAGAATTACCAAATGGTCTGGATGTTTTGCAGAGCTTGAATGCGATGATCGCGAGTAATGAGAGGCAGATTGAGGTGTAGTGCGGTTGTAGCAATAATTCTATCGGGCATTTCGGGAACGGTAGTGCGATCGATTTGCGGAATTGTCAGGCTAATTGCTTGATCGAGTGGCACCAGTACCACGCTACTATCCGGTTGATTCATTGCTTCAGTTAGGCGCTCTAAAACAATTGCAGGCAAACGCCCTCGTTCGATGAGGAAGCAAATTTCAACGATCGAGATAGCTGAAAGGTAGATTAGCTCTCCATCATTTACGGTTTGTTCAAGCAGAATAGATGCAGGGTTTGATAATCGCCCTGGTTCCAGGATGTACCAGACGATGATATGTGTATCGATCACAACTGCCATTATTCTGGAAACTCTCTAGGAAAATTACCCCACATTTCGCGGCGAGCTTCGGCGATGTCTTCTTCGGTGATGTGGATGTTGAGATCGGCACACAAGCCTTTGAGGCTACGACGCGGTTTTTTAGGAGCTGTTTTTTGCCGGAGAAATTCAGCAAAGTCTAGAACTTCCTGCTGCTTTTCAGGAGGAAGTTGCCGCAGGTTTTCGAGAAGGGTTTGCTCAAGGTTGGCTATGCTTTGCATCGGTCAATCTCCGCTGTGCTTGTTTCTAGTTTAAAACAATTCGCCTTGTTGCACGGTTTCTGGCTCAATTGCCCCTGATTTCTTACCCTTTGCCTTCTGCCCTTTGCCCTTTGCCTTTTTCTTATCGTGCAAACCCTGGGCGACTTCTTCGGCGTAGCGCTGGTGGTTCAACTCCAAAAGCCGATCGAGCACTTCCCGTCTTGCCGTTTCGCTGATGGTGAAGAGATCGCCCTGTTTGGTTTTGTGGAAGCTGTGCCCTAAGTCGAGGTCTCGCCAACCATAAGGGTTTAGGCATCTGGATCATATTCAACGCAGATGACCAAACCTGCTAATAATTCTTTGAGTTGATCTTGCTCAATGTGCCCAATCTGAGCTACAAACCGTTCGGTTGAGACACTGCGAACTTGCAGAACATTGCCAGCAGAGTCTCGATCGAGTCTGTTATCAGAGGTTGAAGGAATTTTCACCATGAAGGGACGAGTAATAAATTTTTCTTGCCAGGTTGTGATTGGAATGACGATTCGGATGGCAATCGGCTGGTAAACGTTTGAGCGGATGACAACAACAGGTCGAGTTTTCTGGATTTCTTGCCCTCTGGTGGGATTGGGATCAACGAGCCAAATTTCACTGTGTTTGGGAACAGACAAAATTAATCCTCCCAGTCTTCTGTATCCAATACTGAAAATTCAGTCAGTTCTGGATCAGTCTGAAAGTCTTCTGCCATTGCAGAAACATAGGGTGTGAGGAGTTGATTACGATCGCGAACGGGCAGCTTGGCGATTTGTTGAAGGGAAAGCGTGAGCGGTGGCGGGGTTTGTTGAGTGTGGCTAGAGAGCGATTCGCTCTGCGAAGTTTTAAGGGAGCGCGCGAAGTGAAGGACGGCTTCCTGCTTGGATGGAGAGAGCGATCGCACTGTTTCTAGTAGGGTTTGTTCGAGGTTGACGGTTTCTGCCATGCCTTGTTTTCCTCATTTCTGATTTCACTTTATCAAACGAGGCGGCTAGAACAGACTGATTTGCTCTTCCTGGGGGTCGTCTCCAGTTGTTTTTTGCTTTTTAGTAGTTTTACCTTTTGCTTTTTTACTTTTGCCTTTCTTCTCATGTAAGCCTTGGGCAACTTCTTCGGCGTAGCGCTTATGGTTTAACTCCAACAGCCGATCTAGCACTTCCCGCCGCGCAGTTTCGCTGATAGTGAAGCGGATGCCCTGTTTGGTTTGATGGAAATCGTGTTCTAAGTCGAGATCGTGCCAATTTTCAACGGTGGCTTGGTACGCAGCAGCTACCGCCTCATCCATTTCAATATGCAGCGATCGCAATTTCTGAATATCATCTGCCATCTCACTGGTGTTATGGAAGCGGTTGTAGGTTTTGGTCAGCCCTTCTTGGCGATCGCGCATTACTGACTGGCGATGGGTGTAGTAGGTTTCGCCGATCGTGTCGAGGGTTGGGAATTGGGTGCTGAGGTCTGAGGGATCGGGTGTGGGGAAGGGGAAGGTTTCAAAGCAGTCGGAAGGAGTATACTGCATATCCTTTTTCAGGCTTGAGCTATATTCCCTAGCCCAGATTTCATGAATGTTGGATTGCAGAATTGCCAAGGAACAATCTGTAAAAACAACTAATTTTTCGTTATAAACCCAGTTGTTGGGAACGAATATAACCGAGTGCATATTTGCAATTCTTGCTCTAAGCAAAACTCGATCACACTCCTCGATCAACCCATAAAGCTCTGAGCGAATGCGCCAAAATTGCCACCAAGGAGCAGCAGCAACATCTTTTGCTTTAGTTGATCGCTCTGGCTTTACTCTTTCTCGCAAAATTGCCAAACAATTAGGATAGTCCGACGCATAGGGCGCACCTTTCGGCTTCTTTGAATCATCATGTTCTGCGTCCAACGGATAATCTTTGAAATTAATCACCCAACGGCTCGGAGATTGATCGGGGCGTGAGTTCAAATCTTCACCATTAAGATAGGGAAACAGCACTTCTTGATTCTTTGGATCTTTGTCGATGAGTACCTGTGCTTCTTCGGGCGTAAGAACAAATCCCATGCCTAAAGTATATGAGCCAATATAGGATTTATTTTGATTTGCGATGAGTTGGTGAGGATTGCCAAGCGATTTTCCAGGTGTTGTGAGAAATGCTGTAATTCCAGCAACAATCTTATCATCTAAGGTATATTCGCCTTGCCATTGCTGTTTATATAACCAAATGTATGCAACTTCTAAGCTTGCGGTTCCTGCCCAAGGGCGACTAGGTACAGCGCGAGTAATCACATTACCACTAGCAGTTAATTGATCTAATCCAACTTCGCGAGAATCACCTTGAGCAATCGTATTTGTCGCAACAAGTCCAAATCCGCCTGATTTATTCAGTAATCGTTCTGCTTGTAGAAAGAAATAGGCGCATAAGTCTGCATTTCCTTTTACGTTATTTGCTAAATGTGCAACTATAGCAATCCTAAATCAGTTGTAAGATGAAGGCTGAGTGGGTCGTGACCCCTGATGACAACCGTGAAAGATGGTATGCAAGATCTGCTTAGCTTTATCAACCAAACCGATGATG
>NZ_MPPI01000078.1 GCF_001895925.1 Phormidesmis priestleyi ULC007 | reverse complement strand
TTCAGCTAAGAAAGGAGGCTTTGTTCTTTTAATATTCAACCTGGCGATGAGCTATTTTTGCGGGAGGCTACCCTCCAACTATCTTCGCCGCTGTCACGTTTCACACCTGAGTTCGAGATGGGTCAGGGTGGGTCCACGACGCTAGAAACACCAGGAAAGCTTTTGGCTTTAACCTATGGTTAGGCATGGTTGGGTAGAGCCATGAAGGCTGCATAGAAACTTGTTTTTTGTCAGACATTTGTCTGTTGAAGATCAGAGGTCAAGCCCTCGGTCTATTAGTACGGCTCGACTGCATGCATTACTGCACTTCCATCTACCGCCTATCAACGGGTGTTCTGCCCGTGACCTTACTGGGTTAACCCCATGAGAGCACTCATCTTGAGGTGGGCTTCCCACTTAGATGCTTTCAGCGGTTATCCGCTCCGCACATAGCTACCCAGCGTTTACCGTTGGCACGATAACTGGTACACCAGCGGTGCGTCCTTCCCGGTCCTCTCGTACTAAGGAAGGCTCCTCTCAATGCTCTTACGCCTGCACCGGATATGGACCGAACTGTCTCACGACGTTCTGAACCCAGCTCACGTACCGCTTTAATGGGCGAACAGCCCAACCCTTGGGACGTACTACCGCCCCAGGTTGCGATGAGCCGACATCGAGGTGCCAAACCTCCCCGTCGATGTGAACTCTTGGGGGAGATCAGCCTGTTATCCCTAGAGTAACTTTTATCCGTTTAGCGACGGCCTTTCCACGCAGCGCCGTCGGATCACTAAAGCCGACTTTCGTCCCTGTTCGACATGTACGTCTCACAGTCAAGCTCTCTTGTGCTTTTACACTCTACGGCTGATTTCCAACCAGCCTGAGAGAACCTTTGCGCGCCTCCGTTACCTTTTAGGAGGCGACCGCCCCAGTCAAACTGCCCACCTGATACGGTTCCGCTGCCGGATCACGGCAAACGGTTAGAATTCTAGCTTTGTTAGAGTGGTATCTCACCGTTGACTCCATCGTCCCCACAAGGACAATCTCTTAGTCTCCCACCTATCCTGCGCAAACAAAGCCCGAACCCAATACCAGGCTACAGTAAAGCTTCATAGGGTCTTTCTGTCCAGGTGCAGGTAGTCCGTATCTTCACAGACACTCCTATTTCGCCGAGCCTCTCTCCGAGACAGCGCCCAAATCGTTACGCCTTTCGTGCGGGTCGGAACTTACCCGACAAGGAATTTCGCTACCTTAGGACCGTTATAGTTACGGCCGCCGTTCACCGGGGCTTCAGTCGCCAGCTTCAGGACGAATCCCTGACCGACTTCTTTAACCTTCCGGCACTGGGCAGGCGTCAGCCCCCATACTTCGTCTTACGACTTCGCGGAGACCTGTGTTTTTGGTAAACAGTCGCTTGGGCCTCTTCACTGCGACCACCTTTCGATGGCACCCCTTCTCCCGAAGTTACGGGGCCATTTTGCCGAGTTCCTTAGAGAGAGTTATCTCGCGCCCTTGGGTATTCTCAACCTTCCCACCTGTGTCGGTTTAGGGTACAGGTAATTCTGGATTAACGTGGTTAGAGCTTTTCTAGGAAGCTTGACGTCACACACTTCGAGTCCGTAGACTCTCGTACTCATGTCTCAGCTCAAGCCGTTTTCACCGGCTCTCATCACCTCGAACACTTAAACCGCGAACCAACATGCGGCTGTGTTAGCCTTCTCCGTCCCTCTGCACAATCCAGAATCAGTATCGGAATATTAACCGATTGTCCATCGACTACGCTCTTCAGCCTCGCCTTAGGTCCTGACTCACCCTCCGTGGACGAGCCTTGCGGAGGAAACCTTGGGATTTCAGGGCATTGGATTCTCACCAATGTTTGCGCTACTCAAGCCGACATTCTCACTTCTGCTTCGTCCACACCTGCTCTCGCTGATGCTTCAAACTACAACAGAACGCTCCCCTACCGATACATCGATAGATATATCCCACAGCTTCGGTACACAACTTAGCCCCGTTCATTTTCGGCGCAAGAGCGCTTGACCAGTGAGCTATTACGCACTCTTTTAAGGATGGCTGCTTCTAGGCAAACCTCCTGGTTGTCTGGGCACTCTCACCTCCTTTATCACTGAGTTGTGATTTGGGGACCTTAGCTGGTGGTCTGGGCTGTTTCCCTCTTGACGATGAAGCTTATCCCCCACCGTCTCACTGGCAATCTGTACACGAGGTATTCAGAGTTTGACTCGATTTGGTACCGCTCTCGCAGCCCGCACCGAATCAGTGCTTTACCCCCTCGCTATAATCATTGCCGCTGCGCCTCAACACATTTCGGGGAGAACCAGCTAGCTCCGGGTTCGATTGGCATTTCACCCCTAACCACAGGTCATCCGCTGATTTTTCAACATCAGTCGGTTCGGACCTCCACTTGGTGTTACCCAAGCTTCATCCTGCCCATGGTTAGATCACCCGGGTTCGGGTCTATAAATACAGATTAACGCCCTGTTCAGACTCGGTTTCCCTTTGACTTCGCCATTCTCGGCTTAATCTACCTGTACCTATAAGTCGCCGGCTCATTCTTCAACAGGCACACGGTCAGACGTTTAAATCGTCCTCCCATTGCTTGTAGGCTGATGGTTTCATGTTCTATTTCACTCCCCTTCCGGGGTTCTTTTCACCTTTCCCTCGCGGTACTGGTTCACTATCGGTCACACAGGAGTATTTAGCCTTACGAGGTGGTCCTCGCGGATTCACACGGGATTTCACGTGCCCCATGCTACTCGGGATTCAGCTAGTATCATTAAGCTTTCGACTACGGGACTTTCACCCCCTCTGGTGCAGCATTCCACTGCTTCGTCTAGCCGCTTGAGTCCATATCGCTGTCCCACGACCCCAAGGTGCATGCACCCTGGTTTAGGCTGTTTCCGTTTCGCTCGCCGCTACTTGGGAAATCACGTTTGTTTTCTCTTCCTACAGCTACTAAGATGTTTCAATTCGCTGCGTTCGCTCTTGCCACCCTATGGATTCAGGTGGCAGTATATAGGGTTGCCCCATTCGGAAATCTCTGGATCAATGCTTGCTTCCAACTCCCCAGAGCATATCGTCGGTAACCACGTCCTTCTTCGCCTCTGTGTGCCTAGGTATCCACCATCAGCCCTTGTTAGCTTGACCACTTCAATCAATCAACATTGGTGTCTGTGATATCTGTTGAAACCCCTCACTCGTTGCCTTGTAAGCAACTCGTGAAAGATTTACTACTTTCTACCTGACAAGTTTCTATGCAGTTTTCATGGTTCTGTCTGGAACAAGTCCAGCAGGCTCTCTAATCCTAGTCTCACATTCGTGAAGACCTAGTTAGACAAGTTGCTGAAGTTGATGCCGCTTCGGGTACGAAAGCTCTCTGCTCTCAGTGGAGGTTAACGGACTCGAACCGTTGACATCCTGCTTGCAAAGCAGGCGCTCTACCAACTGAGCTAAACCCCCTCATTTTCAAAAGGTGGGCCATCCTGGACTCGAACCAGGGACCTCACCCTTATCAGGGGTGCGCTCTAACCACCTGAGCTAATAGCCCATAGCCCGAACCAATCTTACATAGTCTAGAAGTCAACACTCAATCCTCGAACGACCTTGGGATGACCAGCTTCTTCTCTAATAGCCCAATCCTCTAACCAATCAAATCAACCGAGGTTAATTGATTCACTGGAGAACTGAACGTTCAAGGAGAAACGGGTAGGTCTCCCTATAAGGAGGTGATCCAGCCACACCTTCCGGTACGGCTACCTTGTTACGACTTCACCCCAGTCATCAGCCCTGCCTTCGGCATCCTCCTCCGCGAACGGTTGGAGTAACGACTTCGGGCGTGGCCAACTCCCATGGTGTGACGGGCGGTGTGTACAAGGCCCGGGAACGTATTCACCGCAGTATGCTGACCTGCGATTACTAGCGATTCCGCCTTCATGCAGGCGAGTTGCAGCCTGCAATCTGAACTGAGCCACGGTTTATGAGATTTGCTTGTCCTCGCGAACTTGCGGCTCTTTGTCCGTAGCATTGTAGTACGTGTGTAGCCCAAGGCGTAAGGGGCATGCTGACTTGACGTCATCCCCACCTTCCTCCGGTTTGTCACCGGCAGTCTCTCTAAAGTGCCCAACTCAATGATGGCAACTAGAAACGAGGGTTGCGCTCGTTGCGGGACTTAACCCAACATCTCACGACACGAGCTGACGACAGCCATGCACCACCTGTGTTGCAGCTCCCGAAGGCACTCCTCCCTTTCAAGAGGATTCTGCACATGTCAAGCCTTGGTAAGGTTCTTCGCGTTGCATCGAATTAAACCACATACTCCACCGCTTGTGCGGGCCCCCGTCAATTCCTTTGAGTTTCACACTTGCGTGCGTACTCCCCAGGCGGACAACTTAACGCGTTGGCTACGGCACTGCCCGGGTCGATACGGGCAACACCTAGTTGTCATCGTTTACGGCTAGGACTACAGGGGTATCTAATCCCTTTCGCTCCCCTAGCTTTCGTCCATGAGTGTCAGTTCAGGCCCAGTCACGCGCTTTCGCCGCTGGTGTTCTTCCCAATATCTACGCATTTCACCGCTACACTGGGAATTCCCGTGACCCCTACCAAACTCTAGTCTTGAAGTTTTCACCGCCGTTACGAAGTTGAGCCTCGCGATTTAACAGCAAACTTTCAAAACCACCTGCGGACGCTTTACGCCCAATAATTCCGGATAACGCTTGCATCCTCCGTATTACCGCGGCTGCTGGCACGGAGTTAGCCGATGCTGATTCATCAGGTACCGTCATTGTGTTCTTCCCTGATAAAAGAGGTTTACGACCCAAGAGCCTTCCTCCCTCACGCGGTATTGCTCCGTCAGGCTTGCGCCCATTGCGGAAAATTCCCCACTGCTGCCTCCCGTAGGAGTCTGGGCCGTGTCTCAGTCCCAGTGTGACTGGTCATCCTCTCAGACCAGTTACTGATCGTCGCCTTGGTACGCCGTTACCGCACCAACTAGCTAATCAGACGCGAGCTCCTCTTCAGGCTATAAATATTTCACCCGTAGGCACATCGGGTTTTAGCAGCCGTTTCCAACTGTTGTCCCCGTCCTGAAGGCAGATTCTCACGCGTTACTCACCCGTCCGCCACTAAATCCCGAAGGATTCCGTTCGACTTGCATGTGTTAAGCATACCGCCAGCGTTCATCCTGAGCCAGGATCAAACTCTCCATGTTGTTTTGAAAAACATAGGGCTTGTTCAGCTCACGAAAGATTTCATCTGGTTAGAACTAACTAACCAAAAAATCCAATTCTCGACTTTTTAACCCTTAAAGCACTACCGAAGTATTCCTTTAAGTCAATTTGCTTTGACGAGGTTTAAGTGCTATTATGACTTCTAAACTATGCAGTTGTCTTGGTTCAGCACGGGAAGAACCTTCGCTTTCGCGTCCGTTCCTCTCACCCGCTTGACTAATATAACTTGGCAAGGCGAACCGTGTCAAGCAAAA
>NZ_MPPI01000077.1 GCF_001895925.1 Phormidesmis priestleyi ULC007 | reverse complement strand
GTTGGGCGTTCCCTCATCCTCGGTCGGGTCGCCCAGGTGCCGAAACTTGCCGCACTTCTCCAAGGTGGTTAAGTCAATCAATACTTTCAGGGGGCTGCCAGAGCCTGGAAGATGCGCTCTCATCTGCTGCAACACCTGGTGGCGAGTCGTTCTCAGCACCGAACGAGTTGACCACTCGGAGTGATTCAGAAAGCGGCTCAACGCGCTAGCAGATTTCGTCTGGCACCCCTGAGGGACAGGATGACCCTGCGCCTCTAAAAACAGTCCTAAAAGAGAACTGAGACTAGCGCGCTGATAGGGGCTAGGCATCAAGTGAAGCAGGGCGTACACTAATCCTTGGGCGTGTTGCAAGATGGTTTCCATAACCGTCCTAATTCAGCTATTTCTACGCCCTTTCTTACAGACTTTTAGCCGTTTTGCAACTCCCTGTTGAGACTGCTGCAAGATCTGAGTTTACCTTGCAGGCACATTCAGCGGCGGACGGCTGCGATACCACTCAATATAACCATCAATTTCAGACTGATTATCTAGATAAAAACTAAGGGCATCAAATACTTGAGCCGCAGATACGAGATCAAATAGCTGAGATGGAATTTCTTCGGGTGCAATTCCCGATCGCCAAAGTTCCACAATGTCTCGTACTGTGACCTGAGTTGCCACAATCGTCGGTTCTTGCAAAAACGCTTCTCTATCCCGAACCACATACCGAGAAACAGCGCCTGGAACAGTTTGAGACATCAGCCCTTGCTCTACAAGTTATTCTCTCTATTGTAATCGAGTCGTTCTCCAACGATTGCGATCGCAGTCTCGTTAAAGCTTGATACTCCAGTTGAGCTTGCGTTTAAGACAATTTCCACGTTCGGATTTCAGCCAACGCGATCGCAGCCTCTTCCTTGGTCACGCTTGGCAGTCGATTCGTAACATAGTCCTCATCTAACCCTGTGATTTGGCTAAATTCTGGTTCGATGCCGTCGAGCAGTTGGGGTGCGATCGAACTGACTTGCCAATCTCGATCCCAGAAAATTCGATCCGCGAGTTCGTCGATAATTTCTTCCCACAAGTCGAGATTGGTGGAGTGATCGCTAAAATCAGCCTCTTCCTCACGCGCTCCATATTCCTCGATCGCAGATTCCCAACGCGGACGCACAAATCCTTCAAACGCTTTCCAAAGCAGCCGACGGTAGGCATACTTCAGATCTTCCTCTTCATCTGACCATTCATCTTCTTCTGCGATTTCTTCCTCTACCCGCATTTGTAGATAAGCAAAGGGAAAATAAGCGCCTGCTTCGAGAACACTGTTCAACTCTGGGGCTTCGACTTCTGGCTCCAAGAGTGCCGAGAGACAGCGGTGAAGGATGACAACTTTCTGATGAATATTAGCGGAATCGAAGATGCGATCGCCCGTTTTCATATCCAATTCATCATTCATGAGTTCAATGTAATCTACGGCACTCTGCACTGCTTCGAGATACAATGCTGCCTCAATGTCTTCTAGTGATCGTGTGCCCAAACTTGTTCGCCAAACCATGTCGCCGTTCCTCAAAACAATCGTGCGCGGAGTCCCCAAATGTCCCTTTACATTTTCTGTGATCTCTGCGAAATCTCTGCAAGCAGATTGCGATCGCTCAACGACGAGAGCAACCTCGAATTTGACGGGCGGAAGAGATCCTCGTGCTGGGTGCGACCTCCATCCGATACATTGGAAAAAACCGATTACCTTTTGCTCCATAAGGGTTTTGAGTGCCTGTAAAATTGATCAATGAATAATCAAAAGGACTACTGTGAAATCGTTCAAAAACCTTATCAGCAGGAGGCTTGAGTCACTTTAGTATCAGGTAGAGGTCGCACCCCTCGTGCTTCGAGACCAAACGTGTAGGCATTTGAGGAATCGCCGTACAATAAAGAAGTCAATCTGAGAGAGCATTATGGCAGAGCGAGTCACGCTAACCCTTCCAGATTCATTAGCGCAACAGGTTCATGAAGTGGCGACCCTGACGCAACGCCCTTTGGAAGACGTGCTGTTAGAATGGCTGACTCGTGGCAGTATGGAACCTGCAATCGCTTCTCTGTCTGATACTCAGGTATTAGCGCTCTGCGACTCAGAATTATCTTTGCAGGAGCAAACGCAACTCAGCGACCTTTTGGGGAAACAGAGAGAAAATCAGCTACGTTCAGATGAACGATCGCATCTAGATCATCTATTACAGCGCTATCGCCGTGGATTAGTGCGGAAGGCGGAAGCCTGGAAGATTGCGGTGGAACGAGGTTTGCGTCCTGCGATTGGCTAGGAACATGAACCGTCCTTATATTTCGGTTGAGGTTGTAAGACAAGTCCGTGAGGCTGCACAGAATCGCTGTGGGTACTGTTTGAGTCCGCAATTTCTGGTCATGGCACGATTGGAGATTGAGCATTTGATTCCGGCGTCAAAAGGCGGCAGTAGCGAGGAGTCAAATCTGTGGTTGGCTTGTCCAATTTGCAATGGATACAAAGCAGATAAAACTGAAGCAATCGATCCGGAGACTAGAGAGAGCGTATCATTGTTTAATCCGCGATCGCAGGTTTGGACAGAGCATTTTCGCTGGATCGAGGGTGGCTTGAGAGTAGAAGGATTGACTGCGATCTGACGGGCAACCATTGCAGCGATCCGACTGAATGATGATCCTGATGCCTTGACAGTTCGCAGCTACTGGATTCTGGCAGGTTGGCATCCGCCCGAACTTTAGCTCTATGAGTTTCTTTCAGCCATAAGATTTCGCTTAACATCTTCGGTAGAACGGTGGGAATACGGCTTTATTTCTTTTTGCGATTCGTGCGTCGCGCCGCTGCTTGCTGCTTCCGTTTCGCCTTCTTTTTGGCTTTTTGCCGCTGATAGTCGGTCGCATCAAATCCCGATAAGGCAATCGGCAAAGAATCGCGCTCTATCAGAGATCGTGGCAATTCATAGCGTTTTCGAGGCCCTTCATCGGGTGATTTCAAGCCCAAACTGACCTGCACATCATCCCAATCTCCATTGAACAATTCGTCTACCTTTTCAGCCGCAAACGCCTGCTCGATCAGAGGAACGGCTTCCATGACTCGCAACTCAACCAAGCTTCCAATCACGAATGCGTTCATTTCAGGGTCATTCTCCTCAAAATGAGCCAGCTCGTCTTGCAAAATGGCGATGCACTGCGCGGTGACTTCCGGTTGCGTTTTCGCGATTCTCTCCAACCCTTCCACGGGAATTGTCCGCTGCCAACCGGATTTTGTACGATCGCGGATCAATTCTGCCAATGCTGGAATGCCAAGTGCGCCAATCATGCTGAACACGGTTGGCAGTTCTGAGGTCATCCAGTCTCGCCAACCCTCGTGATCCTCATACTCCAGCGATTGTTGCAGTAATGGCACGATGGCGGCTTCGGCTCGGAGTTGTCCCAACGCTCTCCACGCGTGAACGGGTGCCCAGCTTTCTGCCTCGTCGCCGTCTTGGTCGTAGAGTTCAGGGTCGGTTGCCATGCGAATCAAGCCGGGAATGTCGTTTGAGGTGATTCCCAAGGCTGGATAGTCAATCCAAGAGTCAACGCCGCCCCATTTGCATTCGCCTTGAGTCAGGAGTTGAGTGAGGGGTTCAGAATAGTCGGATATTGCCATAATGCGATCGTGCAGGGAACAGAATGTCACTTTGTTTTCTATCACGATTTTACGAATCTTGTGCAGCACGGTGATATCTTGCAATGCTGAGAATGAGGCTTGAATGGGGAGTTGCGATCGCAACGACAAACAGAAATTTTCTAGTCAAAGAAATCATTGAGAGATCCTGGTTATAGAAAATGCGGCGTGTAATATTGAGAACAAGCCCCGTCCTTCGTTGCCCTCTCAATGATTCCTGATTTCCAGCCCTATCTTGAATCGATTCGTGCTGCTTATGCCAAGTGGTGGCAGCTTTACACGTTGACCGATGCCCAAGGGAAACAACGACAGTCGAAGGACGTGTCCCCGTTTTTTGACTTTGGCTTGACCGTACAGACGGTGAAGCGAGAAGAGCGGGAAGAGCGAGAAGCAGAGAAAGTTGAACGATTTCCAGTTCTCGAAGGGATTCGCAAGTATGCAGACCAGCAGGTATTGTTGGTCGGGCAACCGGGTTCGGGGAAGTCTAGGGCGTTGGCGCGGTTGATGCTGGAAGAGGCGACGAAACCACAGGCGAAAATTCCGGTTCTGGTGGAATTGCGCTATTGGCAAAGGTCGATCGAAGAATTAATTCGCAGTTCATTCGCTCGACATGAGCTGCGCGTTGAATCATTAGAACTGGTGTTGGCGCGATCTCTACTCCTATTCGATGGGGTGAATGAATTGCCTTCGGAAGAAGCGCGATCGCAGCTTTCCACTTTTCGACGCAACCATCCGAAACTACCGATGATCTTCACCACACGAGATTTGAGTCTTGGGGGAGATCTGGGAATTGAGCAGAAATTAGAAATGCAGCCGCTCACCGAAGCGCAGATGCAAGCGTTTGTTCGATCGTATGTGCCAGAGCAAGCAGAGGAAATGCTACGGCAACTAAAGGATCGATTGCGAGAGTTTGGACAAACGCCTTTGCTGCTGTGGATGTTATGTAGCCTGTTTCAGCAGACGGGACAGATTCCAAAGAATTTGGGGATGGTGTTTCGGGAGTTTACGCAGGGCTATGAGCGGTATTTGAAAGAGGATGCGCGGATTGAGAGCGATCGGACTTGGTGGAAGCCTGTGCTGCAACAGTTAGCATGGGTGATGATGCAGGGGGAGAAACCGACAGAGTTTCGGGTTGCGATCTCAAAGGAAGAAGCGGTGAGAGCGATCGCGCAATTTCTAAATGAGAAAGTGCCATTTGCAGAAGATTTTGCTCGGAAGTGTTTGAGAGACTTGCAAAAGCATCATTTGATTCAGGCAGGGACGAACAGCGAAGAGCTAGAGTTTCGGCATCAACTGATTCAGGAGCATTATGCGGCAGAGGCGTTGCTAGAGCAGTTGCCGAAGTTAGAGCCTAAGACACTGCAACGAGACTTCCTAAATTTTTTGAAGTGGACGGAACCTGTAGCACTAATGCTGGCTTGTTTGGATGAAGAACTGGCGGAGAAAATAGTAGAGTTGGCGTTGGAAGTAGATTCGAGACTCGGAGCGCGATTGGCAGGAGAAGTAAAGTCGGAGCTTCAGAAGATAACAGTCAGCAAGATAGACATATTAGAAGTACCCAAATGGTTAAAGATAAAGCTTTTGGGGGAAACAAGATCGAGTCTTGTCATTTCTACACTTCTACAAGAACCAAAAGATGAAACAGGCACTATCTCTAATAAAGTAGCTTGCGCGTTAAAGCTAATAGATCAAGCAATCACAAGTCCTGAATGTGCTGAAGCAATAGCCCTCTATATAGAAATCCATGAGAGTGACTATTCGATGGAGCCATTAAAACTGCCTGATGAAGATGCTACTGATTGGCAAACAACAGAAGAGCTTGTTAATCTATTTGCTAATCGACCAATTCCTGTTTTGCTTAAAGTTTTGGAAAATGACAATGAACAAGTACGTTGGATAGCAGCAATTACATTGGGTAAGTTGAATGCTGTAGAAGCAGTTCCAGAATTGCTCAAATCACTGAAGAATCTCAGCAGAAATGCTCGTCAGATGACTTTTGAAGTACTAGAGCAGTTTGAATCACAGATACTTCCTGCATTACTTGAAGTACTAGAGGATGAGAGCCGCTACCTGCAACAGCAGTCAGCCCTGAAACCAGGGAAGCAAATTTTATGCGCACTACCCTGGAGCAATGTACGGAGGATAATTATGGGATCAGTTTTCATATATGTTCGAGTGTGATCAAGCGACTAGAAGGTTTTGGATGTCAAGTAATTCCCTATCTGCTGAAGGAATTCACAAATAAAGATTCGCATATGCGTTGGGAAGCAGCGGCGGTATTGGGAAGACTAGGTGCTACAGAAATAAGTCCTGTGTTGCTCAAAGTAATTCAAGAAGAAGAAATGTATGACCGTTGGGAGGCAATTAAAGTTCTAAAAGATTTAGGGCGTGTAGAAGAAATAATGGGTTTGTAAAGTAGTTTGTGTCAAGCGATAAATAACTACATGGGAAACCTCCCTTCAAACTCGATAGCAAAGCGATTTAATGCCCGTTTCCAGTCTCGGATCGGCATTGTCCA
>NZ_MPPI01000076.1 GCF_001895925.1 Phormidesmis priestleyi ULC007 | reverse complement strand
GATCATGAATTGCTCCCAGAGACTTCGGAGACGTTGGTCTACCTTGCCATGATTCGGCTCATGGTGAGACGATTGGCGTAAAATTTGACCGCTTATTACTTTTCAAACAGCCTCTTAGGACTAATTAAGGAATTTGTCGCTTGGGGCATTAATCGTCGGGGGAATTCGTATGGGTGGGCCACCACGATCGTAAAAGCTCCCTTGGCGCTCGCGAAGTGGAAATATGCTGCTCAGTCTAAACGATCCTTATATCGTGATGTGGATCTAATTGAACAGATTCGAGCTTATCTCAATTCCTTGAATAGAAAATATTCAAAGCAACCTTCTCCGATGGAGGATAAGAAAGAATTAAAACTAATGAGTTTTGATCAGGCCGTGGCGATCGTGGAGTATCACCGCTCCTGTTGCGCTCCCTATCGAAATAATCACTGCCGGCGCTCGCAAATGGCGATTACTCGCGCCTGGCAACGGTATTTGATCATTGCTTTTTTAACCTATTGCCCATTGCGACAACGAGAAATTCGCGAGTTGGAGTTGGGTCGAACCCTAATCCGTGAAGAGGGGTATCGCGTCCGTTTGAGACCAGACGATAACAAAACTGGTGATGACCGAGACTTTCGTTTAGTGGATGTGTTTCCCACCCCAGTGATTACCGATCTAGATTATTGGCTAGATCACTACCGCCCTAATTTTTTGCACCAGGTCGAAACGGCAAGTGAGTCTGTAGAATCCTGGTTGAAGTTTGCCCATTATCCACCAGATTTGTTGGCATCCAAAATGCAGGACATCCCTCAACAAATGGAGAGCATAGCTATAGCTAACGGGCAATCCAGCCGGGAGTTTGTTCGCTTGGAGCGAAAATTGAAAAAGCTGCAAGCTATTCCTGAGTCACGGCTGCAAATTCCTGAACGCCTGAAACAACAGTTTGTTTTCTTAAGCTTAGGAGGCACGACTGGTAAAGATTCGGTTGGGTTACCATTGGGTCCGGGAAATCTCACAAGCTTAGTGAAAACAGCCGCTTTTAATGCCAGTGCCAACCTGGGAGAAATGGGACATCTCCTATTTGAGGGTCTAGAACCGCGTCAGACAAACCCTCATTTCTACCGGAACAATGGAATTACCCATGAGCGTCGTTATGGCAATCCCGAGAAGCGAGCGGCATTCCACAAGATGATTGGCAACTCAATCTCAGAGGGAGATCGTACCTACAATGAGATGACAGCCTCCGAAAAAACAGTGCAAGCGGCTGGATGGTGGGATACTCAATCTGATAAAACCGATACTCCGCGGCGCTTACACGGCATTCTGCAACAGCTTTCGTCTCAAGAGAAGCAGCTATTGAAGAAACTCCTAGAGTAGGATTAGGAATCTTGTACTGCTGGATGCAGCGAACTGCGAACAAGAACATCTCAAACTGAACTCAAAACCCGATGTAGATACTCCTTGAAGGTGAAGCAATACCAACTACGGTTTCAATAGATTGAGGCAGATTTATTCATTGATCAAGGACTGCAAAGGTTTAATTTGCTCTCTGGGAAGCCTCAGCAGCAAGGCTATGAGGATATTCACTTGGACTGCTGCATTCAACGATTGCCAGACCTCTATCCATTCCACCGGCTCTAGCCACCCATAAAAGATCTCAGTCACCGTTTCCAATACCTGTGCGGATGTTTCACACTCGGAGATCGCGGTCTCCAATACCGGAGCAACCAAGGCGCAAACCTCTTGAGAATCAGAATCTAGATTTTGACTAGTTTTGCTATTGGAACTCTCTAATAGTGTTTGTAGTAATGCCCAGTGCTGCGAGATGTACTGCTGGCTATACGGGATCAGCACCGAGATCGCCCGCTGAGTGATTTTCGTGCCGATGGCTTTAAGCTGCTGGATCGCCGCTTGCACAGCGAGAAAAAACCGCTCTCGCTTCGTACTGGCGTTGAGGGTGATGTCCGAAGCCTTAACGGGCTGCGTCGGACCATCTAGTTCAAAGTCGGTGAGGAGGATGACTTCCAGCGGCGTTTCTGCTCGGCGATGAGCGCGGAGTCGCCCAATGGCTTGATGGAACTCAGACAGAATCGAGCGATCCACATAAGCCCGAAACAGAGCCTCGTCATCCTGGGGATACTGCCCGACCAGCACCGCATATTCCGCCTGCAAGTCCGCGACATTGCGGCAGGGTGTGCCAACCAAAATCAAGCGCGTCGTCTGCTCAAAATCATTAATGCCCCGGCTATCGCGCCACCAGCAGCCCGTGCCCTCACTGGCAAACTTCTTAAAGTCGATTACCTTCGTTGTGGCATCCTGCTGCTGATAATGCGTCACGATCTCACTAGCTCGGCGCTGCTGTTCGTTGCCGCGCTGCATCCCCAGTCGTCCAAGATCGGTCACTTGAATCAGGGTGAGATGCGGGGACGGGGGCACCGATTGCTGACAGACAAAAATCTCCTCGATCGAGCAGCCGAGCTTCAGCGCTAAGTCGCCTGGGTGCAGCGTGCCATCGAGAAAGATTATCGCTTTCGCCGCCTCCATCATGGAGCGATGGCGCGAGTCGGACTGGGTGAGGATGAGTCCCTCCTGGCTAAGCCGCATTGAAGCTCCCGGATGAGTGCCGTTTAGAATCTGGAGCAAATCAGGAAGCCACTGCTTGAGCACGCGCTGCTGTGCCAGGTTGGCGAGTTCGGGATCTCGCTCAGAAAACTTCTTGCGGAGGTGGCGGGGTAAATCGGCTAAGTCTACCCCGTGTTCCGCCGTGGTGTTGAGAAAGCTCAAGTCAGGATACAAGACGTGCCTCAGTTCTGTCAGATCGATCGTCGGTTGGGGCAATCGGGCGACTAATTCTGGGTGAGCCATACCAAACTTGCCGAGTTTGGTCGAGCCATCGAGTAAGGGAATGAGCGCTACCAAGAGAGGTTGGAGCGCCTCAAAGAGCGTGGGAACTTCCATCAACCTGAGAATCGTCTGCTCCAAATCAGGCAACGTCACCCGGAGGTCTTGCTTGACACGGAAGTTCTGCCCCGGTTCATCGACTAGGAGCAAGGTGTCTGCTAGCGAATAGTCGCTCGGGTCGGGCAAACTGTCCAAGTGAACCCGCAGCTTGGGAGACGACAAGGCAGAGCGGCGCTGATTGAGAAACCCATAGCCCGGACCCTCGGCATGAGTGCAAGGTTCTCTCAACGGGCAAGTGCTGCAAATGAGAGACGCGGTATCTGACCCCTGAACGTGCTTGAGTCGCAGGGCACCGAGCAACTGATGGCGGCTACAGTTGGCAGGCAAATTGGGAGTCTCCTGGCGACCTACTCGCTTGAGGCGCACCCCTCCACCTGGGGTCACTTCTTGCACCAATCCCCCGTGTCGAGCTTCGAGGTCAATCCAGCCGTTCTCCTGAGCCAGGGTAGTGACGGTGGGATTGCGGTGCTGGTCAGAGGCATAAATAACTTGCTTGACCTCGAAGCTGGCAGGGTCTACTCGACCCGCATCGTAGGATTTGCCCGAGCCTGGGGGTGAGGTATCGAGAATGTAGCGGTAACCCAACCGAAGGGCATCCTGCCAAACTGAGAGGCGTTGACCCGGGGCATACTCGGAGCGTTGCCGCTCCATCAAAATCGCTCTTAAGGCAGCCGCCGATTGGGTGGGCTGTGGTTTCTGGTGTAAGGTTCGTCGAATCCGCTCTAACCAATCGAAGGTGGGATGAGCGGTCGCTTCAAACTGAGCGGTTGAGAGCCAGCGAATTGAGGCATCGGTTCCGAGTTCATCAATGTCAGGACTGGCTTTGGTCGTTTGACCCCACCAGGCAATTTGAACCTGGTAGCCCCACGTTCGCAGAAGCTTCCAAGTGGCGCGATATTGCCGCATCACCTGACGGTTCTGCACCGCTCCAGCATCGGGGTAAAACTCGATCGTCTGGGTGCCGAGTTCGAGCGCCAACGCCTCAAGCGTCGCTTTGAGAGTGTTGGGACTACTGGCGAACTGTCCGCCCGCAGCTCCAATCGTGATTTGCCCCTGACGCTGAGCGGTGATGAACGGCTTCGCCCCCACACCCTCGACCAGTGCGATGACGTGCCGCAGAATTTGAGTGGGTCGATGCACCGCCAGCGGCAGTTCGCCATTGGGCAAGTGGGGAGTAGATCCCTCTGGTCGGGTCTTCGTCGCGCTGGTGAGCCAGCGGTACCGTCCGCCGTCGTCTGCGAGTCGGAGGCGGAGTTGAAAGCCGACTAGGTGCCCGTGGACATCGAGAATCGGGCAGAGATACCCGGGTTGGCAGTTGAGGCTGAAGCCATCGAGACTGACTCCAGGAAGGGTAACCGGCAACGGGAAATTGAGGCGCTGCCACTGCTCGACGGATTTCACGCCCCAGGCTGCGATTTGAGCATCGGTCAATCCCCGGCGATGTAACTCTGCGCGGTCTTCAGGGTGCAGCGAGAGGGAGTCGAGTAGTGGGCGATAGGACTGGTTGCGGGCTTCGGCACTGAGCGGGAGAGGTGATCCGGGCTGTGGGTCTGGTTGGGATCGTTTGCGGCGCGGGTGCGATTGGACATGAGCTGTCCACTGGGCGGTAGCCGTGCGTCCATCATTGAGCACGAATTTGCCCCAGAGCTGGTCTTTAGTGAGTCCGATGAATTTGAAGCCCGGGGGAGCGTCGCCAGCATCGACCGTCATACAAAGATGGAGGTCGTTGATCTGCCGACATTTTCCAGTGAGGTCGCCGCAAATCTCACACGGATTGCCGCGGTTAGTCGAGGTAAATCTGCCGCGTCGAGCGGATGCAGATGAGGGTGGATGAATCAGCATGAGTTCTCTGTCCAAAAGGGATGGGGGGGACAGAGAGCCAGGAATGGTGCGAACTAGCGCCTTAAAAAGTCATTGAAATTCCATCGCTCTCTGCCCTGGAAATGAAGGGACGGGAGAGAGAACCAGGCTTAAATGCTCAAAAATGCACAGCAAAGTCTATTGCCATTCGAGACAAATGAGGCATAATAAACACATGGCACTGTCAGGAACCTAACTCTTAGCCGACCAAAGCCTTCAAGTTAGCGTCCCCGCCTCCCGTTATTCAAGCTAATATTTTGAGCCTTCAAAGCCCTCTCTGTTTGTAGCAGTGGGGGTTTTTGGCTTCTAGGGGTGCTAGAACACGATGGTGACCTCTCGCTTTACAAGGGTGGAAACTGGGTGCGTCATGGAATGTCTCTCACCGGTTTGACGTGAGATTAAGTGTATCAGGACATTTTCTCTGATCCGCGATCGATTCATGACAAATTCTTTTGTAGATGGGTGTGAGGAGTCATGTTTACCTGTACCCGTGAAGGGAGTGGATTTGAGAAGTTCTCACTCATCTGCCAGCCCTCAAAATTTGATCAGCCGTTAGTTGCAAGTCTGGGAACGTGGGAGAGAGAACCCGATCGCTCTCTCGGAACTGTGTGATTTGATATTCTCCGTCTACCAGCTCGCAGACTGAGAGCGTCGGTTGTTTAGGGGTACCGATATGCCGTTTTCCACCTAACCCTAAATAGTCAACGATCCAATATTCAGGGATGCCAAGGGCTTCATAGTCTACAAATTTGTGCCCATAGTCATCGCGCCAATTGGTGCTGACGACTTCGATGATCAGTTTGATAGAGGCACCGTTCTCGACTACTGATTCTTTTTCCCAGCGTGGGTCATCTGCGATCGTCAGTCTGTCGAGAACAATCCCATCGGGTTCGTAGCCAGAATCACCCTCGTCAGCTTTGATAATGCACTCCCTAGGCGTGAAATAGGGCAAGTTCGCACGCTCGATCGCAGCTCCTAACTTCACCATTAACCACCCTGCAATATCAGAATGCTTGCCTCTGGCCTTTGGCATCTCAACAATAGTCCCCCGGCGCAATTCATAGTGGCGATCGGTCGCCTCTGGCAGCCACTCGATAAATTCATCAAACGAAATTGGTTTTTCTAGTGCCTGAATCATGGCGATTCCTCCCTCGCAACATCAACTTAATTTCGGTCAATCCCTCTCCTATCCTGCTGTAGCAGGTTCTTTAGGTTTTTTCTCAAAGACTTGTATGTTTGGCTCTGCCAGCACAAAACCCTTTTCGGTCGGTTGCCCCATCTTGCCCGCGACGGCAGCGACCCACATCGGAAAGTTTGCTTGAGCGTCCTCCAGCTTCTTAAACATTTTGGGTTTGAGCGTGACAGAGATGATTTGACCCTCGCAGTCTATATCAAAGGACTTCCAGCCATTCTCAACCGTGGTGGCGTTTGGTAGTTCGCTAATTTTGATGGTGAGTTCAAGTTTTCCGGTCACTGGCATCGGTCGTTTCTCCTTCTAATCTTTCAGCCAACGCATAAGACATGATTTCACGGATCGCCTCTATCTGCCCTTTCAAGCTTCTCAGAACACCCTCTAATGTCTCATCATCAATCCAACTCTGAAGCCCTGTAGAGTCGGTTAGATAAAGCTCTGCGCTAAAGGTGCCATCAGCATAAGCAGAAACAGTAATGCTCGGATCGAAGTGGCGCGATGCTTCAGGCAGAAAGGAAGCACAGACACTCATCGACCAACCTGATACAGTGCTTGCGACGGGTAAATCATCGAAGCCTCGCCACTCTAAATTAGGAAAGTACTTAAGCACTAGTAGAGAGTCAAGGTTGAATTGAGGGATAAAGCCGCTTCAGTTTGACGCGAGCATCTGCGGTGGTAAATCGCCAATCGACCGTGTGGTTCTGAGCCTTTCTTGACTGTTGCC
>NZ_MPPI01000075.1 GCF_001895925.1 Phormidesmis priestleyi ULC007 | reverse complement strand
CTCAGGTTACTGGAGTATGCTTTATTCATGGCTCTCTCGGTGCTGTACTTTACGTATTTACAGCTTATAACCGGAGAGCTTTTTTACTCACTGACTGACTTCTCAAACCGCCTCTAAGAAGGGGACAGCCCTTTAACCTGCGAATGAACGATCTACAACTGTAGTAATCAGTAGAAGTTATCAATTTGCTGCTGAAATACTCTTAAGGCAAAATCTGGTTCCATTGCTACTGAGACCCCATGGTGACCTCTGGCTTTACAAGGGTGGAAACTGAGTGTGTTATGGAATGTCCCTCACCGATTTGACCTGGGTTTAAGTGTACCAGGACATTTTCTCTGATCCGCGAGCGATCCATGACAAATTCTTCTGGAGATGTAATCAGACCCGAGGACGTGCCAAGCGTTCAGCGAGGCTGATCGTCGTCAGCCAGCCGCACACCGAAAGAACCTTCTGATGCCTGAAGAGCGATGTGCGGGTCTGTGATTTTTTCGAGTCGTTGCGTCACGGTAATTCCCTTCCTATTGCCCTGCCCTCAAAATCTGTTCAACCGTCAGCTCCAAGTCGGGGAATGCGGGAGAGATGAGTCGATCAGTTCCTCGAAACTCTCTCGACTGATAAGCCCCATCTTTGAGACTCAGCACTGTCACTACTGCTCTATCGGGATTTGGGTCAATGATCCAATATTCAGGGATGCCCCGCGCTGCATATTGAGCGCGTTTGCGGGTGTAGTCGCGCTGGTAGTTGTCGGTGTTCTCTTTACCTGGTGAGACGACTTTAGCAATCAGTTGCGGGGGCGGCATGTCTAACTTGATCGTCAGTTGCGATTGAGTCAGTCTTAGATGCTCCTCTCTCAAAACGACTAAATCAGGGAAGCGATTAGCCGCATCTCCACTCTGAAGAACTGGGACTTGAATTTGACAGGCGTAGAGCTTGATTAGCCGTCGTATCACGATTTGAGCGTTTGCTAACAGCCAAAACAATTCCTGAGCGATCGCGTTGTTGGGTTCAGATTCAGGAGGCAATTCAATTAACTCCCCATCAACCAATTCATACCGCCGATCGCTGCCGTCGTCATAGTCGAGATATTCCTCAAAGTTTCTAAATCGTGGTTTTGCTTGCGTCATGGCTTAAATCCCTCCTACCCTGCTGCGGGTTCTTTCGGCTTCTTCTCGAATACCTGGATGTTGGCTTCTGCTAGTACAAAACCTTTCCCTGTCGGTTGACCCATCTTGCCAGCGAACGCCTTTGGCGCAGCGAAGCTGTTCGCAGCGACCCACATCGGAAAGTTCGTCTGAGCATCCTCTAGCTTCTTAAACATCTTGGGTTTGAGGGTAACAGAGACGATTTGCCCATCGCAATCAATCTCAAAAGTCTTGAGGTTGTTTTCAGTTTTTACATCTGACGGGAACTCGCTAATTTTGATGGTGAGTTCAAGTTTTCCGTTCACTGGCATCGGTTATCTCTCCTATCGTTCAGCCAACGCATAAGACATGATTTCACGGATCGCCTCCATGTGCTCTTTTAAGCTTCTCAGAACACCCTCTAATGTCTCGTCATCAATCCAACTCTGAATTCCTGTCGAGTCGGTTAGATAAAGCTCTGCGCTAAAGGTGCCATCGGCATAAGCAGAAACAGTAATGCTCGGATCAAAGTGGCACGATGCTTCAGGTAGAAACGAAGCACAGACACTCATTGACCAACCAGATACAGCGACCGTTACTGGTAGATCATCGAAGCCTCGCCACTCTAAATTAGGAAAGTATTTAAGCACTAGATTGCGGTCGATCATGCCTTTTTCCTTGCATCAATACTGTCGGGCGTTAGTTTCGGTTAATTACTGAGAAAGGTCTAGATTAACCTCAGCACATCAATTTGAACATCTGGGAAGGACAGAGGGCTAACCATGCCGTTAGTTAGCATCACCTGCGATCGATACTCTCCATTCGCTGGGTCACGAAAAACAATGAGTTCCCTCGTCCTCAAATTGATCACCCAGTATTCAGCGATGTTGGCTTCTGCGTAGACCTTGCTCTTAATCTTCAAATCCTTGTCGAGACTGGTGTTTGAGTATTCAATCAGCCAGTAGATGTTTTCTGGGTAGGGATGATGCGATCGATAAATTGCAATATCAGGATCAACGATCGCTAAGTCTGGCTCTGGCTCTGAGTTGTTGGGCAGGGTGATCGGATGCCCTTCTCGAACTTTGGCGCGATTCCCAAGACGATCGCGTAAATAATCACCAGCATCACTGCTCAATGATGCGTGGGGCACACCTTCAGGCGACATCTCGATCAAATCTCCATTCAATAACTCGACAGGCTGATCATCAAACACGCCAGCTTCTACTGCCTGGTGATAGCGGTCAATTGTCCATTTGTACGTTGCGACTGTCATTGGTGATTGCCCTCCCTATTTGCCCTTGCTCTCAGTTGCAGGGGATTTTTGGTTTGTCTTAAATTCCCCTTTCGCCTTTGCCTCACGTATCCCTAACTCAATTAAGTACGCAGCGAGATTGGCAGTTGGTCTGCCTTGATAATCAGCCCAACCTTCTAGATCTTCCTGCACAGTGTCAGGCAGTGTGACGTAAACCTTTTTACTCACGTCTCTTCCATTTATGAATTAGTTGCCTCCATACTACCTTTCACCTTCTTTGACCTAACAAAGTCTGCTTAAAAGATGTTAATAACCAGTTGCAAGGTGTGAAAAAGATGATAGCATGAGTTCTCATAAAGGATCTAAGGAATTCGTAACGGCGTTCCCGTAGCTTTTGGACCAAAAACAACTTTAAGCCTGAAAGATGCTCTGTGGTTGACTTGTGATGAGTGCTCTCTCGGTTCTATCAAAATTAGAAACCGAGCGGTTAATAACTTTTTCCAATCTCTCGGTCAGGTTTGTTCCTCTGCACCGGTAGCAGAGATCCCTCAAGGCAGGAGATTTAGCTACCCTAGAGAACGAGCGAATCGAGGTTTCAGCCTTTTGTAGGGTGATGTAACAGCCCAA
Source organism: Phormidesmis priestleyi ULC007 (assembly GCF_001895925.1). Taxonomy (GTDB): domain Bacteria; phylum Cyanobacteriota; class Cyanobacteriia; order Leptolyngbyales; family Leptolyngbyaceae; genus Phormidesmis_A; species Phormidesmis_A priestleyi_A. Next base: position 4,239 of record NZ_MPPI01000075.1, on the reverse strand, counting down.
ACCTAAGCCGGTTGTGTAGTATGGGCAAAAATCTACTTAAGCCAAACTTATAGATTATCTGGTTCAAATTCCTTAGCGATGGTTTTAGCCTAAAAGCTACGGGAACGCCTAATCTCACTCACCATTTTGTAAGCAGTGCCGATGTCGAGGATCTGAGTGGGTTTTGCAGTTTCACCCGATCGGCTCCACAGCATCAGAGCGTCTGTCGATTCAACATAGCGATCGGTGAAGTCCTGAAACAACGCCCGCGCTGCTGCTAACTCACCCATGAGATTCATAGGATCGGGGTCATTCTCAAATTCTGCAACGAGCGATCGCAGTTGCTCAGTCTTTAAGCGAGAGTATCGACCATGCTTAATCGATCCCAAATTCGGAGTGCCTTTGTTTCCCGCGCCGTGCATCCGACAAACGTTGTAGCCAGTCACAGCAGGATTGCAGCAGCGCTGCTGAGAGTGCTTTGCTCTTGCCGTGCATTTTGTAGCGTCTTTGAGTGCCATTTTGGTGTGAGAAGTTAGAAATTCACATTTGCATGAGGGTTCCCGATCGGGCTTTGCTTGAAGTACGCACCGTTAGTCTTTGATAATCACTGTTTAGAAAGACTATCGCAACGCTGCGTACCAGGGCAAAAAGTGCGTACTTCTCTGCTCAGTCGTCTTGAGTTGGCTCGATCGGGAAATACAGCTTTTTCATCCCACTAGACCCGCGATACTCCCATCGGATACCAGTCATTGCAGCAAAGTAATCAGCGACATCTGAGAAGCCAGCAACCCTACAATCCCTCGTCAAATTACCTGACTTCAACCCATAGAAATGACATAGATCCGTTTGGTTCAGTCCCTCGTTAGCATCTGGAGGCAACACCCCATAGTTTTTAGGTGCAATCCTGATTGAGTGCTTAGGGTGCGATGGCAGTGCTTCACCTTCAGCCTGTCTATTCACAACGGTGGAACGTGCCAACGCTGGGCTATGGGCTGCAAGGTGCCCATCCTCATGCGAGTTTTTTTGAGAGGTTTCGAGTTTGGCGGTTAGTTCTGCTAACTGTTGCTGCATTTGGGCAATTTGGCGATCGCGCTGCTCAATCTCAAGTTTTAGGCGCTCATCAATTTCTCGATGGTCGCCTTCTGCTTTTTTTCGAGTGTCTCGATCCGTGAGAGCAGTTCTAATATTTTCGATCTGCCCACGATCGCATCACTGGGTAAATCTGTGATGTTCAGTGCATAACGAAGCGAATCGATCACGATTCGGCTTTTGTCTTCACCTGCCTCTGATGCCCGTTGCTCAATTAACTCCATCAAATCATCGGGGCATCGGAAGTTAAATAGTTTAGCCACGGCGTAAGACTCCGCAAATTACACGATATAAGCCTATTGTGTTGCATACCTTCTATTTTGTAATGCGTCAAGTCTTACAGCAATAAATGCTTATTCATATCCTGCGTTGATGTCTAAGCTTTATACAGCAGCTAATCTAAGCGCTTTGACCTTACATATTAGACAAATATTACCCCCAGGGGTACTGTTGATCCGGTATTTACGGAGCATGCTGTAGAAGTAAGTAAAAACTCAGTGTGCAGAATAGCGTGCTTAGACCTTGGAGGATGTTTGTAAACCGGATCGACAGGGCTGAACGCCTGATCTTTGCCTTAAAACTCAACGGTTAAACGGTTGAGTCTCTATACATACCGTGCAGTCCCGGATGCTGCTCAACCATCCTCCTGAGCAATTTTAATCACCTTCAGGAAACAATCGTATGTCGTCCAATACTATTACCTTAGTTGGAACACTGGCCACAATCAGACCAGAAGACACAGAACGCCTCAATGTGTATATTGTGTGCGGCCATCAGATTCTCGCTCGAACCAATGTTGACGCCAATGGGAATGTCCGCTTTAATCTCTCACAAGAAGCAATTGCTGCCAAAATCGCCTATGGATTAGAACTGGTAATCGGGCCAGCCGGTCTGGACACACAACTTGACCAAGTGCCGCAACTCCAACGCTTTCCCTTGGACCTCAAACAGCGGGTCGAAGGGAGTACTGAGATCCGTCTCCCCCTAGAGCGGGTTCAGATCAACGAAAAAATCCTCACTCTTTGGTGGCGATGGTGTCGGAAATATTGTGTTAGCGGCTCTGTAATTGGGCCTCGGGGCTGCCCCGTGCCAGGAGCCCAAGTGACGGTGTATAGCGTGACGCATACAGGCGGGGGTGGGTTGATTCAAACGCCTGTAGCCACCGTCCCTACTGATGCAACTGGACATTTCACCGCTTGCTTTAACTGGTGTACATCACGGTTTTGCTGGCCCTGTCGGCCCTTTTGGTGGCTGTGCTGGCCTTGGTGGTGGGAAAGAGATATTCTCTATGTCCTAGACGCGATCGAACGGAAAGTCGCCCGACCGCAATTGAATGCACAATTTTCGATGCCGATCGATGCCGATCGCTTACCCTTGAGTCGGCCCGAAGGGCGGAGTTTGATCCGAGGTCAGGGCTTTATCACCGCCGAGACGCTGCAGTCAGAATTTGGGCCAGATGCGGTCCGGACGGCGCTGATTCGCCGGAAGCTGTCCAATCCTGACATTCGGGCACTGTTCCCTTGGCGCTGGTGGTGTTGTGATGACCCCAACCTGATTTTTAAGGTGACTCAGGGCGGCACTGTAATTGTGAACGAAGATCCGGCGATCGATACCCGTTGGTGCCTAGAGGATGATAGTACGGTAACCCTGGTGGGCAACGACCAGACGGTTAGTACCTGTCCGAATGATCCCAAGCCCGTGAAGGGGTTTGTGTGGACTCGGGTGGGCGATACCACCGTCGATACCATCCACGCTGGCTATGCTGACGGCAGTGCGGGCAGTGATTCGAGCGATCTGGCTTTTGCCGGAACCTTGGACATCTATGGTGAGTTTGCCCCCGCATCGGGGGTGGCCTACTATCAGGTGAATGCGGGGCAATGGGGCGGTAACCCAGCCCGTGGTGGTACTGCGCCTTTTTCGAGTGCACCGATCGCCGCCGACCTCTATAACACAGTGGTGATCCTGCATACGGATCTAACCGTCACCTATGCCACCGTTAAAATGGGGCCGTTCAACAATGCCGGATTAACCAATCTGTACGCCACCCAGGAGCAGCGACCCAGTGTGCCTGCGGGGTTATTGCCACCGTTCCCGACGGTAAATCCGGGGGATGCGGTACTTTGGGGCTTTAATGGACGTAAAGTGGACGCAAACGCATCGGCGCTCGTCGGGGCGGGCAGTGTGGGCGGGGTCGATTTGACGATCACGGGCTATAACAGTAGCTTTGCGCCAGTCGTCTTGCCCAGCAACCCAGCCGATAAATTGACGTTAATGGTTGATAACAGCGGGCTAACCGCCGCCCAGATTGTTGACCTGAAGGCATTCCGGGCTGACAATACGCCGGTGGTTTCGATCGGCACGACAGGCGCTTGTCCGGCCTACAATATTGGCCCTGGCGGTTATGTCAAACTCACGGTGATGGTAGCCGATGCCAACGGTCATCTGTTTGAATACGAAGTGACGCCTGATTTTGGCAGTGGTTCGACTGGCACCACAACGCCCGGTCTGCGGGGATATCGGCAGCCAGGTCCGTTCCCGCCTGGGCCTTATCAGGCTCCTAACCCGGCGCTGAAATCCTTCGGCGGCGGCACAGAGGACATTACGTTCTTCCCCACGGTCGATTGCTGTTACGATTTCCGCCTCTTAGCGGGCAAACGGGTGACGAATGGGACTTTCTTCCCCACCCTCTACACGGCTGACTTCCAGACCGCCACGCTTAAAGTGACGGTTTAGCGGGGCTGTTTGAAGTGACGGTTTGATTTACCCCCATCCCCCTCTCGCCCAGCAATGGTTGAGGGGGGGATGTTTTAGCATCCATACCCCAAACAAGTGAAAGATCAGCTTGCCGCTACTGGTCGTCGTATCAATGTTTTCCTGAAGCGATCGCAACCCAATCTGGCGGGTCTCCAACGCTTCGACCAGGGCAATCAGGTCTTTAAGCGATCTTCCTAAGCGATCAAGTCGCCAGACCACGATCGTGTTTCCTTTCCGAGCAAACTCAAAGGCTTCTTTTAGTCCAGGGCGATCGGCGTTTGCCCCGCTCATCTTGTCTGAGAAGCAGGGTGGTTTCAAGGTCTAGAGAGAAAAATGAGGATGGACTGCAATCATCACAAAAGTAGCAGTCCATGTCCCTCATAGACCAATTAAAAACGATTCCCGACCCGCGAAGCA
>NZ_MPPI01000008.1:19077-203867 GCF_001895925.1 Phormidesmis priestleyi ULC007 | reverse complement strand
CAGGCGATCGACCGACTTCACAGGTGGCTCCAAAACGGTCGGCGGCGGCGGCAAATCATACACGACTCGCAAACTGGAAACCGTCAACTCTCCGGGTGCTTCGCTCAAGAAAATCAGTGGCACTGAAAGTCCATCCATCCGCAAGAACGAAACCGACTGCACCCGCAAATCGCCCTGTCCTCTGGGTTGAATTAACCCAATCTCAACTTGAATAGCGGCGGCGGGAGCGGCACCTGTCCAGGCGTGTCCTGGAAAATCGGGCCCATCTAAAGGCAACACGATCGCTGCACCGAGAACTCCCTGTTGCCCTAACCAGCGAAGCTCCAGCCGCGCCCGGTTTTGCAAAGGCTGATTTTGCGGATCACGGGGCGTTGCCGTTGCCTGAGTCCGAGCTTTGACTTGCAGTTGATATTGTGCGCCTGCGACGACCTCAGCGACTTGCGTCAGAATGGTGTTTTCTCGATCGCCGCCACTCAACACGATCGCGCGATCGGGAAACTTCTGAACCTCTGCCAGCGGCACATCTTGCGGCAGCGTGGCCGCCCCACTCAAGCGCTGCCAGTGCAGGAGTTTGTCCCCCGATCGCAGTGCAAACGTGGGATTGCCCAGCGTCTCGATCGTCGGAATGAGTGCCACTGCTTCTAGCCAAAGTCCTCCGGGGGTAGGCTGAACAAACCGCACTTCAACCTCTGTTGCCTGCGGGGGTGCAGTCACTCTAACCTCGAACAATTCAGAAAAATTCGTGGCTTGAGCCGTCACCCGTGCCAAAGTCTGAGGCGGTGACGTGGCTTCGGTCGGCAAAACTGGCTCCAGTTCTCCGGTATCGGTGCGAAGGATCGTTCCGGTTGCATCTCGCCAAATCACTTGCCACGCAGCCGGAGAAATAATCGCCTGCCGACTGGTGAAAATCCAGTAGATGAATTGAAACAAATAGGAACATCCCGCACGGCAAGCCACTCGCTGAGACAGACTGAATTCATCTGGAATCACCGCCCTGGGGTTGATCGGAATCGGTGGGAGGCAGGTTAACTCTACCTGTTCTGTTCGGAGTAAATCTGGATCGATGAGCAACGTCGCAATGCGATCAACCCCAGGAACTCGCAAGCGCAGAATCCGTCCGGGTGTGCCTTGCCAACCGATCGGCACTTGCGTACTGCACCAGAGATATAGCCGCAGCAAGGTGCCTTCTGGAGCAGCCAGTCCCCATTGTTTGGGGGCGTTGGCAGAATTGTTTGGGGAAAGGAACGCGACAGAAGGGCTGCCGATCGCCAGATTAATCGCCTCGACAATTTCTGCTGCCGTAGTGCGACCAGAAACTTTCCCCGCACAATCAATCCGAATCGGACGATGAATGCTTTCCCAATCAGATTGTGGAATGGAACTGGCAATCGCGTTTGAACCCTCGATCGAACGATGTCTGCCCACTTCTAAGACAATAAACCGTTCAACTTGCAAATCAATGTCTTGCTGGAGAGCGTTTCCTTCAAAACTGCCTCCCTCGTAGTAACCGCGCCGACTTGCCTGCCGTTGATCCTGATCCAATAGTTTAAACAGTTTCAGCGTCGCGTCATCGACCAGCGGATTGCGAAAATCGCCATTCACCAACAGATTTTCTGTGCCACAAACCGTGACGTTGATGGCTTTTTGCAAATATTCGACGAGTTTCTGACTGAAGTCAAACTGAAATTCTACCCGGCCCAACGGATCGAATTCATTCAGCCGCAGTTTCATCGCCGCTTTGCCGCGTCCTATTTGCAGATGCAGCGGCACTGTGAAGCGATCGGGCTGGTTCCGCAATCGAAATAGAGCCGTTAAAGGAGCCGGGGTGCCGACTTCTTTAGCAGCTTGCGTTGAGAAACTCGCCGTCGGTAACGGAGTGACATTGAGCTTGTTGGCGATCGCCGCCAGATCAGGAGTTGCCTGCCGCCAAGATAAGCCCTCACTGCTACGGCATTGCAATCCTACTAGCATCTGAGCATCGGTTTGCGCCTGCCAGTAAGCCTGCCCGATTTGACTTTGCAGCACCAGCCAGTAACGAGTGCCCTTCAAGACGCGGAACGGAGTCGGTAACGTGGCGCTGCCCCAACTCGATTCATCAGGCGGTAAGGGTTTTCCCACCGTGACTTCGGCACTGGCTAAAACTTCGCCAGAGGGTTTGCCATCGGCATCGGCCTGAATGCTCAGGTTCAGTCCTGTTAAATCGGGTTGCGTTTTGTCGAACAGGAGATCAATTCCGGTGACGGCAATTTCTTCTGTGTTCGATTGCATCGGTTGGGCAAGAGAGCGCTGGGGCGAAACCAGGACGGGCAGCAGTTTGGCAACTTCGCCGACTTCACCCAAAGCCACACGACTGGGCTTAAACTCGCCGCGCACCTGAGCCGTTGTTTGTCCGGGTACTGGAATTGCGCCTTCGGGTAAGGCAACTTGGGTGAGGAGCGTGTTCCCGATCGGGAGTGTACTAAAGTTATATCCTAGCGTTGCTTCTGATAACTGTGCTGGCAATCCAGATTGCGTAACGAAATATTCAATTTGCAATCGCACATGCAATCGCGCCAGTGTGTCTGAATGAATAATCACTGGAATTGCATAAAAGCCATTTTCTGGTGTTGCAGTTGCGAGAAACGCATTCAGAATCGGCGTAAAATCGGGAGCAGTAGCAGCGAGGCTCAATTCCCCGATGCGCGTCCAAAAAGCGGGCATTTGTCCCAACCGCACACTCACATTTGTGGGCACCGTCCGAATAGTTACGGCGGTGAGATCTGTTGCAGTATTGGCAAAATCGCGCAACTTAAATTTATTCAGCGTCAGTCCTGGCAAGGGAACCGGGTCATTATTCTGCTGGGTGAACTTGAGGAAATCATCTGTCCCATCACTGGGTGTTTTGATACTTCCCCGCCCATTTAGATCTACATAGGTGCCACCGAGATCGATTTGGAGCTTGACGTTCGTGAGATCATTCCCTTGCAGCCGCACCACCGTTCGACGAGCATGAAAATCCACCTCAATGAAGCGATTGACCGCATCCGGCAAACTCATTTCACGGACTTTGGTGGTGCCAAAATCCCCCTGACTTGAGTTTCCCAACGCGCTGCCAAACTGAATGATTTCCTCAAACAGTGTGCCACCCGTTGGTGTAGCAGGGGTCAGCGTCACCACTGCCCGTGTCACCTGGGCATTGGCAGGCAAACTCCGCAACCAGAGGGTGCGATCGCCCTCGAAGCGATCGTCGCTTCCCCAATACTGCTCATCTAATCTCATTGTTCTCGCGTCCCAAGTTAGATAGAAGGGGCATTGCTGAATAGAGGATTGAGGTAGGGGCAATCCCCCTGTGGTTGCCCTTTATATATCAGGCTAACGTGTATACCTAAGTCCTCTCGCTGCGTTGTGATCGGCTTCTGCCCCCTAAATCCCCCAAAATTGGGGGACTTTGAGACTGAAAGTTTTGGGTTAAAGTCCCCCAGAATGGGGGATTTAGGGGGCAAACCCCCAGCAATCCGAACTCAAAGCAATTTGTGTATACAGTAGTAGATAGGTTCAGGAGTAGTCACGGGGGCGCTACCCCTACAGCCATTTCATCCCTTTTTAGGTTCGCAGCAATACCATTAAGTCGATCGGCTTGACTGCTTTCACATCCACCACGTTTTGACTCAGGTGGAAGACATCAACGCGATTAGTAACGCGAACGCCATTAGCATCGACAGCGCTACTGCTAAAGTCAATGCTGGTGGGAATCATTTGTGGACGAATTGCCACACGCAGATCTTCCCAGACTCCGCCAGCTTTCAGCTCTTGGACGGTGCGTCCTCTGCCCAACAACTCTGTTTGGATGTAGCGGGAATGTCCGTAAGCATCGCGACGGAAGTTGTCTTGATCGAGTCCCGGATCGAACATTTTGCCCCACAGATCGTTCAGCACATCGTCAAACATTTGCGTCGAAGTCGGGGTTAAGCCAAATTGCTCTAGAATCAGTTCGATCGTGTCTCCCCAGAAGGTGGCATCGGCACTGCGGGTCATGAACTTTTCGGCGATCGGGTCACGCCGTCCTGCGTAATAGACCACAAAGCGGGCATCTTTGCTGGTGTCATCCGAGAGCAGTCTTTTGGCATCTTCATCGGTGGTGATCAACTGCATCAATTCAAACAGGCTGACCACAGGATAGCGCCGCAGATTGTGTTCGACTAAGGCGGGATCAGGGTCGGTCGTTGGACGATTTAGCTGTTTGAAGTAGCGACGATATTCGCCCCAGCCTCCTTTGAGTTCTGAGCGTTGCACATAGCGCTCGTCATTCAGCTTCGTCCATTCTTCTGGGGTTTTGCCGCCAAATTTATTGGCATCGATCGGTTTAGCTTTGTAATCGTCCAGAGCTTTTTTGACGTTACCGACTTCAACATTGACGTATTTTTTGATTTCGATCTGAACGTTGTTGAGCCTTTCAGCAACAATCAGTTCTCCAGCTTTGAAAAAATCAAACGGGTCAAAATTAAATGGCATAGCTTTCTCCTTACAGAATGTTAGTTTGTGGATTGAACAGAAGCGATGTAGACGAACGCTGTTCGCCGTTATTGACACGTCTCGCGGGTGACATCAACCTCAACGCCTGCGGCTTTCGCCTGCAAAACGCCGATCGGTTGAGGGTGTAGAATCTCTTGGGTTAGCACCGAGAGCGGGTTGCCCAGCGCCACCCGTCGCGCATTCTCAAACCGACTGGCGGTGTAGGCGATCGTCACTTCATACATCGCCGCACCTGCTGGACGAGCGGAAACTTTGAGGTCATTGCCCCAGGTTCCCGGTTCGCGGGCTTGCACTTTGATAAATCGGTTCACGCCCTGGTCTGCCAACGCCTTTTCAATGAGGTAAATTTGGGCGGGCTTGCTGGCAGTGCCTAACGTCAGGCGCTGGGGCTTACGGAAGGGCAGCGTGATAGGTTTCCAGCCCAGAGGAATGCGATCGACTTCTTCTGCTTTGACGAGATTGGAGCGTTCGAGTAAATTGACTAGAGAATGAGCCTGGTCGAAAGTTGGATCGCCAGTGTTCTCTAAGACCGCTTCTGGATACAGGTCGGGTTTGCCTTTTTCCTGACTGAATCGGGCTTGATTAAATCTTGCCCCGAAAGGCGTGGGCAAATCGGCAGGCAAGTTGACTTGGAAGCTGCCAGGTTGGTAGGTTTGCCACGCGAAGGTGATTTCGACAGGCGGATCGACGATCGTGGCAGCAGCGAAGACTGCGGCGAGTTGTGGGGGTTCCTCCTCGTTCTCGAAGCGACTGACATCAAAAATACCTCGCTCATAGCAAACGCCGCCTGCAAAGTGTCCTTCATCAAAGTAAGCTTGATCGAAGCGGCTACTGTAACAGTCGAGGTAAATCCAGTTCGATTTACCCTGTGGCAAGGTCAACACCTGACCTTTGTTTAAGGCAGTGGCGACGACTAAACGAGAACGAACGCAAATCTGGTAAACCAAAGAATCGTTTGTTGTTGCGCCTCCGATCGTCACTCGTGAATAGGGTTCGGCTTTGCCATGAGTCGGCTGCACCGTGACATCAAACAGCGAGTCAATCTGCTGCACGAGGAGAATGCGATCGGCGTACAAAATTCCACTCAGTGTCACCACGCGATCCTGATAGGCGGAGAGCGTGATGCCTGCACTGGGTTTGAGTTGAGCGATCGGATCTTCGGTGGCATCGACTAACTGAACGGTGTTAGTTTGCATTCGCACTCGTCCCACCAGGGTGACTTCACTCCCATTCGCAATCACGTTAGCAGGGGTGACAATGGTCGGCGCACTCTCCACAACTTTTACTGTAATTTCGCCGTAATCTTGATCGGCTTGTCGGGCCCGCAAGTGAACAATCTCAGCCGCCTGTGGGTTATTCAAATCGAGGGTGAGTTGATGCTCGGTGTCCTGGTTTAGCGGGGCGGCTCCGGCAAAAGGCACCCACACTTGACCGCCCAGAGGGCCGACCAAAATCCGATCGCTCGGCACCTTACGAGTCACCCCATTGGCAGCAGTCACCATCGCTTGCAAGCCGAGTTTGGCATCGGTTTGGAGGGTGACAGATTCCCCGCGATCGAGCAGGGTAAAGACGCGCACCCGCCAACCCAGTGCAGTATTGACGAGCATTGGCCCCTCTACACCAAAGGGCGCATGAATCGTAATCTCACTCGAACTCTCCACCACACCCGGATTGTTGATCGCCCAGTGGTCGCCATGTCGCACCGATCGCGGCAAAATGTGCATCGGCTTGGGCGCATATTCGATCAGATCTAAATAGCGCAGGGGCAATAGAGAAAGCTGACTTTCGCTGCCTTGGTTGGGGGCAATAAGTTGTAAGCGATCGTCCGAGTTCAAGGTGGCTAGACCGGGAAACACCGCATTGATCGCTGCAATGATCTCATCCGAGAATGTTGAACCGGGATCGAATCCACCTACATCAATGTCAACAGATCGATCGCCATTCACTGCCAATCGCAACAAACTGCGGCGGCTAAGATTGGCAGGTCGAGAGAGATCGATTGTGCCTGTGATCGTTGCAGGAGTGGGATTGGTGCCTGTTACCTCCGTCGGAACTTCGCCTAACAAGCGCTTGCGGGCATCGCCAGACGTGTAGGGTTCGAGAACAAGTTCTTGATTGGGTTGGGGCGATCGTAAGACTAAATGTGGGCCTTCTGGAGAAGCAGTTGCCAGTCCGGGAACTGCCGTGTTAATGGCATTAATGATTTCATTTAATGTCACGGCATTGAGCCGTTCGATCGGCACTCCAGCAGCACAATCAATCTCTTTCACCGCAGCATTGCCAATTTTGATCCGCAGAAATCGTGCAATGCGTAAATCAACGGTATCCAAGCGGATGGTTCCTGTAATCTGTGCTGCGATCGCATTACTGCCTTCATAGAGTCGGGGCGGTGTAATCCCCAATAGCGCGGCTGTCACATTTGCTCCAGTAGTCGGCACTGCAAACTGAATTTTGCCATTCGTGCCCGTTGATGGCGAGGTCAGGCTGATGTGCTGTCCATCGGTTTTGGCAATCACCTGATTCAGCGTCGTATTAATCTTGAGCAATAGTTGATCAAGACGTTGGAAATTTGGTTCTGCATCTGTGAAGGAAATCTCGATCGGGTCTGCTCCATCAATACCCAGTTTAATTGCAGCATGGGGCGGTAAGGTGATGCCTTGATGCAGATCGACTAAGCCAACAAAGCTGACTTTTGTGGCATCTTGTCCTTTGAAGGTGCCGGGTTGTAAACCTAGCGGCGCGATCGCATCGCCAGCCTGCGGCTCAGTCACGGCAATCCGGCTTTCCTGACTGGCTGTGGGCGATGAAAGGATTAAATGCTGTCCATCATGACTGGCAATTGATCTGCCCAGACGAGTGTTAATCGCCTTCACCACTTCATCAATCGCTGTAACTCGCGGACGTTGACCCGCGCAGTTAATATCGATTGGTGGATGATTATCAATTCTAATCCGTAAGTATGGCTGCGTCTGTAGATCTACGCTGCGGCTTAAGTCTACTGCACCGATTATCTGAGCATTCGTTCCAGAATCTCCTTGAGCTTCCTGCTCCAGAAACCCAAAGATTTTTAGAGCCGCTTCATCCGTGATTTTTGCACGAGTCATAAATCGTTGCGTTTGCTGAATTTCTAGCGGCAGAACTTCTAATCGACTGGCATCTCCAAATGTGGACGATCGCAGAATCAAGCGCTGTTGATCTGCGATCGCCAGATTCGGGAAGGCGTGATTAATGGCATTGGCAATTTCGTGTACATGGCGACGTTGAGCAGTTGAAACATTCTCGCCGGGCGATCGTAAATTAATCCGCAAGGGAATCTCTACCGGGGAACCGCCATCCACCGCAATCTGAATCGCTGTTAACTGCAAAAACTTGTCCGGCTGAGGATTTAATTCTTGAGTCAGGTTTGGAACACTGACGATCGCTGCGGCTGTGGCATCTCTGCCCTCAAAAACACGCGGACGCGCCCCCAAAATTGTCTCTAGTGCATCATGGGTTGGGGCAGTGTCTAGAATGAGCCGCGCACTGCTGCCCGTGTCTCGTGAGGCAAGGGTGATGAATTGTCCGTCTTGAGTGGCGATCTCTGCTTGGGCTGCCTGATTGATCGCCGTCACGATTTCGGTAATCTGAGTGTTACGCGGATCGTTGCCCGCACAATTGACCGTGATCGTCGCGTTACTATCAACTTGGAAGCGCAGGGTGGCACGATCGCGTAGATCAATTCCCTGGCTCAAGTCCCGTTGACTTTTAAACTTTGCAGGTTGAGGATCTTGTCCGATATAAAAACTCTGCACCTCCCCAAATAAGAAAGCCGTTGCATCTTGAGCCGCAGGAGTCTGAAACGCAATGCTGCTGTTAAATCCTGTGATCGGGGAGGTGAATTTGAGATAATGCCCTGCTTGCAGCGTCGCAAAATTGGCGATTTGTAGCGCTTGATTGATCGCATCACAAACTTGCTGCGGCGTAGTTTGAGCGGGATTTGCACCTGCACAATCAATTTCAGCTACACGAGTGCGATCGACGACTAAACGCAAATAGCGATGTTGTCGTAGATCCAATGAATCACTCAGCGCAACAGTGCCGATCACTTGAGCCGATTGAGACTCACTGCCACGATAGACCCAAGGTACTAATCCGAATACTCGTTCAGCGGCATCACTCAAACCATCGTGAATCTCAATGCGACTAGAAGCGCCAGAAGTTAAGGAAGTGATAGCTAACAACCCATTTTCTGCACGTGCGATCGCTTGTCCGATTAAGGGTTGATTCAACGTTGCCACGATTGTGTTCAGCGAGACATTTGCCGCATTCGCTCCCGTTGTTAAATCAATCTCGATCGGATTCTCGTCACCAATTTTTAACCGCAGCAAATTTGCGCCGCGCAAATCTACCCCGTTGCTGAGATCCATAGACCCTTTCACCTGTGCTGGATGCGCCGATCGTCCTGCAACTTGCCCTGCCTTCATCCCAAACACAGCAAATGCTGCATCCTCCAAACGCGGCACGATCGTGGTTAACGTCTCCGATCTCCGCTGCCACCAGCAATCCAGGTCTTGATAATCATCCGCAATCTGCAATGCTAGCGCTTCTGCCGTGACGCGCAAAATTCCCTGCACCGTCACCGTGCCTTCTAAAAACGTGCGAATATACCGCTTCAGATGCTCCCGAAACTCCTCCACCGTCTCCAGTACGTCACCCGCGTCCGCACTCGGTGCCAGTCCTGTCAAATCTGCTTCTCGACGGGGAGCCAGCCCATATAGCGCCGCAATTTTTGCCAAGTCTGTAATGTTGGCGGCATTGCGATCGGCATAATCCACCCAATGCGCTGCCATGACCGCTGCTAAACTATTTTCCGCTAACAGCAAATCCCTGCCAAATGCATCAATGAGGGCATAGAGCACATCCGGTCGAGGGGTAACCCGGAAGGTGCTAGGGAGGTAGCTGAGAATCCGATCGGTTTTAGTCGCCATATTTGTCATTTGGGATTGAGCCAGCGGAGTCAAGTCGCGGTTTGCAAATTGCTAAGTTGAGGTTTCAACTAACACAATGTCAGCAGGTTCTAGATCGAGAACAATCCACCATTTTTCGTTGCCCACCGTCGCAGAAATTTTGAAGCGTCCGATTTCGACTTCGCCATCTTTGGCAGGTTGTCCGGTTAGGCTAACAATCAGACTGCGATCAGCGATGCGGCGACCCGTAGGCACAATCGAAGTCGTGGTTTCGTTTAAGACGCGATTGAGGGCAGCACGTTGAGCTTCTGGATCGTTTGGCGGCACACTCTGAAAGGCGATCAGCAGCGCATCGGTGAGGTCAGCGGTTCCGGGTCGTCCGATGTCGGTGCGCCAGGTGGCGACTTCAATGATTCTGGCTTTTGGCTTGCCCTTAGAGTCTTTGACAACCTCCTTGATGGTGGCGATCGCGTCTAGAATTTTTGCACCCTCGGCATCATCGCCGCTGCTCAACGTGTCCACATAGGTTTGAATGGCGGCGATCGTGTCGTCAATCACTTTGGGCTTGGCAACCGCCGGAAGTCCCCGAATGACTTCGGCAACAAGGCGCGGTTTGAAGTAAATATACCGAGCAACCAGCGTGGTCTGAATTCCTGCTGCGCGGGTTTGCTCTACCGCCGTTTGCAGACTCGGAAATCGCTCTGGCTCGGCTTCAATCAACAGTTTCACCGTCCCTAGCGCAGATTGTTTGGCAGGCGGACTATTGGGTTCCCAGACTTCCGACAACACTGCTCGTTCATCAAGAATCGCCTGCTGCAAAGCTGCCAGAGTGCCTTTGCCTGCACCTCTGAGGGCTGCTTTCGCACGGGCGCGCAACTGCTCATCTGTCTCATCTTCACTCGCTAAGATAGTGGCATCAAAGTTGATGACGCGCGAAATTCCGGCGATCGGCTGTGCCAACGTGGTAATCGCGTTTGCTTTGACTAAGCCTGCTTTGCCACTAGAATTCTCTCCCGCGCTCACCGGGACATCAATCCGCACCTGTCCCTTTTGCAGCGTCCGAATTGCTGTGGTGACGAAGGTGGCTTCATTTTTGCTGGTGCTTAACACCGTACCTTCGTTGATCGTGATGTTGCCATCTGCTTGAGGATCGCGGAAAAACGTCACCAGTCCGATCGCATTCCCTTTCTGTTTGCGTTGAATGTGGAGAATCGCCACCACTAAATCTAAAGACTTTCCGGTTGCAGTATCGACAAAGCCTGCTAAATAGGCTTGATTAATTTGTTGATAGACGGTGGCAACCTCTCGTCCAACGGCTTCGCAAATGGTGCGGCTAACACTGCCGACATTGATATCGGTTATGGGAGAACGACTGTTTGGAATAAAATAATCAACATAGAAAATCGTGTCATCATCTGGATGCTTGCCGTTCTTCTGCCACACGATCGCACTCGCACCGTCACCAATCACTACCTCGAAATCGAGCGATCGCTGAAATGTAAATCGCTGAGATTGATCCGTGCCTTCTGGCGTGACGGTTCCCGTGATACTTCGCACGTCTCGCGCCGCTTGCGATAATGGATAGAAATCAACCTTGTCATCAAAAATAATCGGTTCGTTGACCACCCCCCCAACCAAGGCAGTTAGAAGGTCATCCCGAATTTCTGGATATAAGCGATTAATTAAATTGACTGTTTCGGAGTTCACCCGCCCGCACCTCGTTCAAGAAAGAAAGGAAAGACGAAATTTAGATCCGTGTCACTGTCGATCGCCCTTAGCGATACATGAATATCGATTTGGGTGCGGTCAGCCTGGCTTTGCGTCACCTGCACCGATCGCACACTTTTCACTCGTGGCTCTGCTGCTAATGCCTGAAGCACGAACACTTTGGCGCGATTGCGATTGACTTCGCTATTGAGTTCACCAATCAGTTCATAGAGGCGAGATCCATAGTCTGGATGACCTAATGCAGTCAGTTCACCCAATGGCGTGAGAAACCGCAGCAGCAATGCCTGTTTGAGATTGTCTGCACCATTTAGAACCGCCAAATCGACGACTGCGGTTTCATCCGTCTGTTGAGCGAGGGGTAAATCGAGCTGAGTTGTAGAGAGATCATTGGCACGATCGCGGCTATTTTGCCGTTCCAAATTGCCTAACAAGCGTAGATCAATGCCCCACCGTTCTTCGATTTGAGTCATTGGCTGTTCCTCCGGCTGACTGATTTTAGAGTTTAGATTGAAATTTAATGGTTGTATTGGTGGAGTGAGTCTAAAATCCAAAAATTGTAGGTTGCTTGTGTTTCAATTCTGTTGAATCAGCAAGGCTTTTAGCAGTCCCCTACTGGGTGATCTTGAATCCTGAATTACAATTACGAATTATCCAAAATATAGGGGGCTGCGGGGGGGCCTAAAATCGTCATCATTCCTGGAGGTGTGGGAATCTGATCGCCCATGCGTACCAGACCGCGCCCACCGACTATCACACCTGTGCTGGCTAACGGGCCAATCACCAACGGGTAGGGAACTCCCCAAACAGAGTTAATCATCAGACACAGTGATCCGGTTGTCGCGAGGGGCAGCCCTGCCGCCGTAATCACTGGGGGAAACACCGTGACGATCGTTCCGGTATCTGGCGGCCCAGAGGCACCGGGGGTCACCATGACCGCACAACCAATTGAAACAGGGGAACCAGGCATAGAACCTTCCTTAGATTGTTGAGTTTTAAGTTTTGAGATCACCTAACAACGTTGAGTTAGCCGACAACTAAGGTGAAAATGAAGTAATTCCTCTCACACTGATGGTTGCTCCTTGCACGGTTGAAGCGAGTCCGCCATTCACAGTTGCTCCTAGATTTCCTTTTAGCGTTGCCTGGCTTCCCGCTTCAATGTCTGTATTCAACTGACTCTTGAGTTTGATATTCATTCCCTCCAGTGTTAAATCTCGTGTTGCCTTGAGTGTCATCGCGCCTGCGGCTTCGATCGTCACATCGCCATCCTGATTCATCGTAATTTTAGTGCGGCCCGACAGCACGGTTACAACACCTCCAGTGCTTCCAGGTTGGTTGAGTTTCATCTCGGTTTTACCCGCGATCGCTCTCACCATTCCATCGGTCACGTGCAGGGTAATTTTGGGCGGCATTTCCACCAAAATTTCTCGCGGCGAGTCGTTAGCGGAAATGTTACGAATGGCAGCTTTGAGCGTCTTCTCATCGGCTTCGGCCAGGGGCAACCGGAAAATTACCTCATTGGGATTGTTGAGCGGTGGACGCGCCTCGTTGTGATATAAACGCCCGATGACGATCGGTTGATTGACATCGCCTCTATCAAACGTCAGCAAAACCAGATCGCCGACATTGGGAATGCCAACTGTGCCAATGTGACCGGCCGCGATCGGCACTCGTTTCAGCAACAAGCCACTATTTTTTAGTTGCACATCGCAACCATAGTTATCATCATCACTGGTGCCACTGTGAGGATGAACATCCTTGACAATGCCCAGTTCTGAAACGCGCACAGAGCGCAGTTCTTGCCGAATAATTTCTTGAAGCGTACTGATGATGGTTGACATAGGGAGAAAGGAGAGTGACTGGGACTTAGGTCAGGCTACGAAACTGGATTGTGGTGGTGAATCCGCCTAGTTTGGTGATGCGATGAGTGACTCCTCGGACTTGATAGGTTTGATTGAGACTGTCGTCTGAGAGGTTAGCGAGGCGGATGGCATCGCCTAACTTGACTTTGGGGTCGCCGAGGATGAGCAAGCGTCCCTGAAGGGTGCGGCGTTGGATCGCGGTGAGGGCAGCTTTGGCGGCGGTGAGGGCGGCGGCTCTAGTGCGTAATGCGGAACGCTCTAATAACAGTTTCGGACTCCCAGATCCGGCTGAACCACGCGCATTAGTAAAATCATTTGTCAGCCATGCCCAAGATTCTGCGCCACCGCGTCCGGCAGGGCTTTCTCCCCAGGCTTCCACTTGTCCAGCGCGAGGTGGAGTTCGCTGAATATCTAATTCAATAATGTGTTTAGCATACTCGAACACATGAACAATATTACCCCCAACAAATTCTTCAAACACTAATTTGCCATCAGAATTAACGTAAAGATCAAAACCACACAATTCAGCCAGATCGTGCAGGTGATGATAGACACTTCGTTGACTATCAATCACATAGGCTGGAAATTGAATGCCGTCGTCAGCCGTCTCGACTTCTAAAGGAGTTTTGCCCGTTAGACCTCCGATCGCGCCACTCACCGCACTGTCGATCGCGCCGCCCACTGGCACAGGATTGGTGCTGGAACTGCCCCCGGCTTTGGCTTTGTCCACCAGATCACGAACAATCTGACCTGCGTTTTTGTTTTCGTAGGTCTGATCTACAAAGGTTCGCAATAAGGTGGCAGCAGCACTGTAAGCGATGACGCGCTTTGTGGTGATGTTGGGTTCTACTGTCACGACTGATCCGACTATCACCTGCGTCAGACCGCCGTTGTCTGCATAGCCTAACGAGATTTTGACTTCATCGTCGCGTTCTGGCTGCAAACCGTTGACATTTCCAAGCACGATCGTGGCACTGTCGGCAAATGCTTCCAAATCCAACTTGATAGTCAAGTCAGTGACGGTGCTGGCTTTTGGCTCATCGGTGGTGTCGATGAACTTACGAGCAACAATGATTTTATAGGCAGGTTTGAACAGAGTCATAGTGGTTCGACTACCAAAATTATTACTATCAACTTTAGGCGGGATCAATCACAGAGTCGTAAATCGCGAGTTCTAGAGGTAAACCTAGAATGGGAATCGGAAGGTGCTGATCACCTGGCTCTGTATGATCGTATGGATGGATTCGTGCGCCTGGAGGTGGGTGCAACCAGTGAACTGCACTGGCTACTCCATCGGTCAACTCGGCAGCCCCTTCTGGTGATTGTAGGTTCAGGTGTTCTTGCCATAGATTAATGCGAAACCAGTGAGCGAGTCGGCAAGTCAAAATTTTGTCATTCGAGGTGTCATAGATTCCAGCGGCGATCTCACTGTCATGCGACCAACTCCGACGATTTGTATTCACTGACCCAATCACCGCAAATTCGTCGTCCATGATCCAGAGCTTGGCATGGATATAAGTATGGGGAATCAATCCTTGCTCAAACTGTCGTGAGTCCGAACCCGGTGGTTGTAAAGTAAAGACACGAACCCGATCTTGACCAACTGCCTTGAGCTTGCCAATAAACTCACGCCGATGATGTTGAACGAGGGGAAGATCACTAATTCTCCAGTGAGTCAGGAGAATCGTGAGATGCTTGATTTGATTCTGTTTTAGAGCAAAGGTGAGATCTTCGAGAACTTCAGGATTGCCAACAAAATATTGGTCTTCGGTATAAATAAATCGTTTTGCATTGCGAATTGCCCGTCGAATAATTTCTCTTGCGGTCGTTTCTCCATTGGGTGCAAACCCATAGTCAAGTTTGCCAAACGTTCGCCCAATTTGCACGATCTGCGGACCTGCTGAGGGCGGCAAAGCATTCAAGACAATTAGAGGGCCTTTTCCTCCTAGATTTGGGGGGCGATTGTGCTTCTGTCCTTCAGGGTGATCATTCCAGCGTTGAATAAAGGTTTGCAAAATATCTGCGGCAGCAGGACCTCGAATTCGGCAGTGGACATCGTGAAGAGGAGCACCTTTAGTGACGCTGGAGTCCTCCACTTTTGATTTCACGCGATCGGTATTAAAGTCGATTCCACCACAAAAGACAACTAACCCTTGTTCGCCCATCACACAGAGAACCTTCTGGTGCTGAGAGCCAAAATGTAGGGGAATAATGTTTTCTAAAATCGGTAAGATATCTTCATTACCACGTGAGTCAATGATGGCAGCTCCTTTTTCTAACTTGTTAATGCGATTGGCTTCGGCATTGTTCTGTAGGCTGAACTGCTGATCCCAAAACATTGCGCGAATCATCACCTTCTCATCCGAAGCTTGTTGCAGTAATGAACCCAGTGTGACACCGGGTTCATCATTCTTAAGTAACTCAAGTTTGTCCTCGACCCACCAATTCAGCAGATAAATAAAGTGTCCAGAAGTCGTTGCAGTTCGGATTGCTGCGACCATTTCTCCAAAAGTTTCTGGTGCATCAATGAAATATTTAACTTGATTCCCTTCGGTCACTGAAGGCTGTCCTGCTCCAGTCTTAAACCAAGAGCCTGAATCGTCATGAAACGAATCACCAGGAATGCGAAGGGTATTGCTGGCACCGATCGCAACTTGTGCTGTTCGATTTAGTAATCGATCGGGTGGATCTTGCGAATTTGGCGGAGTCAGTAAATTAGCTGCCATATTGTTCCCTCAACTTTTGTTGGGTTGCTGAATCTAGATTGCCCGTAGGTTCGATTCCATGAAGGGTCTGAAAGCGTTGTAATGCACGTTTTGTTTGATCATCCAAATTGCTATTCACTTGAATTCCGGCAAACAAACCCAGATTATTCAGGCGCGCTTTGGCACCGGTAACTTTGTTGGGTGGATCGAGATCTTGAAGCTGGAGATCGATGCTCCAAATGTCGATCACTAATTCGCCTGTCTGGAGGTTGCGGCGATGGAACAACTTGGAGTCAAGCAGTAGTTTACCTGTTATTGCATTCGATGGAATCCGTTGCTGCAAAATGCCTTGAACATTGGTGGAACCTGTAAACTCTTTGTCGGCGGCTTGAAGTCGATAGCTCGCGTTTTTCACAGGCTGACCCCGATCGTCAATCAAGCGCAGGGTTAAAATGCGTCCTGGCGTAATCGTAATAATGACTCGATCGCCATCTTTTTCGATATCCTGAATGCCTAGTTGAAATCCGCTATCTCGTGGTGATGCACTGACATTGGCTCCTTCAGCCCAGAACTTCAGTCCGTCTGGGGGAATCGTGCCGTTGGGAATAACTTGTGGGGTTGGCAAAGGCGTTTGCCCCGTTGCCGGAACTTCGTCTGCCTCGGCAAAAACCCGCACTTTGTCATTCATAGCAGTGAGTACCAAATTTCCAGTGAAAGTGGCTGGATTTGCTGGACGCACCATCAGCAGTGCTCTCTCATGCACATTGTTCGGATCGCGGATTTCCAGAGATCGTCCGGGATCGATTTTGGCAGCAGTGGAGAGCGGAACGGGATCAACTCCTGGCGCAGAACGGCGATCGCCAATCTCCAGCGTCAATTCCACCGCAGTCATAGTTGCCGTTTTTGGCGGCCCTACCAGCAAATCAACAGACGATAACGTCAACGTTAATTGGACATCATCTATTGTTGTACTCGGCGTTGCACCTTCGGCAAATAGGGGAACTCCTGCCGTTAACTGTGCGCCATCAAAGACGTTATCGGTGCCATTAAAGGTAATTTCTGTGTTGCCTGTCGCTGCTATAAAGAATCGGATTGCATTATTCGATCGCTCAAGTGTCCCCGCTCCAATAAACTCAGCATCCGTTTTTAAGGTGACAAGCTGACGAGCCGGATTGGTATAACTCTTTTTCACGACGACGATCGCTGACGTTAAGGTAATCAGAGGATTAACAGCAAACTGGCTTGGCGTACCCGATCGGATAATCACATCAAAAACTGCATCGCCGCTATCCAGCCGTTTGCAGACGACACTGCCTCGCCCGGTTGCCGGAGGTTTGGTTTTGGCGTGGGCAATTTGTGGCGGATGGGGCAATTCCACTTCCATTGTGTACACTCCGATCGAACTCTGATCGGGGTAGGCAAAGGTGCCATCCAGAGCGGTTTTGCCTTTGATCGGTTTGCCGCGATCGGGGCCACATTTGCGCTCACCATCCATGAACTTGCCATCGGGAGCAATCAGCACATATTTGATCTCGCCTAACGAATTGCCGTTTTCGTCTGAGATCGAGCCGCTGACTGTAATGGAGCCAGGTTCTACGGGTTCTACACACCACTCATCCGGGGCGAGAGTCGTGCTGCAATTTTGCTTGAGGAAGTCGCAACGTCGGGCATTGGAATCAGGCGTATTAGAACCGACACACCAACCGCTACCTACAGGGGGAGTCCCAGAGAGATTGAAGGTTACTGGAATCGGTTCCGGGCGAGGGAGGCGATCGGCGCGGACAAACAGAATCTCGGTGCGGCGGTTTGGTCGCCATGCTAGTTCCGGCGCACAGGCATCGATCGGCGTATCGTCAAGCGGATGTTGCTCACCACAGCTAACCCATTTCAACGGTTCATCGCCACAATTTCGGAAAAACTGGGCATCGGCAACGGCTTGGGGATCGAGACTCAAATATGCCTCAATCAGCTTCTCCCAGGTAGCATCGTTGACGACTCCAGTAGGAGGCAAACCCTTGGAAGTCTGAAAGTCCTTCACACCTTGGGTTGTCAGTGCATCGTGAGTATCTTTGACATTCCCCGGATAGAAGCCCAATGTCTGAAGCATGTACTGATATTGCCGCACATTCCAGTTATCTTTGACGGTGGGCTGCTGTCCATCTTGGGATCGCCGTAGCAGATTCCACTCTGTCAATGCCCCTGGTTGATCGCGTCCAGAAGTGAGGTAAGCATAAACGCTGCGGGCACGACGATCGCCCAACGACAAGTTGTAATTATCACGACCACTTTCATCGGTGTTGCCAACAATCAGCATTTTTTCATCAGCATGATGGCTGGCATAGTCTGCTACTTGCCGCAACACATGACGCATACA
Source organism: Phormidesmis priestleyi ULC007 (assembly GCF_001895925.1). Taxonomy (GTDB): domain Bacteria; phylum Cyanobacteriota; class Cyanobacteriia; order Leptolyngbyales; family Leptolyngbyaceae; genus Phormidesmis_A; species Phormidesmis_A priestleyi_A. The sequence goes on along the minus strand of NZ_MPPI01000008.1, from coordinate 185,743 downwards.
AGGTTCAACAAACGCTTTATCAAACCAGAAATGGACCACGAATTTTTTAGCAACATTCGTGAGCCGCTGCGGATTACGGCGCAGGGTAATGGTCACTTGGGTAGTCTGCCCACTCTGAACTACAGCAGTTGCCGAACCAGGCGGTAATTCTGGATCTGAGGGCACGATCGCTCTAGCCGTATAACTGCCGGGCGGAAAATCGGCTTCTGTCCAGATGTTATTAGCTCGATTTGTGAGGGTACGATCGAGAGTAGTGTTGTCCTCGTCCTGCGTTCCCTGCACTGTCAGCGTCACTTTGCTAAAGTCAAAGGTCGGTTCTCCTTCAACAGTCACTTCCACAATCAGCGTTGCCGTCACCGGATCGAGGCGTGGCGGAATGGGGGGTGGCGGCTCTTGGCGCGGTGCAGGAGCCGGAATGTATTCGCGCAATGTAAAGGCATACTCAAAGCGCGCAGGCTTTCCTGCCAGTTCGCGCACGCCCATCTCCTCAATGACTACCTGGTTAACCTGGGTGGCAGTGGCGATATCGGCAATGAAGTCTACGGGTTGAGCATCCCGGAATTTGTCGCGCAGATCTTTCAGCCCAGTTTTGACTTCGGCCCCTGTTAAGACCCCAGAGAGTTTGACCCAAGTGTTGCGTCGTCCCAAGCCCTGAAAGAAATCGCCTTCTAGCGCTGGTATGCTGTGCTGGGCAAGCGTCTGGTCTGCCTCAGTCTCAACTTTTTGGACTTGTTGTAGCTCAATGTCACCGAGGAGAGGACGTACCATAACGCTAGGCTGCCTTCAGTTTGTTCACAATCTCATCAATTTTTGCCAGGATGCCCGTAATTTTTTCTTTTGCCTTACTCACATCTTGTACAGTGCTGATCACTTTCTTGACATCTTCTAAGGTACTTTTTTGATCCGTTACCAATCCTTCAACCGCATCTAAGAGATTCGTCGTTGTCGTAAACAATTTGTCGAGATTCACCACACTGGAAATTTTGTCTTCCAATTCCTTCAGCGTCTTTTTAACCACATCCAAAACTTTCTGTAAGCCTTCGACGATCGGCGTTTTGATACTGGCAGGAATCGCGCTTAGAGCGGTTTTTACGGCAGAGTCATCCAGAATCTTGGATAGATCAGTCAAGGCAGAATCTAGTTTATCTAAAGCATTGTCAGCCATTAGAGAGACCTCTTGGGGGGTAAGGGTTTGGAGTTGAGCTTGTAGGGTGCGAACTTGAGTAGCTAATTCGTCAACCGTGGTTGAGAGCGTATCTGGGAACTCTGGTTGTGAATCTGGTTGAGTGAGGATGGGGGCGGGTGCTGTTGGCTCAGGTCGATCGACCACCGTTGTCTCTATATCGGCTCCCGGTAGAGTAGACGGCTCCCGATCGGGTGACTGGGAGAGCTGTTCACTAAACTGTTTGAAGGAGAACTGGAGAAAGAGAGCAACCGTTACGATCGCGACAATGACAGCAACTAGCTCAAATCCAACGTCCAAAATCTAAGATCCAAAATTGGTTTATTGATCGGGGGGCGAAGTCACGGCGGCAAGTCCTTGACGTTGCAGCGCATCATTAATTTCAGTTAACTGAGTGATAAACGGTGAAAGAATATCTGCAAAACCGAGTCCTGCTAAGATGTCGTCAATCCCACTCAAAGCATCGTCTAAAATATCGGTGTTTAGTGCCGACAAATCTTCTGGTGGTACAGGTTCAATATACTCGCGCAACGTCAGCACATAGGCATAACGCTGCGGTTTACCTGCCAAATCCTGCACCTGCAAGTTATCAATAATCACCTGATCAATGTTAGCTTCGGTGCTGATGTCGGCAGTAAAAGAGAGCGACGCACCCGCCTGGAATTTCTGGTTGAGTTTGGCGATCGTATCTAACGCCTCAGACCCAGTGGCAACGCCCCACAACAGTAGATAAGTAGGTCGTCGTCCCAGGTTTTGCAGTAAACTGCCCGACATACCGGGGGGCTTATGTTCTGCTAGGGTGCGCTTTTCGTGAGTCGTGATTTCCTGCACTTGTGGCAGTTCAATGTCGTCTAGCATGGGTTGCATAGATCACTCCTTCAAACATTAATTCCGTAACGTCGTGCTTCCTCATCCAAAATGCGTTTAATCTGACTTGCCAAGCCGTCAAGGTCTGCCTCTGGTATGGCTTCCTGTTGGGCGCGTTGTTGAATCAACGGTGTTGTCACTGAGGTTGGGGCTTCACTCGTTTGTGAAGCAACCAGGGGGGGTAGTGTTGGGGCAACAGCAGGCGGATCAATCCGCTCAAGTTCGGCGGCGGCTTGGTGCTTTTGACGCTCACTCGACGGTGACAGCATTTCTAGGGGAGAACGGGTTTGAGCATTCTGCCAGGGCGCAATCGCGGGATGTGATGGGATCATTGTCTGAGCTGAATCTTGCAGTTCAGGCAATGATTGAGGCTCGTGGGTTAGCAGCGATCGTCTCTGCGGTTCTGATTCAGACGTGCGATCGTAAGGACTGGAAACCGTCGATCGCGACGTTACCAAATCCGTTAGCAGATCTAAGGGTGCCGTTGTTCCTAAAGAACATAGCCAGGGATTGTTAGATAATTCTCGTTCTGAATGACTGGGCGATTCCTCCACTGCTAAGGGTTCAATTAAATTTTTCTGCTGCAACGGCTGAGATACCGGAACATTTAGATCATGAGACCCTGAGCGCAAAGAATCATCCGATCGTTGAATCAACTGTTGTCGCCAGCGTTTTTGATTTGTGTTGTCTAAGCAGACATCACGAGGTAGCTTGGGCAGTGACTTCGGAGTTGGCACAATGGGACTAAAGCGCTGTCGGGGAAGAATTTTAGACGTAGACGCACCCTGTGTTTTGGGTTCGCAGACGGGTTCTGGGAACGGTTTAGTAGGCGCAGGCTTCTGAACTAAACATTGCAGCAGATCAGCACTTGCCTGAGTCGGTAAACGCAACGGCTCGTAGGCAGAACAGGGAGTAAGTTCTGTCTGCGGTTCCTTTGGAGTTGTACTTAGCGCTAATCGCTCAGTGCGCTGTGGCTCTGTTGGCGATCGGCGGAGAAATCGTTTGGGCGGTGGACAATCGGGTTCAGCCGAAGGGGACAACAATGCCTGTTGAGCAGAGGGCACAGGGCGCGATCGCGTTACTGGAGGACGGGTTTCTGTGAGGCGGTCACTTCCCCCGGTAAGCCTGGACAAGCAACTCCCCCACAGCGGCTGATCCGGCTTCATCTGCAACAATGCCACCGATGCTATCCAGTGGCATTGTTGCGGTAACGCCTTAGTCCGCGTCGTTTGTTGTTGCAAGTCTTGCCGCCAGCGATCGGGGGCCCGTCCTGCTTGCAGCGCACCAGTACAGCGATGACTTGCTTGGAGTAGCTCCTGTGCGCTGTTCATGGGGTGTCACCATGACGACGAGCCATTTCTAGATAGAGCAGAATTTGCCCGATCGTCATACCGCTGACTTCTTCTGGAGTCCAGCCAAACTCCTTTGCCAGGGTGAAACACGCCCGTGCCAAAGGAGCCTGCACCAGTTCTTCTAACGCATCCTGTGGCGTATTAATGCCACTAATCGCGTTAATTTTCTGCACCAGAAAGCGCGCCAATCCTCCCGACAGCTTGGAGATCTGCTCCATTTTTAAAGCAGGTTCGACCAGTGCCTGCTGAATCATTAGTGCGGCTGACAAACTTTCGTCATCGCGGGCAGCTTTGCCAATCAGTTGCAAATCACGCACCGTTAGCGGCCGCAATTTCACCACTTGATTAGATGAACTATTGAGATTTAGCAGGTCAGCCGGAATTTCCACCTCATGGAGGAGCGAACCGCCTGCCAATAACTCTTCCGTCGTCAACATCATCGCCTATTCTCCTACTATGCGGTTGCTGTGCCGCCACCAAATTGTGGAACTAGCGCTGTGGGTTCACCACCGCCGCCACCTGCCGGGGCTTCTGCATCCACGATCCGAATCGAGACCGCTTTGAACGTGACATTTTCCATCACAAAGTCTTCTTCTGGCATTGAATAAGACCAGCTTTGAAATTTCACTTTCCCGACCTCTAGACTGACACTATTGCCCGGAAAAGCCGGATCTTTGAGCGCGATCGTCATGTTAAAAGTCGGCTGCACATAGGGATTAGCAATTTCATCAACCAGTGTGGGAGCAGAGCCTCGTCCTTGCAATAAGAACAGCATTGCGCCATTGATGTAGGCACGATCGATTTTGCCGCTGATGTGAATGTCACCTGGATGCAGCGAAACTGCGTGTCGTCGTCCAATTTCGTGGAACTCTTCGAGATCCGTTTGGACACAAATCTGTGCGCCTGTCACGCGCCCCACAGTTTGAACTTGGTAGGCAGTAATCACCAGGCTCGCGTCTTGACCTTCTGGGGTGTCTTCATTCGCCAGCGTCAACGTTCCATTAGAGCCAGTGTAAACATTGGTCAAGGCCATTGAATCGTCTCCTTATTCGAGGAACATAGTGACTTTGATGTAATCGATGCTGAAAGTGGGTCGCAGGGTCATCGTGACTTGCACAATGCCTTGACGCTCTTGGTCACGGGTGGCAGTCACACTCAGGTCATAGCTGACCAGTTTTTCATCGGTGACCATTTCAGCCAGAAAGCTATTAACTGTGGTGCGTAATGCGCCGCGTACTCGATCGTTGTTGAGCAAACCAATGTAGGAATTGGCTGCCGATCGCACCCCATATTTAGCAAAATCAACAATCCGACGGGTGGTAATTTGCGTCCAGGCAGTATTCGTCGAGGTCGTAACGCCTTTCACGACGCGGAAGCCTTGACGAGACTCTAGGGCTAACACACGGCTCTTCAACAGTTGGGTTAATTCGGCATCGCTATAGAGTTTTGCCAATCCCCCAACGCGCAGGGTTTTGTTGGTGGGGCTGAAGTGGGGCGGTAAGCCTGCTAGCAAGCCCGCAACGGCAGCAGCAGCATAGGCTCCGGGCAGCGACACTTCTACGGGCGGCGTAACTGCGTTATCCAACACTTTGATTCCTGGTGCGACGAAGATCAGGCGATCGCTAGCTAACGTATGTCCGGTTACGGGATCAGTTGAGTCGCTCGTATCCGCTTCGGCTTTGCTGCCCACTACGGCAATGCGATCGCGCTTGATCGTATCTGTAGATGCGTTCTGACAGTGAGCATCCAACTCATCGCCAAAACTATCATCCTGTCCGGCCGCAACAATAATTTGCACATCCTGATCGAGCAGCTTTTCTAGTCCTTCACTGTAGTTCGCGCCGTCCGCCCCATCATCTCCACCCAAAAATAGGGCGAAATCATCCTTTTTAGCGCCTTTCTTGGGTAATTCACTCGCTTTTGGATCAGTGATAGGAACTAGTAGCTTCGCCTGCACCCAAGCCGATTGGCGATTGATGTCATGCACTAGATCTTTAACGTCTACTGTGGTGTAGGACTCCTCGGCGCGTCCGAAGCGCAGTGTCACTTTCACAGCCTGATCGCTTTTGACCAAGTAAGCTGCTTCAACGGTATCACCCGCTTGCGGTTCTTCACCCGCAGGAAACGTGAGTCCGCCTGTTGCGGGGTCGATCTTCACAGCGCCGGAGACAGCACTCCCCGTATAAACGAGTTTGCGAGGTCGTCCATTCACCACAATTTGGTTTCGGGCATTGGGCACAACAGGTTTACGTTTGAGGGTCATTGCCGCGGCAACATCGATCTTTTCGCCGCTAACAAAGGCATCTTCGATCGCATCAAACACATTGATCGATAATCCATCTCCCCAGGTGCCTGCACTCTTTGCCGATAGCGTGATCGCATCCGTATCGGAAGTTGATTTAAGGGAGTAACTGGATGCTTTCGCTTTTGTTTCGTCTGCTACTCGCACAGCAATCACTGTTGTGGCACCGTTGTTATAGAGTTGCTCTAATGCTCGAACGAGGGTTAATTTACTTGCCCCATCATTCCAGGCATCGTAAAGACCAAAGCGATCGCGGGCTTCGGCATAGCTACCGAGAACTACGGGTTTGCCGATCGCTCCTTTGCTGGCAGTTCCAACAATTCCAACATTACCGACCGTGACCCGACCCGGCACGATTAACCCTTCAGGTCTGACCTCAATATAAACTCCTGGCAAGATCATTTCAGCCATATCTTTCCGTTATCCTCCTATAGGGGAGTGAGCGTGGATTCTCAAAACTAACTGGCTTGCAAATACACTACTGCAACCTGATCTAAAGGATTGTCCAAGGGAACAATCTCTAGCCGATCGTCAGCGCTGGCAAGTTGAACCGGGGGAGAAAAATCGAGCAATCGGGATTGATACAGGTCTGGAGTGCCATTGCTGTCCCAATCTCCGAGTGCGATCGGAGTTCCTTCACTCTTGAATGCAGCGAGAAACGCACTCACAGACGCGAAGGTGATTTGCCCGTAACGAGTGGCTGGATTAGCTCCAGCGATCGCCGCGAGAAAGGCTGTCAGCGTGGGGTAACTGTCGGGTGAACCCGATGCCCCATCGAAGGTACGAATTAGGGTAAGACTGCCACTCGGCAACGGTTCGGGCAGATACGCTAACGCAGAGAGACGAGCTAGGGTGGTGCGTCCTTGCAGCCGCAGCGTTGGAGCAGATTGGTTATCCCAGCGCACCATACGATCGGTGACGACAGTAGACTCGTTATACTCACTGTTGGCGGCGATCGGAATGCGAGCAATCAAGCTCTCTGCTCCATCGCTGTCTTGGAAACGGAACTCATAAAGCACCTTATAATCGCAGGTTTTATGCCACCCATTCAGAACAGCATCAAATTCTGCTAACGAGGTTTCTGTCGCGTCGAGACGAAGAAACCCCAATCCGCGCAAGGTTTGCTTTGCGGCTAACAGTTGTTCATGCAGATTCTGAATGGCAGTGTTGACTCCATCGGGCTGACTTGCCCACACCTGAAAGCGCACTATCGCATCTAGACGGCTACCTTTCACGGCTGCCACCATAAACGATCCACGGATCTCATTGCCGACGCGGTTTCCCAATCCTACTGCCCGTTCTACGACACTTACCACAGAGACATTAGGAGCCGGAACTGACGGCGTGGGTGAGGGTAAAAAGTCTCTAAGAACACTCAACATCTCACTTAACATAGGTCGATTCCTGCTCTAAGAACTGGTTGCCTAATCGAGCGCGCTTTGTATAAATTTACAGTTGACATTGCCATTGCAGTTTCAATTGCCATTAGTTGACAAAGTGTGTCCAACAATCTCAGCGCTTTTATAACTGTGATGTTGTCTGTATTACGTTTTGATTCTCAGCTAACAACTCAGGTTCTGACAGTACCCGATCGGGTAGCTTTCTACTGGGTGAGATTGTTGTGCCAAAACTCTCTCGCTGAAGGAGATCTCTTCAGCTAAGTCAAGCCATTTTCAGTCCTATAGAACAATGGCACTACTAGGTGTAATTATGATAGGTCATCAATACCAACAGACTCAATATTTCTCAAGCTCATGACTCTTGACGGAATTATGTAGAGCAGCAAACCGTTGGAGCGAGTGTTAGAAGCGACACCTGATCTAATGATATACACTCAAGACTTGCGATCGATTAAACTCAGTTTCTAGCTTTGCAGCGGAGCATCTAACTAGTAAATACAGTCCTATTACTAACATAACCTTATCTCTTCATTCTTTCTTGGTATATTTCTTAACATCTTTGAGTAATTCTCAGAACTATTCTCTAGAGAGCCCTGCTAACAGCGATTTTAAGCGGCGACGGAGGCGATCGACGGCGGTTGCAACAGGCTCATTCGTAGCGCCAAACGAGTCTGGAATCGGATGCGCCCGATAATGTAATCGACTGGCTGCTTTTGATTGACTGGTGTAAACCGCAGCCATTAAGGGTTGAGATATTGCTTTTGCGCGTCACCTGGGTACTTGACGCACCCTAATCTCTCTGTTAAGTTCAGAGTAATCAATTTTTGACTGACCTATCCTCTATGTCTCACAACACGTTTTTCTTTTTTTGGCGCGACGCGGTTCACTTGGGGTGAATGTCGTTCGTTGTGAGCGCCCCAGTGAACCGCAGGCTAACCTCTGCGGTTTTTTAATGTCCTATTCAGTTTCATTTCCTCTGATGCTTCACCTCAATTCCTGGCAATTTGGATTCTATTTTTTTACCCCAGCCATTTCCGGGTGAAGCTGTCGTGCAAACGTTCGTCAAGCCCGGAACTTAAAGGTTTCGGGCTTTTTTATTATCTAGGAGTTCATGTCATGAAAGATGCAAAATTAGTCGCTAAATCTCAATCTAACCAGAACACGATCGTTCATCTCTCTGATCAAGTGGCGATCGGTGGGCAAAAAATCGTCATGATCGGCGGCCCTTGCACAGTCGAAAGCCTGACGCAAATGGAAACGGTTGCTCGTCACCTCCAGTTTGCGCCTGTTCAAGCTTTGCGAGGCGGCGTTTATAAACCTCGTACGTCACCCTATGCGTTTCAGGGCATGGGAATCGAGGGGCTAGAGATTTTGGCTACGGTGAGCCGCCGATACAATATGCCCGTAGTGACTGAAGTGATGGCGATCGCGCAAATCGAAGAAATTGCCGCCTATGCGGATATGCTGCAAATTGGTAGTCGCAATATGCAAAACTTCGATTTGCTGAAAGCGGTTGGGCAAGCTAATAAGCCTGTTTTGCTAAAGCGAGGATTGGCGGCGACGATCGAGGAATTTGTGATGGCAGCCGAATATATTGTCAGTCACGGCAACCCCAATGTCGTGCTGTGTGAGCGAGGCATTCGTAGCTTTGACTCTTACACTCGTAATGTGCTGGATCTAGGAGCCGTTGTTGCGCTCAAACAAATTACGCACTTACCCGTCATCGTCGATCCGAGCCATGCTGCCGGAAAGCGCGAACTGATTGCTGATTTGTCTCGTGGTGCGATCGCGTGTGGTGCCGATGGTCTGATCATCGAGTGTCACCCTCACCCCGAACAGTCTGTCTCCGATGCTCGTCAAGCGCTGACTCTCGATGATATGGTGCGTTTAGCGGAGAGTGTGAAACCCGTGGCAGAGGCGATCGGGCGGCAAGTTTATGAATCAGCACGATCGCAGTTAGCGATCGCTTAAACCCACGAAAAATGGAGTCCTATATCACCGTCAGTTCGACGAGTTCTTTCGCTTCGTCAAGAGCGGCTTCTGCCCCCTAAATCCCCCATTCTGGGGGACTTTGAACCGGAAGTTTTGGCTTGAAGTCCCCCAAATTGGGGGATTTAGGGGGCTTCCCGAATTCACAACCGGAGCAACCCGCTTCTGTCGAACTGACGCTAAATCACCGTCCCGTCGGGAATCAGCCCATTTTTTAACACCACCACAATGCCACTGCGAATGTAGAAGCCTTGATTTTCTCGATTGGCTTCTTCAACGCGGTCTTTGTTGACAATGTGAACATTGCAGCCGATGCGGGCGTTTTTATCGACAATGGCCCGTCGGATTACGGAGTCTCTGCCGATGCCTAACGGAACTTGAGGATCGTCACAAGCGAGTCCTGATTCCCGTTCGGCATAGTCTTCATAGAAGTCAGCCCCCATGATTAGCGTGTCTTCGATCGTAGCTCCGCCCTCAATTCGCGATCGCACTCCTAACACTGAATGGCTAATGCGGCAGTCTTTGAGAATGCAGCCTTCGCCGATTAACGACTCGGTGATTTTGCAGTCAAAATATTTGCTGGGCGGCAGAAAGCGATGGCGGGTATAGATCGGCGCTTTGTCGTCATAGAAGCTGAAGGGAGGGTTGGGCTGTTGAGTCAGCGCCAAGTTTGCTTCATAGAAGGCTTCGATCGTCCCAATGTCAGCCCAATAATCGTTAAACAAAAACGCTTGAATGTTGTGCGTTTTAGCAGAAGCCGGGATAATCTCTTTGCCAAAATCAGTTTGATCAAGATCTTGCCGCAGCAGTTTCATTAATGCCTCTTTTTTAAAGACATAAATGCCCATCGAAGCAATATAAGGATTTTCTTGCGCTTGCTCTGCGGTCAGCCCTAAAACTGTAGTATCGACCTGCATGTCTTTGAGCGCGTCGCCTTTGGGCTTCTCGCTAAAGTCGATGACTCGCCCTGCCTGATCGATCTTCATCAAGCCAAAATCAGACGCACGACGCTCATCCATCGGCACGACTGACAGCGTAACATCAGCACCCGTATCGCGGTGACGCTGCACAAACTGGCGATAATCCATCCGATATAAGTGATCACCAGAGAGAATTAAATATTCATCCACATCCCACTCTTGAAACAGCCAATCATATTGGCGCACCGCGTCGGCAGTGCCCTGAAACCAGTTGGGATTTTCAGGAGTTTGCTGGGCGGCTAAGACTTCGACAAAGCCATCGTTAAACCCAGACGAGAAATTGTAGGCTCTGGTGAGGTGTCGGTTGAGAGAAGCAGAGTTGAATTGAGTGAGAACGTAAATCTTAAAGATTTCTGAATTAATGCAATTACTGACTGGAATATCAATCAAGCGATACTTTCCGGCGAGCGGCACCGCAGGCTTTGCACGTTGCTTCGTTAATGGGTAGAGGCGAGTTCCGGCTCCACCGCCTAAGATGATTGCTAATACTTTTTTCACAAAGAAACCTCGTTGCTGCCACTTCAACTCCCATCAATAGTGTCTGTCTGTATGGTGCCGTTGACAAGGGGTAAACAGAAGAAGATTGTCAAGGGGGATCACAATCCAACGTGAATTCGACGACTTCGTTACCAGTCCATTGCGCCCCCTAAATCCCCCAAAATTGGGGGACTTTGAACCGGAAATTTTGGCTTGAAGTCCCCCAGAATGGGGGATTTAGGGGGCAGAAGCCGCTCTTGACGAAGCGAAAAAACTCGTCGAACTGACGTTAATCAAGGCAGCATCCGGGATCAATTCTTTTTTCCCTGCTAGCTTAAGGATAAAAAATAGAGAGGACGATCGCTGCTGTGACTGACCCAACCAAAACCCCAGACCTCCTAGCTCGAACGTCTCTCTTTGCGCTTGCCGTCGAACTCAGAGCGCGCATGACTGGCTTCTCAGGCTGGGAAATGCCTGTGCAATTTAGCGGCATTGGGCAAGAACATCAAGCAGTTCGCACGGCTGCTGGCATGTTTGACATCTCGCACATGGGCAAGTTTGCGCTCAAGGGCAAAGATGTTTTGAGTCAAATCCAAACCTTGGTGCCGTCTGATCTCAGCCGTTTGCAAATCGGTCAGGCTCAGTACACGGTTTTGCTGAATCCTGAAGGTGGGATTATTGACGATCTGATCTTCTATTACCAGGGAATTTTGGATGGCGATCAGCGCTGGATGATCATTGTCAACGCTGCTACCACGCTGAAAGATAAAACCTGGATGCTCGAACATCTAGATCTCAGTCAGATGAGCTTTGAAGATTATTCGCTCTCTAAAGCGTTAATTGCCGTGCAGGGGCCGGATGCCGTACGACATCTGCAAGCATTGGTAGACGCTGACCTCTCTCCCATTAAAGCCTTCGGACATTTAGAAGCCAATGTTTTGGGTCAGCCCGCGTTTCTGGCGCGCACAGGCTACACCGGGGAAGATGGGTTTGAGGTAATGCTTGACCCAGAAGTCGCGATCGAGCTTTGGCGATCGCTCCTCGCCTCCGGTGTGACTCCGTGTGGTTTGGGCGCACGCGACACCCTGCGATTAGAAGCGGCGATGGCACTTTATGGGCAAGACATCGACGACACCACCACGCCTCTAGAAGCCGGATTGGGCTGGCTGGTTCACCTCGACACCAAAGGTGATTTTATCGGGCGATCGGCGCTTGAGCAGCAAAAAAAATCTGGGGTCACCAAACGGCTAGTCGGGCTGCAAATGCAGGGTCGCAATATTGCCCGTCATCATTACCCAGTGCTGCACGACGGTCAAGCAGTCGGCATCGTCACGAGCGGCACTCTTGCCCCGACGGTGGGATGCGCGATCGCGCTGGCCTACGTTCCGATCGCGCTGGCTCAGGTGGGGCAATCTGTCGAAGTTGAGATTCGGGGAAAGAATTATCCGGCGATCGTGGTCAAGCGACCGTTTTATCGAGCCAAAAAAGTCTAACTTTTAGGAGGTCGTATGTCTCTCACAGTTGAAGATTTAACAGCGTTGCAGGCAGATCATCCCGATTGGCGGATGGAGCTAATCAAGGGAGAAATTGTGGTTATGAGTCCATCAGGCTATGAGTCAGATGAAGTGGCAGCCGAAGTGATCCGAGTTTTGGGAAACTGGGTTAGACCCCGAAAACTAGGACGGATCGCGGCTTCTAGTGCCGGGTTTCGGTTGCCCAATTCAGACCTGCGGGCCCCAGATGCTTCCTTCGTGCTGGCAGAACGACTGCGCCGTAGCCCCAAGTCTTTTGCTCAACTCGCCCCAGATCTGACCGTAGAAGTCAAGTCTCCGACCGATTCTTTAGAGGCGATTAGAACCAAGATTCAAGAGTTTTTATCGTTGGGAACGAGAGTGGGGATTTTGATCAACCCTGACGATCGTACTGTTGAGGTTCATCGATCTGAGCAAGCGATCGTCACGCTTCGTGATGGCGATGTGCTGACCGTTCCCGATCTGCTTCCTGGCTGGGAAGTGCAAGTCGTTGATCTATGGGCACCAGAGTTTGATTAGCTGAAAAACGTGCGGGCAAGGGTAAGATTTTGAGACAGGCTGAATTTAGCGATCGAGTACCCATTAAATAGCGATGGAATATCCCGAAGATCTGAAATATCTCGACACTCACGAATATGTACGACTTGAAGGCGAAATTGCCACTGTGGGCATTAGTGCCTTTGCGATCGATCAACTCGGTGACATTGTGTTTCTAGAGTTGCCTGACGTGGGCACTGCGGTCGAAAAAGGGGAAAGCTTTGGCACCGTTGAATCGGTCAAAGCGGTCGAAGATTTAAAGTCTCCCGTAACGGGCACTGTGATCGAGAGCAACGCCGCAATGGTTGACGCGCCAGAGCAGCTTGCAGACGATCCTTACCTTGAAGGTTGGCTGCTCAAAATTCGAGTCAACAATTTTGACGATTTGGATGATGCTTTAACGGCGACTGATTATCGTGACCAGGTTGAAGGCATTTAGTAAATTGCGGGATAATTGAGTAGGGGCAATCCCCCGGTGGTTGCCCGCCGTCAGGGGTAGGCACGGGGGTGCTACCTCTACAGCTATTTCATTCCCGCATTCTGCCACGCCGATTATTAATCAACGATCACTGTAACTTAACGTGAGTTCGACAAACGCGGTTCGCTCCGATGATGAATTCGGGAAGCCCCCCTAAATCCCCTAAAATTGGGGGACTTTGAACCGGAGATTTTGGCTTGAAGTCCCCCAAAATGGGGGATTTAGGGGGCAGAAGCCGCTGAGAACGAAGCGAAAAAACTCGCCGAACTGACGTTAACTTAACGCACCTTTAAATCGAGAGGCTTGCTTAACTTGATTTCGATGAATTCGCTGTTGTCGGGCTGTCCTAAAGTCCGACCGACGCTAAAGGGATAGTTGTTGTCGTTGATTACCAGCAGAGTTTGAGCATCGATCGGCAGCACATCTTCGATCGTCGTAAAGGGAAAGGTAAATACGCCGTTTGTGGTGCCGTTGCCGCCGATCGCTTGCGGGTCAGAGATATTCAGCAAATCTGCTAATAGCTCTTTTTCGACAAAGCCATCTTGATCGATCACATTCAAATCAATTTTGTAGAGTTTTTTAGACCGGGCAGGATTGGTAAATGCCGGATCACTCGCATTCCCCTGTCCGCTGTCTCTTTCAATCACGATAAATTCGTGATCATTGATCGCAGTCAAGTCTCCGATCGCTCGTCCGGGTGCGTTTAACCGATAGGAAAATGTTTCTCCGGTGTATTGTTTGGTTTTGAGATCAAACTCATTGATTAGCAATCGGTTTTGATTTGAATCGCTGACGATCGCGCCTTCTAACATCGTATAGAGTTTGTCGCCCGTTGCGTTGAGTGCCATGCCTTCAAATCCTTTCGATCGAGGCAGATTAGCCGATTTAATTTTGTCTGCTTCTGAGAGATTGGCAAAGGCAGGATTGTCGGGCGATCGCACAAACTGCTGAGTCACAAAATCACGCGCCGCTTTGCCAGTGCCCGCAAAATCGGTGAAGAACCCATCTACGCCTAACCCAATAAACTGCCGAATCTCTCGCTCTGGGTCGCCTTTATAATCGGATGCTAGATAGCGCGTCTCGTTGCGGAACGTGTAAGGATGGACGAGCAAGCCTGCATTGTGAGCATCGGTGATCAGCGACGTGGGCGGGGTGATGGTCTTGTCGGCATCATCCACTGTGCCGTCACCATTCACATCATCAGCAATGCCGTCGCCATTAGCATCAACTCCTTTAACTGAGACAATCATCCGCTTCCAGGGCCCGATGCCATCGGCGTAAGTTGCCACCTCTGCCAACCCTTCAGGAGTTCGCAGATCGGCGTAGGTGCGCTTGTCGCCGCTCACCACAAAATCGTAGGGCTGAATCTCAATCAGTGAACCGTCTAGCGCCACATCACTAGCATCATAAAGTTGAATCAGAGGCACATCGATTAACTGATTTAGCGCCTTCAGATTCCCCACTTCAAACGATTGAATAAATACGCGACTGGGATCGGTAAAATTATTTGCTTTGAGAATGCTGACTAGAGGAATTTCTAATGCTAGACCTACACTCGTGTGATAGGTCGGATGTTTAGTTTCGGGATAGATGCCGATTTTCTTGCCCGTGGTCGTTTCTACCTTTTTCACCAGGTCAATGATTTCCTGCAACGTCGGAATTTCAAACTGACCGTTAAACGATTGATCGCGGAAGGCAAGCCGCTCTTTTGCCCGCAGAGTCTTGATCTCGGCGAGGGTGAAGTCGTCGGCAAACCAGCCCGTTTCGGCAGTGCCATCGATCGTTTTGGTCGTGAAGCGGCTGGCAAACTCTGGATGATTGGCAACATCAGTTGTGTCTTTGATGTTGACTTCGTGACGGGCAATTAGCACCCCATCTTTTGTAGAAACCAAATCTGGCTCAACAAAATCAGCGCCTAAGTCGATCGCTAACTGATAAGACGCGAGCGTGTGTTCTGGTCGCAATCCACTTACGCCCCGGTGCCCAATCACGATCGGGTCTTGTCCATTGAGGGTGTTTAATGGCAAAGCGTTGGGCGTGGGAATCGGGGCTTCGAGAAGTGTGCCTTTTGCGTCAGTGTGCAGTAAGAAGAGTCCGAATTCTTCGCCAAACCAGTAGGTGCCATCGCTCGATCGCCGGAACGATTCTAAGTCAAAATCTGCGCCTGTGAGCAAGCGACCCGCTTTAATTGCAGGATCAACTGGAATTCCGCCGGGTTGGAGTTTGTCACTACCGGGATAGGTGTTGAGATCGGCAACAATCGTCTGAAAGTCTTTGAGGATGTTGTTGCGATCGTTGAGTTGAAACAGGCTATCACTCGTAAAACTGTCTAAGCGATCGCCCGTCTTGACGCTAACCGGATAAACTTTACCCGTCGTAAAGTCTGGCTCGACCGCATAAAATCGCAGCAGCGAATCGGCAGAGTTTGCCTTTGCGCCATAGCCATTATCGACCAACACCAAATAGGTTCCTGGTTTTGCACCGGGCAGGACGGCAGAAAATCCTTGAGTCGGTTGTCCGTTGAAGGGAACGGATTGTCCATTAGCGTTGAGCGTTGCGATCGTGCCGTCATTGTTGAGGGTCAAAAACTGTCCAGAAGTCGCCCCAGTCGCAAACGTAGCGGCAGGAAGAACAGCGCGTCCTATTAGTTGACTGATGTTAGTTGAAATTGCTTGATAGTCATCGTCTAATCTAACAAAAGCGGTGTCGTCGATCGTGGTTGATTTGACTCCTTTGAGAATGGCAAGAATTTCGCCTGTGTTAACCTCTCGAATCAGCGTATCGTTGGCATTTGCATTCGTGCCTGCGTCGATCGCTAATTGCTCAAAAGTTAATCCTCCAATCAGCGCAATTCGATCTTTATCTTTGAGACTAAAATCTTTGATCGTGTCAGTTCCTTCGCCTCGCGCCAGCACAAAGGTGTCGCTGCCTGCACCGCCGTCTAGCTGATCGTTGCCCAGACCGCCGCGAATCAGATCATTGCCATCGCCGCCGCGCAGAATATCGTTACCGCCTTTGCCTTTGATGCGATCGTCACCTCCCTGACCGTTAATCACATCATCGGAGCGATCGAATCCCTGAATCGTGTTATCCAAATCGTTGAGAAACGTGACACTATTGCGATTAAAAATTTGCTTTTTCTGCCAATCAGCATTAAAGACATCAAAACTATCGGTCGAGCTATTTTTCCCATTGAAGATAATATTGCTTAAGTCAACCGTTGAACCTGTCGATTTTTGCAGGTTGTCTAAGTTTTCTAGCTTGAAATCCTTTAATGTGACTTTCGTATCTTTAATGTTGTCAAATGTAATCACTACATGATCGCCCTGCTGAGTCAAGAGCATTGATTTTGCAATCAATCCTTCTCCTTGAAATGTGAGGGTGTCAGCTTTCGCGATCGTCCCCTCTAACGGATTGATCCCAGTTCCTACACCGTTGAAGCCCTCAATAATTACGTCTTTGTCTCCACGAGATACTAGGTGAGATGGACGATCGGAGCGCACTTGAGCATCTAGAGCAGAAGCCACCAGTTGGCGAGAAGCACTAATCTCAGTAGTCAAACCAGGATTGGCAAAAATGGTAGAAGCTTGAGGCAAAACGTCACTATTCATGAAATTTTATCCAATAGAAAAGAACTAGACCCTAAAATCCAGCAGTCAATTTAATTGCAGGCCATTCACTTGGCTTAAACTTTGGAAATAACGTTCAAATTGCTGAAGTGATTACATCAAATAATCAATTCGATTCGCTGCCTGGTAGATTTATGCAGGCAAACGAGAAATTATTTACACATCAGTATGAACAATAGTCTGTTGAGTTAATGAACCTGATAATTAACGGTTAAGAGTTGAATAAGAAAATTTTTGTCGGCAGGGAATGATTTCTGCGGTAGTGGGAGTGCCCCGGCTGAGGATAGGAATGTCTATACTAAAATCACTGGGGCGGTAACACTAACATGAGCGATCTTTTAAAAGAATTTGAAGAGTTCATCGATCGGGGATTTGAAGATCTCCTAGAGTTGGTCAGAGATTTAGAAGGTAGAGGCGACACTGGGGGGTTTCGGGTGGATGTGCAAACCCGGACTCAAGTCCGCCCTTCTCGTCAAGAATCCCCGCCCGCCTCTCATGAGCAGACTCCTTCAACATCAGTCAGTGAGGTGATTATCACGCCGCCGCCTGCCGATAGTTATCCGTCAGAGTCGTTGAGCGGCATCGGCGGACTTTCTGAAATCGTCAGAGAACTGCGCGAACTTGTAGAATTGCCCCTGAAGCGCTCAGAGTTGCTCACCAAACTTGGGTTAGAACCGCCGTGCGGGGTGCTATTGGTCGGGCCTCCAGGCACAGGCAAAACGCTGACCGCTCGTGCGTTAGCCGAAGATTTAGGCGTAAACTACATCGCGATCGTCGGCCCCGAAATCATGGGCAAATATTATGGGGAAGCCGAAGCGCGATTGCGAAGTCTGTTTGAAAAAGCCTCCCGCTCTGCGCCCTGCATTATATTTATTGACGAGATTGACAGTCTCGCGCCCGATCGCTCCAAAGTCGAGGGCGAGGTCGAAAAGCGCGTTGTCGCTCAACTGTTGAGCTTAATGGATGGGTTTGCCAAAACTAAAGGCGTGATTGTCTTAGCCGCAACCAATCGGTCTGAACACCTCGATCCTGCGTTGCGCCGCCCAGGACGGTTCGATCGAGAGATTCAATTCCGCATCCCCGATCGGGCAGGACGATTAGAAATTCTTCGTATTCTGACGCGAGCCATGTCGTTAGATGCAACGGTCAACTTGGATACGATCGCGGATCTAGCTGGCGGAATGGTTGGTGCAGACCTGAAAGCCCTTTGTCAAAAAGCCGCTTATGTTGCGTTGCGTCGTCTGGTGCCTTCTTTGAGTCAGCCGACTCCCCACACGATGAGCGTGACGCAGACCGATTTTCTGGAGGCGATTAAGCAGATTAAACCTGCTGTCTTGCGATCGGTACAAGTTGAGTCACCTAACATTGCTTGGGATGCGATCGGCGGACTCGAATCAGTCAAACAAAGTTTACAAGAATCGGTTGAAGGGGCACTGCTCTATCCCGAACTTTATCAGCGCACTAAAGCCAAAGCGCCACGAGGCATTCTGCTTTGGGGTCCTCCGGGCACGGGCAAAACGCTGCTGGCTAAAGCGGTTGCGTCTCAGGCGCGGGCAAATTTTATTGCGGTTAACGGCCCTGAACTAATGAGCAAATGGGTCGGGGCATCTGAGCAAGCCGTGCGAGAACTCTTCGTGAAAGCGCGACAAGCCGCCCCCTGCGTTGTGTTTGTTGATGAGATTGATACCCTTGCTCCAGCACGAGGCAGTTATCAAGGTGATTCGGGAGTGGGCGATCGCGTTGTCGGTCAACTACTCACCGAACTTGACGGCTTACACGAGTGTTCTAATGTGCTGCTGATCGGCGCGACTAATCGCCCAGAGGCGCTCGATCCTGCCTTGTTGCGGGCTGGACGGTTAGACTTGCAGATCAAAGTCGATTTACCTGATCAAGCTAGTCGCTTTTCGATCTTGCAGGTGCACAATCACGATCGCCCGTTAGCCGATATAGATCTAGACACTTGGGCAACTCAAACCGAAGGCTGGAACGGGGCAGACTTGGCCCTGTTGAGTAACCAGGCTGCGTTAGAAGCAGTTCGTCGCTATCGCAGTCAGGGTTTGAGCGATCCGAGTGCGGTTCACATTACAACCGATGATTTTGTTGCGGCTTACGATCGCCTTTCTAGTCAGCGATCGCCCCTGTAATTATTTAACCTGCAAACTCTGCTTGTAAAGCATCATCATTGTCATCCGCGATCGTGGCCACCACCGTGATCAATCGCGAAATCTCCCCTGGCGATAACTCAGCCACCGTGCGGCTTGACAAGACAACAACCTGATTCTCAAAAATTGCAAACGCAGACTCAAATGTGGTTTTCCAGTTCATCTCTAGCAGTTTTCTCATTAACTGCGGCTCATTTTTAGCGGGTAATGCGAGAACCGTTGCCCAAGCCGTAAACATATCATCATCAGTTGTGCCTGTTAGCTGCACAAACACTTCGACGCTGCCATACTTAAACTTCCAGACATTTCCACTGTCATTGTGGCTGACCATAGCGCTATTGGTTTGGTCAAGACTGTTAATGACCGTCTCAATCACCTCGTTAATGTTGATGCCATTGGCACCGCCCACCAGGTCTTCGCCCGATAGCGCGGATGTTGAAGTGGTCTCAGGATTAGACTGATAGTTCACCATAAGTACATCTGTTTTAGAATTATTGCGGAGTGATGGCTGAGTCTACCTTATCGTTGATTGCTGTGATTGTTTCTCAGCCTTTTATATTTCTTTAGCTTTACCTTATTCGGGCGATTTCGCCTAATTTAGAGAATTAATCTGCCTGATGATATAAATCTCAGTTTTAGCAATGTCACTCCTGATAGATGAAGGGATCAACACTATTGCGTAATAGTTTTGATGTTGAAAACACTACACTTTCAACAGCATTTAATACAGGAGATTTGTTATGCCGATCGCTATTCGAGATGATGTGGTTTATATCATGTTGAAAAAGATTCATGATAGCGATCGGGTTCCCGGCCCTGATCCCGTGAACTTTACAGATGCCGATTTTGCGGGCATTGAGATGTCGATCGCAGACCTCTTAGGGCACTTAGATTATCTCAATCAACGGCAATATATTAATGCCGAATTTTCGGGCAACGCTTATGGAAACCAAGAGGATGTTCCCAACGTGGTGAATGCAGAAGAGTTTGGGCTGAGAATTGCCAACACCTACGGCGCACCCGATGGCCCATTGCCTCACCTAATCGAGTTTAAAAAAGCAGAACTGACCGAGAAAGGTGAAAAAATGCTGGCGGAGATGGAGGCAAATCCTCCCCAAAATATGAATCGGGGTCAGGCAGCTCCGGTTTATAGCAAAGATCTGCCGTTCTTAGAAAAGGTAATGGTCAAAACTGGATTGAAGGAACACTATGACGCGAGAGACATTACCGAAGTGGTGTTTCGCACAATGCGCGACATGATGACCAACGAAGCCGTCGATCACGTCGCTGAAGAATTGCATGAGCCGATGGAAGCAGGCAACACCGACAAAACGCTTTATGCCGCGACTCCGATCGCCACTGAAATTGCAGACCTGTGGGAAGACACAAACCCGATCGTGCATTTTCTCAGTCGCGTTCGTCCACCGCTTAAAATCAAATCCAGCACGTTTTTATTCCGCATTCGTCAAGAAGCGGGTTTAGCGGTCACGATTCCTCCAGAGGTAGCAGTCGAGGCAGTCTTCTCAGCGACTAAAGATCAGTTGTCTGAAGGGCGGATTCAAGAAGTTGCCAATTTCCTGCCTGATGAGATTCGGGCAATTTGGGAAAAAGCTTAGGCGTGTGCAGCGATAAGTAGCCTAGAATACCCTCCTCGCGAAGCGGGTCGAAGATCTCGCCAACCCTTCTTCCTGGGGAGAAGGGAGCCAGATTCAAAGTCCTTCTCCTTAGGGAGAGGGATTTAGGGTGAGGGCGGTCTGCCGCATATTACATGAGCTCTTGCCGCAATCGATAAATAATGGTGTTGGGTTCGACCTGGTTGAGAATCTCACGAATCACCGTGCTGGCACCTTGCGAACCCCACGTACAGCCCTGCTCTAGATAAGTTTGGGCTGCACGACCGACCGCATATGACCCGTAGCCTGCAATTCCAGCTTGGACGATCGCCACACCCGCCAATGCTGAAAACCCGGCTGAGGTGTCTGTGCTGGTCGCGATCGCCGTAACACTCTTGCCCATTCCTAGCAAGATGCCGCTTCCGATTTCGCTCAACAGCAAACTACCAGAGCTAATGAGAATTGTTTTTAACAATTTGCCTGCTTCATAGCGAGTCAGGGGCAACCCATATAACTCAGCCAAGGCGCGAATCATCGCTAAATCTGAAACTGCACCACCCATAAGATCGAGAATAGCGATCGGGTTCAGTCCGACGGCTAGGGCTTTGTATCGGGTGAATTTCCAGATTAATGCCTCTGCGTCAGCATTGCGAATTTCGACGATCGCTTCTGCCATGCGAGTCTCGGAATGCTTGGCTTGAAAGAGGGCATTGAGTGCCAGCAGCGATCGGCCTTCCCGATTCAAAATAGTGAGAATCTTGTACTTTAATTCATCAATCTGCGGCGGTGGCGTTTCCCATTCGTGAGTGACGCGCCCATCTGCCCACTCGACGCGCATTTGCAAGGGCGCTGGCTCTGCTGCAACCATGACAATCTCATCGGCAGTCAACAACTCTTGAAGCTGCGCGCCGCTTCCCGTTCTTGCGCCCAATCGCTGCAAACTTTCGTAGATGGCTTGCCGACTTTGATCGGGATATAAATCGATTTTGTTAAACACAAGAATCAACGGCTTTTGCGCTTGTCGTAGGTCACAGAGCGCTTTATATTCTGTGCGAGTAATATCTCCAGCGACAATAAACAAAATCAAATCTGCCTGTTCTGCCACGTCTCGCGCCATGTCTGCGCGCGTTTGTCCATCGACTTCATCGAGTCCGGGGGTGTCGATCAGTTCGATTTGCACCTTGGCACCTTGAGGCACGATCGCGCGTTCTGGTGGCACAATCCCCCCGGTTGGCGACCAGCGAATCACTTGCGGTTTGAGCGTTACCCCGTTAATCGGCCCCGTTTCTAAAACTTTCTCTCCTAGTAAAGCATTTAAGATTGCAGACTTGCCTCGGCTCACCAAGCCAAACACCGCAATCCGCACGACAGCGTTGTCTAGCTTGTTGAGGTTGGCAGAAAGCCGATCGAGTTCTGGTTTGAGCGACGTTTGCAGAGCAGGATTTTTAGCCGATCGCAAATACTGCGAATAGCTCGCGACAGTCTGCCGCAAACTTGCCCTCGCTCGGATTAGCTGCGTTTCCTGGGGTTTAGCCCGCGACGTTGAAGAGTGCGATCGAGAAGATTGAGCTTGACTCAAAGTTAAACCGATTAACGCTAAATCTATTTTCGTGCAGAATTGCCAATTCGGGTTTAGATTGTGCGATCGTGAAAACCCTACCTGGCGATCTGCCCAGATTGAACGCAGAGTCACCGTACAGAAAATCCTTCAATCACAACGTAACGATGAATACAAAAGCATTTAGCCCAGACTTGTCCATCGCAGAATTGATGCGTATGATAGCAATAAAACTCAGCACTTTCTGGAAATCGATTTCGCGCTGCTATAGACTCAGCCCGATCGGTCTGCTCACGTCTCTTGGGCCTAATAGAGATAGCTGTTGTATCTTCTATACCTTATGAATCCTACTTCACTTCCGTTTGATGACTTGCCACCTCTTGAGTTAGAAGAGAGTGATAGCAGTTTAGGTCGGCAACTCGAAGAGGCCCTTAGTCGATATTTCTATGAATCTTGTGATGGCGTGACCCAAGCGCTGTTGACCAACTGTGAATGGTGTTTCACCACGATTTCGACTGCCCCAACGCTTGTGATTAACGGAGCCGATCGGGCCATGAGTCAGCGTGTGTTAAACCATGTTGTCGCGATCTCGACTGCGTTGTTACATTTTTCTACTAGCGCTAGAGTTTTGATTGGTTCTTCTAGTGAAGCTGAAACCTTGATTGAAATCCGAGTGGATGAAATTTCGGCTTATTGAGACTCTCTCTGAGATAGATGAATTGGCTAAACTCTAGATATCTTGAGAGGGCTGCGACGACTAGTCTCTGATTAAGGGTCAACTTATGGTTCTGCAAATTCCATCTGCCAAAACAGACCCGATCGTCACCTGGGAGGCTCTGCCACCCGACTTTGTGTTACCAGACGACCCTGTGGAAAATATTCAACAACCGCCCCTCGCCGCCGCCTTGACCGATGCGTTAGGAGCCAATGGGCACATCCAGCCAGAAATGCTGATTGGCTCAAATTTTGGGTTGGTCGCTACGGTCAACAAAAAGACGGTGGTCAAAGCCCCAGACTGGTTTTATGTGCCCCAAGTGCATTCTATAGCAGAGGGCACCATTCGACGCAGCTACACTCCCAACCTAGACGGTGCGCCTGTTGCCATAGCAATGGAGTTTCTCTCTCAAGAAGAAGGAGGCGAGTTGTCAGTGCGATCGACTCCTCCCTACGGCAAGCTCTATTTTTATGAGCAAATTTTGCAAGTGCCCACCTATGTCACCTACGATCCCTATGAACCTAGTCTAGAAGTGCGGTGCCTGCAAAACAGACGCTATGCAATGCAGGAAGCCGATGAGCAGAGACGGGTGTGGATTCCTGAGTTAAATCTGTTTTTAGGAATCTGGTCAGGGGAGCGTCTCCGACAGACCGCAAACTGGCTGCGCTGGTGGGATGCCTCTGGCAATCTGCTGCTTTGGAGTGCAGAACAGGCAGACCAAGAACGTCAACGAGCAGACCAAGAACGTCAACGAGCAGACCAAGAACGTCAACGAGCAGACCAAGAACGTCAACGAGCAGACCAAGAACGTCAACGAGCAGAGACGCTGGCGGCTGAGTTGCGAAAGTTGGGAGTTGACCCCGATCGTTTGACTTAGAGGAGCAAAATTGGCAAGAGAATCGAGACTCACTGACTAATCGATAAGGTGAATAACCTCTCCAAGGGTAGTTGCTCTCTCCTAGATAACCGTAGACCCTTAATCATTACGGGACTATAGGAAGGACATTAGTATTGTTATGAACTACGACCCATTCATCGTTCCTCCCAAAAAAACGATCTCACTGAGCAAAGATTATGACGCTGGCTACCTCGGCAAGTCTCAAAAAAACGAAGACACTGCCAACAAATTGCAGAGTGATATTAAACGGTTAGCGGCTTATCAAGACGTTCTCTACGCCAGCGATCGCTATGCCTTGCTGATTATTTTTCAGGCAATGGATGCGGCAGGAAAAGACAGCACGATTAAACATGTGATGTCGGGCATCAATCCGCAAGGCTGTCAGGTGTTTAGCTTTAAGGCACCTTCAGATGAAGAGCTGGATCACGATTATTTATGGCGATCGGTTCGAGCATTACCCGAACGGGGACGCATCGGCATCTTCAATCGCTCTTACTATGAAGAAGTGCTAATTGCGCGGGTGCATCCAGAGATTTTAGCAAAACAGCAGTTACCCGAAGCCACGCTCAAGAAGAACATTTGGAAACAACGCTTTGAAGAGATTAACAATTTTGAAAAGTATTTAGTCAACAATGGCGTGGTTGTTCTAAAGTTCTTCTTAAATGTCTCTAAAGCAGAACAAAAGAAACGGTTTTTGGCACGAATTAATCAACCCGAAAAGAACTGGAAATTTTCTACCAGTGACGCAAAAGAACGCGCCTGTTGGGATGATTATATGCATGCTTATGAAGAAGCCTTTAATCACACCAGCACAAGCTGGGCACCCTGGCACGTTATTCCAGCCGATCACAAATGGTTTACACGCATGGTAGTGGCAGATATGATCTGCAACAAATTAGCTTCTCTAGACTTGAAATATCCCATCCTGACAGAAGAGCATCAACAACAACTGCTAGCGGCTAAAGAGATGCTAGAACACGAATAGGAATGATATGATTGCCGCAATTCTCTAGTAGTACAAGTATCCTTTATGAAAAGATCTAGCTAAACCACCATTTCAGCCGTACAAGCAGCGCTTTGGTAGATCGGTTAGTGGATTAATCGGCTCAAATCTCAGATGAGATTAAGTAAAGTGCATTTCCGTAAATGGGCACAAGAGACAAAAAGCGATCGGCTTCATGTTGATTGATGAGAATTCTCGACGATCGACGATGGAGCGATTAGAATCTTGACTACACACAAGCTCTAGCGACTGAAAAGCTGCTGATAGCTGACTCATTTAGGAAACCGAGATATGACTCCTGGATCTCGCGCCCAGCTTCATCCCATCCCTCGAATTGGGAGACGACAGTTTTTGGAATACATGGCAGGTAGCGCTACTGCTGCGATCGCACTTG
Organism: Phormidesmis priestleyi ULC007; assembly: GCF_001895925.1. Classification (GTDB taxonomy): domain Bacteria; phylum Cyanobacteriota; class Cyanobacteriia; order Leptolyngbyales; family Leptolyngbyaceae; genus Phormidesmis_A; species Phormidesmis_A priestleyi_A. The sequence goes on along the minus strand of NZ_MPPI01000008.1, from coordinate 160,674 downwards.
GATATTTACTGCCTGCTGGAAGTGTTGAACTGACACTAGAAGAACTCTGCACTGCATCGCCGCTCAACTCGCGCTGCAAAGATTATCTGCCAGGCGTACAAGCCAAAGATGAGCGTGGACAACCGATTCAAGTCAATCAGCTTTTGCCTACTGTTCCGCCCGGAAGCCGAGTTGCAGCGAAGGGACTCCCCAATCCACCGATCGTTTATCTGGTCGTTACCAATCCTCCGATGATTGCCGAGTATGCCATCAGTTCGGTCTGTACTCATCTGGGCTGTACTGTCGCGTGGAAAGCTGACCAAAATCAGTTTGTCTGCCCTTGTCATGGTTCACGCTATGACAATCAAGGTCGAGTCGTGCATGGGCCGGCTCGGCGTAACTTGGGACTTTTAACGGTAGTCGTCAAGCAGAATCAGGTTCGCTTAGTTGATCATCAACCCGCGATCGATCCACGGGTCAAAGCTCCATGACTGTTATAGACAGAAGCACTCAATGTGGTTTAACCACACCCGTTGACTAGAGTACTTCTTGAATCGCTCGGTTCAGTGTTAGAAAGCCAACCAAAGCTGGGCGCGATGCCAAAGTTTTTGCCAAAGGTGCGTTGCAAATCAACTTCTACCCACACTTCACCGCTTGCGTCTCTGATGGAAGTGGTGACTCCTCCATTTTGGGTGATGTAAACTCGCTGATTGGCTCCGACAGCGGCGATCGCTTGCGATCCTCGTCTGGGTTCTCGACGAACTGCTATTGAGGTGACAGTGTTTCTGACGGTGCGACACACGCTCGTTTTTGTGGTGGGTGGTGGAGTCGGGGGTTTACCACAGTTGAGAGCCGCAAAATCAACAAATCCATTCGGATTGATTTGAACACGGACTGGCGGAACACTGGGCAAAGGTTCTACTAATGCAACTGCTGTGCCCACTGTGAGAGGGCGACGCGGCAACACCTCTGAGTCACTAGGATTCGCTGTTCTAAAAACCGGAGTCGTCTTACTGACCACACAGGCAACTTGAGCCACTAACATTGGTGCAGTAGGAACTGCAAGAACAGGCAACTCTAAACCGATCGTCGCGATCGTCATCCCTGCCAAAATTCTCACTGGAAGTCTGCGATCGTTCAGTTTATGCATTATTAACACTCCTCAAAAGCCTGATGTTGGTTTAGATTGCTTGGCTAAAGCAATATCTTTTCATTACCATAATCTGAGGGGATAAGTCCACAGCAGGCTGAGTGAAGGTTCACGTAGATAGAATGAGATCGAGAAGTTTGTCGATCAGTGGGTTGGCGATCGCTTCACTAGACCTCCTGCATGAATAAACTTCTCGCTATCAACTCTCTCAGATCTCGCTCCGTTGCGGTCGGCTTGTGCCCCCTAAATCCCCCAGAATGGGGGACTTTGAGAAGATCTGCGGTTTCAAAGTCCCCCAGAATTGGGGGGATTTAGGGGGCGTTCCCGGATTCGTGCAGGAGGTCTAATCATAGAAGGAACCGCCAGCCATTTTGTCTACTTCTTTTCGTCCTTTTGCAGGGCGTACAGAATTTGAAAGCAGAGTTTCAGCAGAAAGATCAGAAGACCCGCACTAGGATTGAGCCAAAGCGCAAAGCCAACGATCGCAAATTCGATAACTTTCAGCCACTTTTTCTTGTTGGAGTTCTGATTTTGAAGCATGGGAGGGATTGGTTAACTCGATACATCCAATCTCTCAAGCTGATCTTTGAGTTCTTGCTGGGGTACGCGCTTGATTTGTGCGTGACTTGCGTGAGTTGTGTAAGATCGCTCACAAGCACCCAAATTTAGGCTCTTGGTAATGGCAAAGCGATCGTGTCATGCGTCTCAGGAAGGACTCAAACAAATCCGACGAAAGTACAACAACGCTGGCTGGACGCAAGAAAATTTAGCTGACGACACTGGTGTATCTCGAAGTACCATTGGTAAGTTTCTTGCTGGCAAGCCGATTGATCGCAGCAATTTCATCGAGCTTTGCACTACCTTAGATTTGACCTGGGAAGACATCATCGATCGACCAGCAGAACCAGAAGTAGATAGCACTGATATCGACAAGATCGTCCAAGCAATTCGCGAACAGATTAAGCCGATCGTTCATCACAACTGCGGCACGATGCGCGTGTTGGATATGGAGCAGCCGATCGAGCTAACCGGAGAGCGAGGCATTTATACCAACGTCAATATTCTGGAGCGAATCACAGGACGAAATCGCTTTGAGATTGCAGATTTGCAGAACTGTGGGGTTGAGGAGTTCGATCGGGCTGGACTAAGCCAAGTCACTGAGAAGCGAGTGCCGGGACTGAAAGCCGTAGAACAGCATCGCAAACTAATGGTGTTGGGCAAACCAGGGGCGGGAAAGTCTACTTTTCTGAAATATTTGGCGATGCAGTGCATTGAGGGCAACTTTCAGGCAAACCGCATCCCCGTTTTTATCACGCTCAAAGATTTTGCTGAAATTGAAGGAACCCCTGATTTATTCATCTACATTAGTCAGCTTGTTGAGTTGCCGACTTCAGACGCTTTGCGAGAGATTTTGCAGCAGGGTCAAATGCTGGTGTTGTTGGATGGGTTGGATGAAGTTCGAGAAGAAGATACTAAACGAGTTTTACGGCAGATTCTAGAATTCTCTGATCAGTTTCATCTCAATCAGTTTGTGATGACTTGTCGAATTGCCGCAAAAGAATACACATTTGAGCGATTTACTGAAGTCGAAGTAGCAGATTTTGATCCAGAACAAATTGCGATTTTTTCTCAAAACTGGTTTCGACTCAGTGATCCGACAAAGGCAGAATGCTTCATTCAAAAACTAGAAGAGAACGAACCGATTCAAGAATTAGCCAGCAGTCCTTTGCTGTTAACTTTGCTCTGTCTTGTTTTTGGCGAAAGTGCAGACTTTCCGGCAAATCGCTCTGAGCTTTACAAAGAAGGCTTAGATATCTTGCTCAAAAAATGGGATGGAAAACGCAATATTGAGCGAGAGCAGCTTTACAAGAATCTATCTCTAAAGCGCAAAGAAGATCTCTTGAGCCAAATTGCTCTCACAACTTTTGAGCAGAAAGACTACTTCTTCAAACAAAAAACGCTAGAAGCATACATTTCTGATTTCATTCGCAATTTACCCAACGTTGATTCAGACCCAGAAATTTTACGAATGGACAGTGAAGCCGTTTTGAAATCCATTGAGGCACAACACGGACTGTTTGTAGAACGTGCAAAGAGCATCTATTCGTTTTCTCACCTGACCTTTCAAGAGTATTTTGCAGCGAGAGAGATCGTCGCCAACTCTGCCTACGAAAATCTGGTAAAACACCTCACCGAAAAACGCTGGCGTGAAGTCTTTTTGCTCACCACAAGCATGATGCGAAACGCTGACGACCTGTTGAAGCTGATGAAACAGAATATTGATGTGATACTTGCTGCTGATAAGAAGCTACAACAATTTTTGAAGTGGTTGAGTGGAAAAGTAAATCTCATAGATTGTAGAAAGCAACAACTAGCCACTAGAGCCTTCTACTTTAATCTCTTTTACTCGCTTGAATTAGATTTGCCAAATACTTTCCCACCAGCACATTTTAACTTTCCTCAATTAGAGTTCAGCAATAATTTTTTAAATTTCGAGGAAGTTCTTTCAAAAGACAAAGACTTATCCACTGACTACTGGCTGGTGGCAGCTTGTGAGAGCGTGATGCTTTGCGGATGGACTCATGAATTTCAATATCTTGATGAGGCAACCTGGTGCTTCAACGATCTTGCAAGTTGCAATATTACTCCAGATTTGCAGCAAGAAATCATTCGTTTATCTGTAGTTCTTTATAACTCTATTTGTGATACAGATTCATGTTGGAATTTTATATCAACTGAGATAGAAACTTGGCTTGAAACGTTAAGAGGAGTGATGATCGAACATCGCAACATCGGTCACGACTGGAAATTTAGCGATCAACAAAAGCAACTGTTACAGCAGTATTACGAATGCAACAAGCTGCTGATCGATTGTCTCAATAGCGATTGTTATGTCAGTCGAGACGTGCGGCAAGAGATCGAAGATACCCTGCTGTTGCCGATGAGTGAAATCGATCGCGATCGCACCCAACAAACCTAATTAGGTGGTGAGACTTTAACGGACGATCGTCACCCTTAACCTAAGAACATTTGTTCTAATAAATTTGGGAGAAATGTGTTTTGGTGACGATCGATCGTTTAGCATATCCTGAGAAACGCTGTGATGTTGTGGCAGCCCCTCGCTAAAATCATGCTCAAATCTCGCTCCTTTCCGATCGCGTTACTCATTTTAGGATTGACGGCTGGTTGCACAGCAGAAGCGTCTAAATCAACGGCTCCTCAAGCGACTGCTTCGCCCATCTCTAATCAGCCTGCCTTGAGTTCTGCGAGTCAAAGTCCGTTTGGGCTGGTTTCACCGACTACGCCCGACGCTGCCACAACCCGCACCATTCAGCAATATCTCAAAAAACTGGCAAATCAAGGGTTCTCAGAACGATCGCAAGGCGTTTGGATGCAGTCTGGAACCACGCTACTCGCCAATCACCAAGGCACCACCCCCCTCTCTGCCGCCTCTTTGACAAAAGTAGCGACTTCTCTAGCAGCACTGCAAACGTTTGGCGTTGACCATCGATTTGTGACCGAAATCAGTTCAACCGGAACGATCGAGAATGGCATTCTCAAAGGAGATCTGATCGTTCAAGGCGGAAACGACCCTCTATTTGTGTGGGAGGAAGCGATCGCCGTGGGCAACCTGCTCAATCAGCTACAAATCCGCCAGGTGACGGGCAATCTGATTGTCGTCGGCAGATTTTATATGAACTTTGACACAGACCCGAAAGCGTCAGGCGAGTTGCTCAAACAAGGTCTGAATGCTGCACTCTGGTCTGAAGAAGTCAAAGCCCAACATCTCACCCTCCCAGCCGGAACGCCGCGCCCCCAAGTGACGATCGCGGGAGATGTGAAAGTCGCCAATGCTCTGCCAGCAAACGCTAAACCGCTATTGCGCCATCAGTCGCTTCCACTTGCAGAATTGCTGAAGAAGATGAATCGCTATAGCAATAATGCGATGGCAGAAATCATCGCCAGCACAGTTGGTGGAGCAAAAATCGTCTCTTTTAAGGCGGCGCAAGCGGCAGGCGTTCCGCAATCAGAAGTGCTATTGGTCAATGGGTCAGGGTTAGGCACCGAAAATCGCCTCTCTCCCCGTGCGGTCTGCGCGATGTTTTTGGCGATCGAGCGTTCTCTCGAACCCTTTAAGCTCACGGTTGCCGATATCTTTACTGTGGTCGGGCAAGATAGCGGCGTTCTCGATGCCCGTAAAATTCCGGCGTTAGCGGTCACTAAGTCGGGCAGTTTAGATGCCGTCAGTGCCTTAGCAGGCGCGTTGCCGACAAGTCAAAAAGGGGTGGTTTGGTTTGTGGTAATCAACGGGGGCAACAACAATTTAGAAGGCTTTCGGTCAGATCAAGAAGCCCTGTTACGAGGTCTATCCAGCCAGTGGGGAGCCGTGCAGACTTCTCCAGCCGCGTTGTCAATCAACTCAGAGCGATCGAGCAAAGCGCCCGTGAGTGAGCGGGTCAATTAACTTAGATCTTGCACCTCTCGCCACAACCGCCCAGAACTGAAGTTCCTGGCTGATAGCTCAAACCCATTGAAATGGGTTAAAACGTTTGCTCAGTCCTCTTCAGAGGACTTTGGCGATTAGCCCGAATTTTAATTCAACGTCAGTTCGACAGAAGTGATTGGCTACGATTGTGAATCTGGGAGAGCTACCTAAATCCCCCAAAATTGGGGGACTTTGAGCCAAGATTTTCGGTTCAAAGTCCCCCAGAATGGGGGATTTAGGGGGCTGAAGCCGCTCAAAACGAAGCGAAAAACCTCCTCGAACTGACATTAATTCAGGGCAGGTGAGTGGGAAATAGTTGAGACTGGTGAAAGATCTGAGTTAATTTTCAATAATTTCCGGATCTCGCTCGTGAAAGGTGAATATACAGGGTAACTCTCATTGACTTTATATAGTTCCCATGAAAACTCCGCAATTCCCCCAAGTCTGCGTTTCACGACTGATCTTCCTGTGTTAGTCTCAAAAGACCAAGGCTAGAGAAACTATTTATAAATCCAGCCATGCTTGATACAGGTCGTCTTCCCCTGACGGGTGACGCGCTCGCTTGTTTCCGCCAGGGGCTAGACCGCGCCGCTAACGGGGAACATGAAGAAGCAGTTGCCCATTACAACAAAGTTTTGCAAGCGCGATCGGACTTCTGGGAAGCCTGGTATGAGCGCGGCTTGTCGCTAGACAGTTTAGGGTTTTATTCTGAAGCGATCGCTAGCTACGATCGAGCCTTAGAAACCGAGCCAAACCGAGAAGCCATTGACGAGATCTGGCACGATCGCGGCAATTCTCTTCACTATGGGTTAGGGGACTATGAGGCGGCGATCAAGTGCTACGACAAAACGCTGCAAATCAATGATGCTCATGCGATGGCCTGGCAAAATCGCGGTAATGCCTTGCTCTATGGGTTGAGCCACTATGAAGACGCGATCGCTAGCTATAACCGCGCCCTGCAACTTAACGCTGAAAACTATCTGACCTGGCGCAATCGTGGCAACGCGCTGATTGAGCTAAAACGCTACACCGAAGCGATCGCAAACTACGATCGGGCGCTGTCTCTGCAAGCCGACGATCAGGTTTCCTGGCAAGCCCGCCTACTGGCATCTCAACAACTTGGGCTAACCTCGCTGAGGCAGCCAACGACTAAGCCAACCTGGTGTAGTGAGGGCTATGAAGGCTCATCGCTGATAGAAGAAGAATTGCATCCTCCTAAAGCGGTGCAAGAGTCTGAGGCAGGCCATCAACTGCCGTTGTTAGTCGTTGAAGACGATGCTGGACAGCATGAGATTGGGTTAGAAAATGACCACTACACGATCGGGCGAGATCCTAAAAACGATATTTGCTTAAGATCTCAGTTTGCGTCTCGATATCATGCGGTGTTGCGGCGAGTTAACCATGACAACGGCAGCTACACCTATACGATTAGCGATGGCAATCTGGCTGGAAAACCCAGCACCAATGGCTTGCTGGTGAATGGGCAAAAGCAACAGAGTTGTGCGCTCAAAACTGGAGATTTGATTGTGTTTGGACCCCATGTTCGGGCGACTTATCAAGCCGCGATCGAGCCAAAAGATTTGAATTTTTGGTAGCTATCCGTAGAGGGTTGTCCCTTTGGTTCACCCAGCACAGATACCTCAGCGTCCTTCTTTTAGGCTAAAGAGCGACCTGCGGGGAACCTTTAGATTTTGAATGACTGATTCAAAATTAATACCAATTTCAGAAACGATTGCGATTTTACAAACATGGACGGGCATGGCACTGCTGTGCCCTCATGCGGATCTGTTGCATAAATAAAATTGGTATAGAATCTAAAATTCCCGTTCTAACTTTTCTACAGCTATGGCGAACCTTACCCCAAACTCTAGTTACAGTCTGACCATCCGCTTTGAAGTGCCAAACCGACCGGGGATGTTAGCCAGCGTAGTGCAAGCGATTTCTACTTTAGGTGGCAGCATCGGGCAGATTGATCTCGTCGAACAAACTCGCGATCTGTCGCTGCGAAACATCATTGTAGATGCCGCCAGCAGTGACCATGCAGACGCGATCGTGCAAGCCATCAAATCTTTACCTGATGTCAAAGTTTTGCACGCTGATGATCGCACTTTTGCGCTGCATCAAGGCGGCAAAATCACTGTTCAAAGCAAGGTGCCATTGAGCAGACAATCCGATTTAGCGATGGCCTATACGCCAGGGGTCGGTCGGGTGTGTATGGCGATCGCCCAAGATCCCGATCGCGTCTATGAACTGACCGTCAAGGGCAACATGGTGGCGATCGTCACCGATGGCAGCGCCGTTTTGGGGTTGGGCAACCTTGGGCCCGAAGCCGCAATGCCCGTGATGGAGGGCAAAGCGATGCTGTTTAAAGAATTTGGTGGCATTGATGCCTTTCCGATTTGTTTGGCGACGCAAGACACCGATGCGATCGTCGAAGCTGTCAAGATGCTGGCTCCGGTTTTTGGTGGCGTTAATTTAGAAGACATTGCCGCGCCTCGCTGTTTTGAGATTGAGACTCGACTTCAGCAAGAACTCAACATTCCGATCTTTCACGATGACCAGCACGGAACCGCGATCGTCTCCCTTGCCGCCCTCTCAAATGCGCTGAAGCTGGTTAAGAAATCGATCAGTGACGTGAAAATTGTGATTAATGGAGCCGGGGCCGCTGGGGTTGCGATCGCGCGTCTGCTCCGTAAAGCGGGTGCCACTCAAATCTCAATGTGTGACTCTAAAGGAATTCTCTCGAGCGATCGGGCTGACTTAACCGAGCAGAAACGAGAATTTGCCGTTGAAATGAAGGGCACGCTTGCCGATGCGATGAAAGGCACAGATGTGTTTTTAGGCGTGAGTGCCCCCGGAGTCGTTTCTCCTGAAATGGTGAAATCAATGGCAAAAGACCCGATCGTGTTTGCGATGGCAAATCCGGTGCCAGAAATCCAGCCTGAATTGGTGCGCGACGACGTGGCAGTCATGGCAACTGGACGCAGTGATTATCCCAATCAAATTAATAACGTTTTAGCATTCCCCGGAGTGTTTCGCGGTGCGTTAGATTGTCGTGCGTCTAACTTCACGACTAATATGTATTTGCAAGCTGCGTTAGCGATCGCATCTCTGGTTGCAGAGAGTGATCTGAGCCGAGAAAATATTGTTCCTTCAGTGTTTGACGATCGGGTTGCGACAGTCGTTTCGGCAGCCGTTCAAAAAGCGGCTCGTGAAGATGGAGTCGCGCGCATTTAAGAACTCTAAGGGCACGATATATCTTTACGTACGGGCATGGCACTGCCGTGCCCTCATGCAGATCTATCGCGTAAATCAAACTGATATTAACGTGAATTCGATCAAGCTTTTCGCTGCGGTTGCAAATCCGGGCTGCCCCCTAAATCCCCCAAATTGGGGAACTTTGAACCTAAACTCTGAGCTTGAAGTCCCCCAGAATTGGGGGATTTAGGGGGCTGAAGCCCTGAAGAACGAAGCGAAAGAACTCATCGAACTGACGTGATATTACCTCACATGCTGCACCCATAAAGAAACGTCCCTCAATTAAATGAAGGACGATCGTTAAATTGAGCGAATTGATTTAAGGTCTATTTTGCGTTTCACGAGCAGCCGTGGCTTCGTCAGGGTGAATGCCTAAACGAGTCAGATTGACTCTACCTCGATTGTCGATTTCGCGAATCTTGATGATCACTTCATCACCCACCGCGACTTCATCTTCAACCTTGCCGACTCGATGATCAGCAAGCTGAGAGATATGCACCATCCCTTCCTTGCCAGGAAGAAACTCAACAAAGGCCCCGATCGGAATAATTCGGGTGACTTTGCCCACAAAGACATCGCCTGCGCTCAACTTGCGCGTCATGCCCTGGATAATGCTGCGAGCGTGTTTTGCTTTCTCGCCATCCACCGCAGAAATCGTGATCGTGCCATCATCGGCAATGTCAATTTTGGCTCCCGTTTCTTCAGTGATGCCCTTGATATTCTTACCACCTGGCCCGATGATCATGCCGATAAATTCAGGATCGATCTTGATCGTCAGCAAGCGAGGCGCAAAGGGCGACATTTCACTGCGAGGCGTGTTGATCGCTTCCATCATCTTGCCCAAGATGTGAAGTCGGGCGGGTTGCGCCTTGTTGATTGCCTCAGCGATTACTTCCATTGGCAAGCCTGAGATTTTCATGTCAAGCTGCAAGGCGGTGATTCCAGTGTCGGTTCCGGCAACTTTAAAGTCCATGTCTCCCAAGAAGTCTTCAAGACCTTGAATGTCAGTGAGAATGCGAATTTCGTCGCCTTCTTTGATCAGGCCCATTGCGGCACCACTCACAGGTTTCACAAGTGGCACTCCGGCATCCATCAATGCCAGCGTCGAGCCAGAGACAGACCCCATTGACGTTGAGCCGTTAGAAGATAGAACCTCAGACACGACGCGAATCACGTAGGGAAACTGCTCTTTAGACGGCAACACTGGAACTAATGCCCGTTCTGCTAGGGCACCGTGACCGACTTCGCGGCGACCCGGCGATCGCATCGGTCGCGTTTCACCCACGGAGTAGGGAGGAAAGTTGTAGTGGTGCAGATAGCGTTTTTGCTCATCGGGGTGCAGATCGTCTAGCGCTTGAGCATCACCAGGGCTGCCCAGTGTGACGGCTGATAGCACCTGGGTTAGCCCCCGGTTAAACAAACCGCTGCCGTGAACGCGACGAGGCAAGACGCTGACCTGGCAAGAAATCGGACGAATCTCGTCTAGCTTGCGACCATCGACCCGCATCCCATCATCGATGACTTGGCGACGCATCAGCGTTTTGGTGACTTCTTTGAAGGTGTTGCTAAGAACTTTTGCGTTTGCCGCCGCCGCCACTTTCACCGGATCTTCATCGGGCAACGCTTCGATCTCTTTTGAGATTGAGCTTTTGACTTCATCTAAAGCGGCTTCGCGGATGGCCTTATCTTTCTCAAATCTGGCTAGAACTTCTTTAACGGGGGTAGTGGCACGATCGCGAATAAAGTTCTCTAAAGTCGGATCGACTGGAGGTGCTTCTTCGGTCACTAACTCGATGCCCATTTCTGCCATAAAGTCTCGCTGCGCCTGAATCAGGTCACGCACCGCTTCATAGCCAAAATCGATCGCTTCAATCATGTCTTGCTCAGGAAGCTGGTTGGCACCTGCTTCGACCATGATCACCCCGTCAGGCGTTCCGGCAACGACTAGATCCAGATCGCCCGTTTCAATCTCTTTATAAGTGGGGTTGATCACAAAATCGTCGCCCACCAAGCCGACCCGCACGGCTGCCATCGGCCCGTTAAACGGAATCTTTGCCAGCATGACAGCGATCGAGGCTCCGGTCACTGCTAACACATCGGGGGGAACGCTTTCATCCATCGACATTGTGGTCGCAACCACCTGAATGTCATCCCGCAGCCACGAGGGAAATAGGGGACGCAGGGGACGATCGATTAAACGACTCGTGAGGGTTGCTCTCTCAGGGGGTCGCCCTTCTCGTCTCAAAAAACCGCCGGGAATGCGCCCTGCTGCATACATCCGCTCTTCATAGTCAACGAGCAATGGCAAAAAGTCGATGCCTTCTCTGCCTTTAGCGCGAGTCGCCGCCACTAACACTGCCGTATCGCCTGACTCAATTAAAACTGCGCCTCCCGCTTGTGGGGCAAGCGTCCCAACTTTGAGTCGAATATCCCTACCATCGAAGGATATTGACTTCTCAAACTCTTGCATGAAATATCCTTTCCTTTCTTGTTCTTTATTTTGTTCTTCAGCGATCGTAACACTGATACCCTTTTGCTGACTTTTTTAATCTCACTGGCGCCAAGAAGTACGGGTACAAATCGAGTGGCAGCGACTTCTAAAATCAATCGATCGCCAATTCTGACGGATTCTCGCTCAGTCCTGTCGGGGTTTCGCTTTATGATGGCAGAATCGTTCTTAAATGCGATCGCAGTTCTAACCGACGCATTAGGTTTCGTCATTCTAAATTTCAGCAGATGCCCTGACTTTGAGAAAATTTAGGGATTTAAAACTCAGATGGCAGTTTTACACGGTAGCTGGTTATTTCACACCCAATCGATCGAGGCTTCACCCGCTGAGTTGCAGGCAGGATGTTTGCTGATTTGGGGCGAAGCTTGGCGACGATTAGAGCCGTCTGGCGAAGAGACTTCCGCCGCCTTGATTCCAGCCCATCCCTACAGTATGAATCGAGCTGAACTGGTGGAGTTTTTGACTGAACTACAGCAGTCCAAACGCATTAACTTACCGATGCTAGAAACTGTTGCTGCGATCGCCAAACCCAAAGGAAAGCGCGGCAAAGAGTCGGAGCAGACGATCGCAAAGGAAACGGGATTGTGGCGATCGCAAATTCTCGCCTTGCCGTCAGTTGCCCTAGAATCAGAAGAAATTTTAGTGCCGCAACTGTCTGCGATCGCTCCGTCCAATGAGCCAGTTCCCTTACATCTGTGGCGGGTAGACGGACTCTGCCTCAAACCGCTCGAAGCGTTGCAATTTTTGAACGCGCTGCCGTTAGGGTCACTAAATGAAGAAGATTCCTTTTTGGGCGGAGATTTGCGCTTTTGGTCACACACCGCCCGTTGGAGTTTGGATCTGTTAGCTCGATCGAAGTTTCTACCTAGTTTAGAAACTCAAGAAATTCCCATTGCCCATTGGGAAGCCTTACTCGATAGCTCGACCGATCAAGCGCGCTTGGGCAATTTTGCGCGATTGATGCCGTCTGTGTGTCGCACCTATCAGCAAGAAAATCTAGAGGATTGTAGGGCGATCGAGCTTCCACCCGAACCGCAAGTCCTGCTGTCTAGCTTTCTCAATCAAGTCGTCGATGCTCAAATTAGAGTGGCGGTGGGCAATCATCCCGTTCCCATTAAACTGTCTCGTGAAGCAGTGGCGCGGGGAGAAGTCGCGATCGAGTCTCCGCTGCGAGAGTGGCTGCAAGCTTTGGGGCAATCACCTCAGATCAGTGCAGATGGAATCGAGCGATTAGAGGCAGCGTTAACGACTTGGAAGGCACCTTTACGAAATTATCAGACGGCTCAATTTCGGACTTGTTTGCGGCTTCAGCCTCCGCTCAATCATCAAAAAAATTGGACGCTGGAGTATTTGCTGCAAGCGATCGACAATTCTGAATTTGTGATCAGCGCCTCAACGATTTGGCGGAATCCAGTTGATCGCTTAGTTTATCAAGGACGCACGATCGAGCATCCTCAAGAAACCCTACTCATGGGGTTGGGACTCGCCTCGCGTCTATACAATCTGATCGAACCAAGTTTGCAAGAAGCTCGTCCGCAGTCTTGCCAGCTAAACCCGATGCAAGCCTATGACTTGATCATGAATGGTTCATGGCGGTTGCAAGATAGCGGTTTGGGTGTGATTTTGCCGCCCAGTTTGGCAAACCGGGGCGGTTGGGCAAATCGATTAGGGCTGAAGATTCGAGCCTCAACGCCGACTAAGCAAAAAAAAGGACAATTAGGGTTGCAAAGTCTGCTCAACTTTCAGTGGGAATTGGCGATCGGCGGGCACAGCATTCCGAAAGCAGAATTCGATCGCTTAGTGGCAATGAATGCGCCATTGGTTGAGATTAACGGCGAATGGGTGGAGCTACGATCTCAGGATATTAAAGCCGCCCAAACCTTTTTTGCTGCCCGCAAAGATCAAACCACGCTGTCTCTAGAAGATGCGCTACGAATTAGCACTGGCGATACTCAAACGATCGAAAAGCTCCCGGTTGTCAGCTTTGAAGCATCGGGTGCCCTGCAAGAATTGGTGACGACGCTCACCGGAAATCAATCGCTAGAAGAAATCGAGACCCCTACAGACTTTCACGGCGAACTCAGACCTTATCAATCTCGTGGCGTGGCCTGGTTAGCCTTTCTAGAGCGCTGGAGCTTAGGCGCTTGCCTCGCCGACGATATGGGACTGGGCAAAACCGTGCAGTTCATCGCCTTTATGCTGCACCTGCGCCAGCAGGGAACCTTAGAACACCCGTTCCTGCTGGTCTGCCCTACGTCTGTTTTAGGCAACTGGGAGCGTGAAGTTAAAAAGTTTGCGCCCGTCCTCAAAGTTTTGGTGCATCACGGGGATAAACGTCCTCAAGGGGCAGCTTTTACGAAAGCTGTACGAGATTGCAATCTGGTGGTGACGAGCTATGCGTTGATTCAGCGAGATGTCAAAACGTTGACCGCCGTTTCTTGGCAAGGAGTCGTTTTAGATGAAGCGCAAAACATCAAAAACCCAGACGCAAAACAATCTCAGGCAGTGCGGCAACTCGAAGCGCAGTTTCGCATCGCCTTAACTGGAACGCCCGTCGAGAATCGTTTATCAGAATTATGGTCGATTTTAGATTTTCTCAATCCGGGTTATTTGGGGCCGCGTAATTTCTTTCAGCGTCGATTTGCGATTCCGATCGAGCGCTATGGCGACACGACCTCGCTGCAAACCTTGCGATCGCTGGCTCAACCGTTCATTTTGCGACGACTGAAGAGCGATCGTGAGATCATTCAAGATTTGCCCGAAAAACAAGAAATGACTGTTTTTTGTGGACTGTCTGCCGAGCAAGCCGCGCTCTATCAGCAAATCGTAGACAAATCTCTAGCGGACATTGATGCCGCCGAAGGCATCCAGCGTCGCGGCATTATTTTGGCACTGTTGACCAAACTGAAACAACTCTGTAATCATCCGACGCTGTTAAAGCACCCAGAACCTGATCATTCCACCTTTGAAAGTCGATCGGGCAAACTTCAGCGCTTAGAAGAAATGCTCGAAGAAGCCGTTGCCGAGGGCGATCGGGCACTAATTTTTACGCAGTTTGCCGAGTGGGGAAAGCTGCTAAAAGCGCATCTAGAACAACGGCTCGGACGAGAGACTCTATTTCTATATGGTGGCACTTCTAAAAAGCAGCGCGAAGAAATGATCGATCGCTTCCAGCAAGATCCGCAAGGGCCGCGTGTGTTTATCTTGTCGCTCAAAGCAGGCGGAGTTGGATTGAATTTAACCCGCGCCAATCATGTGTTTCACTTCGATCGCTGGTGGAACCCGGCAGTCGAAAACCAAGCCACCGACCGCGTGTTTCGGATCGGGCAAACTCGCAATGTGCAAGTCCATAAATTTGTCTGCACGGGCACCTTAGAAGAGCGCATTCACGAAATGATTGAAAGTAAAAAAGCCCTAGCAGAACAAGTGATCGGCGCAGGTGAAAACTGGCTCACCGAACTCGACACCGACCAATTGCGGAATTTGTTATTGCTCGATCGCAGCGCCATCATTGCCGAGTAGGGGCAATCCCCCCGTGGTTGCCCTCCGTCAGGTAGGCACTGTTTCATATTCTCTGCCCAATCAACGACGGTCTAACCACTGCCGAATACGAACTTTAGACGACACATAAATCGGCAGTTGATAATGCTCAACCATCAGCCACGCCACAAACGAAAAGTGAGTTAAAAAAGTCAGCCCTACCCACACATTGGGCAACCAATCTAAAGTGCTGCCCTCAAGCGGCGGCACGAGCCGAGACGATAAAAAGATCAGCGATGGAGGCAACACCACCAAAATCACGCCCACGATCCAAATCACCAGCGTCAGGTCAAAATCTAGCTGATTAGCCGCTTGCCAGTTGCGCCCATTCCAGCGCCACGTCATCGGCTGAGAGCTATCTTCGACGTGAATCGATTGCTCTCGCAGGTTAGCCGTAAAAATGTGACGACAGAAATTACAGGCAAACGCATCCATCAGCGTCAACTCGGCAATTTGCCCATGCCGACAAATCGGACAGATGTAAGTCTCGTGAAGGTTAAGGGTGCGCCGATCGAGCGTCGATCGCGCCGATGACTTGCCATCAAAACGCTGCGTGGGTTCTGTCATGCCAACCAACTCCTAGACTTAGGAAGGGTAAAGCAGCTATCGAGCGCTCACAATTTGCCCAGTGCTGCCAACAGACTTGGTGACTTCAACGCCGTTTTGTTGAAGAACGATCGTCGGTTCGCCAGTCTTGCTCATGATAATCCGTTTCAGCAAAACGCTGCCATTGGCAATATAGTCTCCAGGCTTAACATAACGAGCCGTCCCTTCTTGAGGCGATTGAATGATCGCGATCGCTTTGCCGCCAATCTGCACCACTCCAGTAATCTGCACAGCATCAGCAAGGCTAGTGCGTGAAATGGGCGCGATCGTCATCGGAGTCTGAGCGATCGACAAAGGTGGCAGCGCCGCGATCGGACTCAAAGACGGCAGTTTAGGCGCTTGAACGATGGTTTGAGGAACCACCTGCACCGGAAGCTTTTTCACCGCTGGCTTTGCAGAAGTTTGAGTTGGGGTGACGGGAGACTGAGCCGTTTTCTGGGGAGGAAGCTGAATTGAGGCAGGCAAAATCGCCGAAAACGGATCGCGCCGACCCGTCGTAGAAATTTGCGACAGCCGAGCCTTAGAGCTTGTGGTCTGAATCATTCCCTTAACAGGAATCGTTGGTAGAAAGGCGCTGGCTGCTGGAATGGTGGGCTTTTCAAAAGCTGGAGAGACGGGAGCTTGAACGACAGGTTCGGCAGGTGAAGATGAGTTATTGACGGCTCGATTATTTCCACAACTCGTTAAAACTAGAGTTGCAACTCCGAGACTCGCTATCCACAAAACCTTGTTCATGATCACTCCTCCTGACTGTGTAGATCTGCTCACATCCATACCAGGATATCGCTCATTTCAGAATCTGATCCGTTCATATAATCAATCAAGGGTTTGAGGTCAACGCCCGATGTCGATCGATGACCTGCAACCAAGGCGTTTTCACTTCTTCATAGCGTTGTGGCGTTGCAAAAATTGAAGTGTTACAAGTCCTACAGGGTACACGCGATCTTACCGAAGTGTTGCGAGAACTGGATGAGATTTGAAGTCAAAAAACCAAGCAATTTGCATTAGGGTAGCTTCCCATTCTTCATCAGACAATACCTTGCTGGGTGATTGAGATTGAGCCAGTTGAGTTTCAACCAGTTGTTCAAGAAATGTCTCTACGGCTAAACCCTTAGCAGCAGCTTGGTTAAGCAATTGCTGTTCAATTTCTGGCTTAAGTTCTAAGGGGATTGTCATCGTTCTTAAACAAATATAGTGGCTCCTCTATCATGACTCAAACGCTCGATCGCAGTTCTCTTCACAACTTTGTAACTGTTGTCGCCGCGATCGTGTCATAGAATAGACTACTGGCTCATCCTCCAGAATTTCTTGTGGTTCTCAAACTCGATCCTGATCCCCTCCAAGCGATCGTCGCTCACGCCGAAAGCACTTACCCCGAAGAGTGCTGTGGTTTGCTGCTGGGGAGCGCTGACTCCACAAGCAACGCAGTTGTAGAGGTGAAACCCGTTGAGAATTGTTGGAGTGCTGAACCCGCGCTTCCTTCGGAGTTGCGCCAAGCGCTAACCGCTCCCGTCGAATCGCTTGACAAAACTCGTCGCTATGAAATTGCCCCTGAAGCCATGCTGGCAGCAATGCGAGAAGGTCGCGATCGCAATCTGGCAATTGTCGGCATTTATCACTCGCATCCCGATCAGCCTGCTGTGCCGTCAGAGTGCGATCGTCAACTCGCCTGGCAGCACTATTCTTATGTGATTGTGTCAGTCGAGCGAGGAAGCGCGATCGAGGGGCGTAGCTGGCGTTTAGATGCCAATCATCAGTTTCAGCCAGAAAAGATTTTGCAGTCGTCTTCTGCCGAGATGCCCTCTGAAAACTGGGAGCGAATGAGCATGGGTAATGGACGATCGGTTTCCCAAAAGCCCGTTCCCCATTACCCTGTTTGAAGAAGTCTGAGTTTTAAACTGTTCGATCGAACCTGTCTTAATCACACCGCCATGCTAAATCCCAATCTGGATGACATCCAGTTATCAAAAGACGAATACGCTCGTTACTCGCGGCACATTATTTTGCCAGAAGTCGGGCTAGACGGACAAAAACGTCTCAAGGCTGCCAGTGTGCTCTGCGTTGGCACAGGCGGACTCGGCTCACCCTTACTGCTCTATCTTGCTGCCGCAGGGGTCGGGCGCATCGGCATCGTCGATTTTGACGTAGTAGATACTTCTAATTTGCATCGTCAAATTATTCACGGCGTGTCTTGGGTCGATAAGCCAAAGATCGAATCTGCTAAACATCGCATTCTAGAGATCAATCCGACTTGTCAGGTTGATTTATATGAGACGCGGTTAAGTGCCGAAAATGCGCTAGAAATTGCCCGACCTTATGATCTCGTGATTGACGGCACAGACAACTTTCCGACCCGCTACTTGGTCAACGATGTTTGCGTTTTGCTAGGCAAACCTAACGTTTACGGCTCTATTTTTAGATTTGAAGGACAGGCAACCGTCTTTAACTATGAAGGTGGGCCCAACTATCGCGATTTATATCCAGAACCCCCGCCTCCTGGACTGGTGCCTTCTTGTGCAGAAGGTGGCGTTTTAGGCGTTTTGTGTGGAATTATTGGGACGATTCAGGCAACCGAAGCCGTTAAAATCATTTTGGGGCAGGGCAACACCCTAAGCGGACGGCTGCTACTCTATAACGCCCTAGAAATGAAGTTTCGCGAGTTGAAACTGCGACCCAATCCGGTGCGCCCGGTGATTGAGAAGCTGATCGACTATGAAGAGTTTTGTGGCATTCCTCAAGCAAAAGCAGCCGAAGAAAAGGAGCGTGCAGGCATGGAAGAAATGACAGTCAAAGAGTTGAAGCAATTGCTCGACAGTGGCGCAAAAGACTATGTGCTGCTAGATGTGCGGAACCCAAATGAGTATGAAATCGCTCGAATTCCGGGTTCTGTGCTGGTGCCGTTGCCCGATATTGAGAATGGGAGCGGAGTCGCGAAAGTCAAGGAGTTGCTGAATGGTCACAAGCTGATCGTTCACTGCAAACTAGGCGGACGATCGGCAAAAGCCCTTGCGATTCTCAAAGACGCTGGAATCGAGGGAACGAATGTGAAGGGCGGGATCACTGCCTGGAGTCAAGAAGTTGATGCTTCGGTGCCGGAGTATTAAAGATTCTGAACAGATTCCCGGCTTCTCAAAAAAGCTGGGAGTCTGGGAAGGCTTTGCCCTCAATCGAAAGAACATCCCGACCTGCTTAAAGAACATCTTGAACCATTTAGAGAACACGTTGACCGATCGAAAGAACAAGTTGACTTGTTGAGAGAACATCTCGACCTGTTTAGAGACCATCTCGACCGATCGAAAGAACATCTCAACCTGTTTAGAGAGCATCTCGACCGATCGAAAGAACATCTCGACCTGTTTAGAGAGCATCTCGACCGATCGAAAGAACATAAACATCCATGCTATAGGTGATGTGCTGGTCGGGTTGGCTTAGGGATGGGCATTCGGGGCGGTGCTGTTTTCCACATTAGATCAATCTCTTCAGGCGTTAGCCCATAAGCTTGATTGACTAGATCAGATAGCTGGATCTCGATCGCTAATGCCTCAGCCTTACGAGTTTGAATCTTAGGCGCATAGTCGTTATAGACTTCTCTCAATTCTTTGAGGGCTTTGGGGTTGAGTGATGAGTTTTTGGGTTTGCGGGTTTTAACTTCTTGCACAAAGAGGTCGCAATCAAGGCTAGAAAAGTCTTCTAGCTTTTGACCCAGTTTTTCGATATGTTGTTCGACTCGGAGCCAGTCTTGAACTTCTCGATCGCTTTCCTGATTGGCTTTGGTAATTTCGATTAAGCGAGTGACGATCGGTTCAACCTGCGATCGGATTTCGTCGGTAGGTGGTGCGATCGGAGAAGATTGCATTAAGTACCCAGATGGACTTAATGCTTCATCCTTCATATGCGGTAAGTATCGCCAGTTATACCACCATAAAAGAGGCGAATTGAGTACTCCAAGAAGATATAAATCGGAAGTTGGTAAAATAAACGCTTTGTTATTAATGTAAAGACCACTTTCATCGTAACCAAACGCTGAGTGAAACTGGATTTCCTGATAGACTATTTTGGGTTTTTCAAAGAGGCGATAAGAACCTGTTACTCCTTGTAGTTGCCACCAATTCTGTCCTCCAGCCCTCGCTTCTAATTTTTCCCTATATTTAGCCAGATGCCTTTCAATAGCTGGAAAAGAGCCTAGATTTACCTCATTAGTTGTGTAAATCATCCATTGCCCTGCGTGTTGAGGATTCCAGCGATTAATATCCTGCCCTCTCAAGAAAGGCTTGATGATCTCACTAGCACGGTTATCTTGTTTTATAAGCTCGTTTCTAGTTTCACCATCGATAACAAACGCTTCGTTAAGACCTGTTTTAGTTCCATATAAAGGACTAATACCTGCAAAATCTTTGAGCGGTACGCCCACTACTTTTATCTTCTGCATCAACGCTTCTACTGCTGATGGCTCCAGACTCCAAGCATCTGCCGTAAACCGTGACCAAGGAAGATCGAAGCCTTCCTGTTGCACATATTGCGATAAGTTGATGTCTTTCAGCTTTTCACGAGGCACAGGGCAAACCCGAACCGACGAATCAGGAGATAGTTTTGTTATTTCTGGTTCTAGTTTTGTTGCAGAAGCCCGCACCGACACAATGCAGGGGAAAGTATCAGCATCAGCAAAAATAGGAGCATGACCAAAATCTAAGATTTGTTCAAACACACTATTTTGAGCAAAAAATCGCCGCAACGATTCCCCATATCCCGCCTTAAACCATTTATTAGTGACAATATAAGACAACATCCCATCCGGCTTGAGAATCTTCAATCCCTTCTCATAAAAATAAGCATAGAGATCTGCAACCCCGTCATAAGACTCATAATGCTGTTGCAAATAAGACTTAAATGGCGTGAGTAACTCTTGCCTCACATAAGGTGGATTGCCAATCACCACATCAAACCCACCATCCGCAAACACCTGCGGAAACGCTGCCTCCCAATTAAACGCCCGACGATCGAGGGTCAAATCTGCCACGATCGAGTTCCCCACCTTGATATTGTCATCCAGATAAGTCAACGCTTTTCCCTGTTCAGCCGTCTTCAGCCAAAGCGATAGCTTAGTGATTTCCACCGATTCGGGCGAGAGATCAACCCCATACAAATTCTCATTGAGCAGAGTTTTGTTGAGATCAAAAAGGCTGCGCTGTCCAACAAATTCACCAGAGCCTTTTCCCTTGGTTTGACTCGCAAACTCCAAAGCCGCAAGCGCTTCATTCACTCGCTCATATTCTCGATTTAAATAGTCAAACGCCGCAATCAAAAACGCCCCAGACCCACACGCTGGATCAATCACTCGCGTTTTGAGCAAAATATCTCGATACGCCTCCCAAAATTGAATCTCAGCCTCTCGCCGTTGCCGCGTCGCTTGTTTAGAAATTTGATCGAGGTGCGATCGCTCAATCAGTTCTTGCTCCTTGCGTTTGAGATAGCCACCCAACGCCACCTCGACAATATATTGAGTCACAAACGCTGGCGTGTAATAAACACCCTGAGTTTTACGCTTGCCCTTCTTTTGATCAAAGGCTTGCCCCGTTGCCAACGCCTTCAATTCTTCTAGATCAGTCACCGATTGCTCAAAGATGTGACCCAAAATGTTGACCGACACCTCAGTATCAAAGTCAAATCGCGCCAGTTCTTTAAGCTGAGTGCAGAGCGAGTCTGTCACCTCAAGCCGCTCATCCAATAATCGATCGGGCTTAAACAAACCCCCGTTATATCCCGGAATTGGCGGATCATCATTCCCCACATCCACCCAGCGAAACACCGCTTTATAGTTCTCCCAAATAGGGCGCAGGTTATATTGATCTCGGTGATCATGAGCCTTGCGAATCGTCTTCTCTGGCAACAGCCGTCTATCTTCACAAAAAGCGATAAACAGCATCCGATCCAGCAGCTTCTGAGCCTTCTCAATCAACACCGCCTCTCGATCGAGAATGTCATCTGGTGCAGAAGCCCAAAAATGCTGCGTCAGATTAATCCGCACAGTTTTGTATTGCTGATAGAGATCTTTAGTGATTGCGTCTTCTGCCTCATTCGACGCTGCCAGCAATAAATCAACTCTAGAACGTGCGTTTGGATCATCCGAAACGGGCAAAAAATTATCGCGACACAGCAGAAAATAAAACCGCTTAAAGGTCTCCAAACTTCTCAAGTCTGCCAATCGAAACGACTCATAATAAGCAGGCGTTTTGCTAGTCTGATACAGCCGAATCTCTCGATAATTAGAGACAATCACCCATTTGCAATCAGCCGTATAATTGGCATAACGCCAGCCCTGATCGACCGCAGACTCTTTGCGTCCCGGTGCAGGTCGATCGAGATCATTTTTCGCACCCTTTAGCTCGATCGGGGCAATCACCCGACCCTGTAGTTTAGCTTTTCCCTTCTTCCCTTCAGTTGCCGTAAAAAACCCTAACGCCCCATCAGCAGAGCCGCCCCCATCAGCGATCGTCTGTTCTGCATGAATCTCCCAGGCTTGCCCCGACCCTTGAATCACCGAGCGATAGCCCAAAACCTGCTGAAAAACATCCGCTAAAAACTGTCCGTGTAGCGAGACTTCCTTAATCTCATCCAAAACTCCTTTCTCTAAAGGCTCAATCCACTGAACAAGTTTTTGCTGTCGTTCCTCCAAATCTGCTGTGAATGGAAAACTCTGCACAGCACTTTTCAGCGTCTTGCTATGAAAGAGAGAATTAGTCGGTTGGCTAGGCATCGTCTGGCAAGCGGTTAGTAACACTACAGAGCGCGAGAACTCATCGAACCCACGTCGTCTCTAAAGTATCTTTGAGTTTGGCACGATCGGTCACGTCAAAATAAACGTCATCTCACTCGATCGACCCTCACCTGAATAGAACCCTTTAAACCTCTGACACTGTTGAAACGCTGCAATTCTCCGACCAGAGTTTGCGTCACTGGATAGAGTTAAGCCTGCCGCGGCCCGATCGTAGCCCGACTAACCACTTGTGCCACCAAATCTGCCTGAAGCCGCGACCAAACTGGTTTTCCCTGAACCAAAATGCCAATTTCTCCAATCACTCGTCGATCGTCTTGAATCGGGCAGATCAGCATTTGAGTTGTCGAGTCGAGCAGCGACTGATAGACAGGCGGCAAGAGGTCGGCACTAGGGTCAACCCAGCAATCGTGCTGAAAGAGACGTAGATAAAAGCGAGAAAAATCTTGTAGCACAATCTGGTTGCCGACCAGAGAAATCGGTGCCACAGTGCCTTGACCGACCTGATCACAGATCACCGTCGCGATCGCATAGTCTTCGTCGTGCAGCGTCGCCCAGCAATAATCTGCCTCCAAGGTCTGTCCCAGTTCTTTTAACGTGAGTTGCAAAATTTGCTGGCGATCGGTCGTCTCGCGGGACTGCTCTAAAACTCGTTGCAGCAATTGGGTGCAAGAAATCGCCTGCTGAAGCTGCTCATTGCGCTGGTGTAGCTGAAGCGTTAGTTGGTCTTGACTGTTTTCTAGGCACTGGTTTTGCTGCTGTAGAGTTGCCTCAACGCGGCGGCGATCGCTCAGATCTTGAAACACCATCACGCCGCCTATAATTTGCCCATCACGATTGCGAATCGGGGAGGCACTGTCTCCGATCGGGCGTTCGGTGCCATCTTTAGCGCGCAGCAGAGAGCCTAGAGGCAAAGTCATCGTGTCACCTCGACACATAGCCGCAAGTAAAGGATTCTCGATCGGCTTTCTCGTGTCTTCATCCACAATGTCTAAAATCTGAGTGATCAAGGCTCCGAGCGCCTGTTCCTGATTCCAACCTGTGAGAATCTCGGCAGTGGGATTCATGAAGGTGATCAGCCCGTCGATGTCAGTCGCGATCGTGGCATCTCCAATGCTGATCAGCGTGGTCGCATACCATTGCTGAGTGTCTTTTAGCGCTTTCTCTAACTGATGTCGCTGTAGAGCAATTTTGATGGTCGCTTGCAGTTCTGCCTCTTGGAAAGGCTTGACGAGATAGCCAAATGGAGAGGTTTCGGTTGCCCGTTGCAGCGTTTGTTCATCAGCGTGGGCCGTTAAATAAACCACGGGCACGTCTAACTGAAAATAGATATTCTTTGCGGCAGCAATTCCATCAATATCTCCTTGCAATCGAATGTCCATCAACACTAAATGCGGTCTAGCTTGAGCCGCAATCTGAATCGCCTCTCTGCCCGTTGTGACAATTTTAATGACTTCGTGCCCTAGCTTCTGCAAAGCTTCCTGCACATGCCACGCGACAACGCTTTCATCCTCAACCACTAATATTTTCGCCATGTTCGCAGATTATTATGTATCGTCTAACCGTTTGATTCCACTATTAGTTAACCCATTTCACTAAGCTTAATGAAATGAGCCGCTAAATTTAGGGAGTGATCAGACTACTTCGGCGCGTGTATTAAATCAGGCTATTAGCGCAAATGAGAGTCAAAAATAACCCGTCGCGATATCAGCCTTACAGAGATTTTCTTCAAGTCATTGAAGAAAATTCGCGAAAGATCAGAGAGCGATCGATCGCTAAACTGCTTAGAGCATTGTAGAGCTATTCACAAGTCACTAAACGTAATTGTGAAGCAAGTTTTATCAGTTTTGTCTAACTCAAAATGCCCTTGCAATTGGTTGACGAGTCCGTGCACGAGTCGCAACCCCATTGACTGAATGGTCTTGAGTTCAAACGTTTCTGGGAGGTTATTTCCGTCGTTTTCAACAGTTAGATAGATTTGACCACTTGATACTTTCTTTAACGTGACTGCGATTTCGCCCGTTGTGCCATCTGAAAAGCCATGTTTAAGGGCATTGGTCATCAGTTCATTGAGCACTAAGCCACAGGGAATTGCTTTATCTAAACTCACTAAAACATTATCATCTACATCCATTTTTAACTGCACCAGATCAGGCTGAATTCGATAGGTATAAAAAAGACTTGTTGTCAGGGTTTGAATATATTCTGAGAAATTAATTCTAGCTAAACTTTGCGATCGATACAAGTTGTCATGAACAAGCGCCATCGCGCTAATTCGACTTTGGCTGTCTTCAAAAATTTGTCGCACTTTCGGGTCTTCAATTCGCTGAGCTTGGAGATAAAGCAAGCTAGAAATAATCTGCAAATTGTTCTTGACGCGATGATGAATTTCTTTGAGGAGCGCTTCTTTCTCTCTCAAAGAGGCTTTAATTTGCGCTTCGGCTTGCTTTTGCTTGGTGATGTCTTCAAGCGTGCCTGTGTGCCCCATCAAATTGCCGTCGTTGGAGACGATCGGAGCCGTTCGCACTCGCACCCACCGCACGGCACCTTCCGGGTTAACCAATCGAAACTCATCGGCGTGGGGTTGCCCGGTTGGGGCTTGGGCACACCATTGAGACACAACACGATCGCGATCTTCAGCATGAATCACCGTCGCAAACTCCTGACCTAGACTTGCTTCTAGAGTGAAGTCGCCTATCTCGTGGCAGCGAGGATTGGTGTAAGTGATTCGCCCATCGACATCGCAGGTAAAAATGCCCACTGGTGAGCAAGCGCTCAGAGCACGCCACTTTTCTTCACTCGCTCTCAAAGTCTGCTCACCCTGCAATGGCATCTCTAACCCGTCAATTTTTTGCAGCCCACTCAACAAATTCTCAAAGAGGTAATTGAGATGCGTTGCTTGTGTGTCGGTCTGCGGCAAGAGGGCGATCGTTTGCTGCAATTGCTGAAATTGAGTTTGAATATCACCGATGTGTTGCGCCAACTCATTCCACTCCATGGGCGGTGTCCCTATTTCTGGAGACTGCTTTCATCCTTCTTAATCTACTGCGATTGCATCTCTTTCACCGTGATGAATAGAGAAAATTAGGGAATGGTTCGATCGAGTGAACCAGCCAAATGATCTTCAGCCGTATGGAAGATCTGTTGATCTATTTAGCCAATACGGAAAGCTCTACAAAGATAGATCGGGCTTCCTTCTAAAGTATTACGCACTCTAAGTAAAATCGTGTTATTCTGTTTGTAGTCAGATATTTAGAGCGCTAAGTAAAAATTCTAACAATCGACTTTTTTAAGAACAAACTTTTTTAACCTTCATTTGCACCCAAGGAACGTCATTCTCATGAAAGGCATTCGCACTGAATCTACCAACGGTCACAAGCCAGTCATTCAAGAAGCCAGCGATTTTTCAAAATTGCCCACGATCGTTTTAGAAAAACCGCCTGTCGAAGAGACTCCGATCGGAGTCGATCGTCCAGTTACTCCTGACACCGCGCCTGCGGCTCCTCGCAAAAAACCGCTCAAAGCAATTTTGGCAGGGGTGGGTGTTGGTGGCGCGATCGTGGCTGGTGGCTTTGGCTATCACTATTGGCAATTCGCCTCAACTCATCAATCGACGGATAATGCGACGGTGACTGGCAATATTCACTCCATCAGCTCGCGGCTTGCGGGCACGGTTGATCAGGTATTAGTCGATGACAACCAAACGGTCAGCGCCGGGCAACCTCTCGTCAAACTCGACCCTCGTGACTATCAAATTAAGCTTCAGCAAGCTCAGACCGATTTAGAAGCGGCTCGTCGAAAAGCAAACACGGCTCAGGTAAACATCGACTTGGCTGCTCAAAATGCTCAAGCTGCTAACACGCAAGCTCAGGGTGGAGTCGGCAGCGCAGTGGCAGCGATCGCCAGCGCTCAAGCTCAAGTTGCCGAAGCTCGATCGGGCATTCCTCAAGCTCAGGCGCAAGTCGCGCAGGTTGATGCTAACCTGCAAAAGGCGCAGACTGATCTGAACCGCTTTCAGGCGCTCTACAACTCTGGGGCGGTGGCGCGTCGTGATCTTGATACTGCTCAACAAGCGTTTGCGGTGGCTCGTGCCCAAAAAGCGGCGGCTAATCAGGGAGTTGCTCAAGCTCAAGCAAAATTGGCTCAAGCTCAACAAGGGGTGGCGACGGCACAAGCTGGGCTGAGTTCTTCGCAAGGCGGTGTGCAAGAAGCTCAGGCTAAAAACGTGCAGACCACAGTGAGCCGCAGCGATTATCAGACGGCGCAAGCGGCGATTAATCAGGCACAAGTTGCGCTTAAGAATGCGGCGCTACAGCTTTCTTACACAAATGTTACGGCTCCGGTTGCGGGTCGCGTGGGTCGTAAAACCGTGCAAGTCGGTCAATCAGTTCAGCCCGGAAACCTATTGATGGCGATCGTCGATAACCAATATTGGGTGACTGCCAATTTTAAAGAGACGCAGTTAGAAAAAATGCGTCCGGGACAGGTTGCCGAAGTCAAGCTAGATGCTTTTCCGAGCAAGACATTTAGCGGTCATCTTGAAAGTCTATCCCCAGCATCGGGTGCCTCGTTTGCGCTGTTGCCGCCTGATAATGCAACGGGCAATTTTACAAAAGTCGTTCAACGAGTTCCGGTGAGAGTGACGTTGGATGCCGATAGCATTCGCGGCTATGAGTCGTTCATTACTCCTGGGATGTCAGCAGAAGTGACAGTGACGGTACAGTAATTCTGTTTAACGTCAGTTCGATGAGTTCTTTCGCTTTGTTCTTCAGCGCTTCAGCCCCCTAAATCCCCCAATTCTGGGGGACTTCAAGCCCAGACTTTAGGTTCAAAGTCCCCCAATTTTGGGGGATTTAGGGGGCAACCCGGATTTGCAACCGCAGCGAAAGGCTCCATCGAATTCACGTCTGTTTAGAAAGGGTGAAGATCTACGAGTCTAGCGATCGTAGATCTTCACCCTTTTTCTTTATTGAATCTCATTCTTCAGAGGGTATTGCTCAGTGAGAAGAACTTGAACACTGAAGTATTGCTAAATGTTACTGAGCTGCGATCGCTATGTCTATCACGGAGAAAATTAGCCCTGTTTTCCGCGCTTTCTCGTCTCGCAACTACCGTTTGTTTTTTGCTGGACAGGGAATTTCTCTGGTCGGCACCTGGATGTCACAAACGGCGGTGATTTGGTTGGTTTATAGCTTGACTAATTCAGCGCTGCTTTTGGGCGTGGTTGGATTTGCCCAGCAGGTGCCTAATTTTTTGCTGAGTCCATTTGCAGGTGTGTTGGTTGATCGCTTGAATCGTCATCGAATTCTGATTGGGACTCAGATTCTGTCAATGATTCAGTCGTTAGCGCTGGCAGCATTGGCGTTTAGCGGTACGATTCAGATCTGGCACATCATTGTTTTGAGTATTTTTCAGGGCTGTGTGAACGCGATCGATATGCCGACCCGCCAAACTTTTGTGATCGAGCTGGTTGAACAACGAGAGAATTTAAGTAACGCGATCGCGCTCAATTCTTCATTGTTTAGTGGTGCCAGATTAATTGGGCCTGCGATCGCGGGTTTGGTAATCGCCGCAGTAGGCACCTCTACTTGCTTTTTAATCGATGGAGTCAGCTACATTGCTGTGATTATCGGACTTTTGGCAATGCGAATCCGACCTCGGCAGATAGCTTCGGTTGGCAAGTCAGACACGGTTTTGCGGAAGCTCAAAGAGGGTCTTGTCTATGCGTTTGGGTTTCCTCCGATTCGCTCAATTCTGCTGCTGATCGGGTTGGTAAGCTTGGTGGGAATGCCCTACACCGTGTTAGCGCCCATTTTTGTCACTAACATTCTTCATGGCGGGCCGCAAACGCTGGGTTTTTTGATGGCATCGTCTGGCTTGGGGGCGTTGGTGTCAGCCGTTTATCTCAGTTCACGCAGCACGATCGTCGGTCTAGGAAAAATCATTGCGATCGCGCCCACGGTGTTTGGAATTGCCCTGATTGTCTTTGCCCTTTCTAAAGTGCTTTGGCTGTCGCTGATCGCGATGTTTATGCTGGGAAGCAGCTTAATTCTCCAGTCCACTTCGAGCAACACGATTTTGCAGACGATCGTTGAAGAAGATAAGCGGGGACGAGTTTTGAGCTTGTATACGATCGCGTTTATCAGCATGGCGACCTTTGGTAATTTGTTTGCCGGAAGTCTTGCCAGTCGCATTGGCGCTCCCAATACACTCGTGATTAGCGGCGTGATTTGCATTGCTGCTTCGATCTATTTTTCTCGGCAGCTTCCGGCGATGCGTCAAATTGTTCTGCCTATTTACGATCGTATGGGTTTATTAACCGAGCGTCACCTTTAATCATGGGAGGTTTTTGTGGCTAGTTCTTCTGCAATGTCTCAGCCAGGCTCCGATCACGTCTCTCTTAAAACCTGGATTGGGGTTTTTGGCACCATTTTGGGAGCCTTTATGGCAGTGCTGGATATTCAAATTACGAATTCCTCACTGAGAGATATTCAAGCCGCATTGGGGGCAACGCTTGAAGAAGGCTCCTGGATTTCGACTTCTTATCTGGTTGCCGAAATCGTGGTGATTCCATTAACAGGTTGGCTGTCTCAAGTCTTCTCAACGCGTCGCTATCTGTTAGTCAATGCAATCCTTTTTGTATTCTTCTCTGTGCTCTGTGCATCAGCGTGGAATCTGCCCTCAATGATTGTGTTTCGCGCATTGCAAGGGTTTACGGGCGGTGTATTGATTCCGATGGCGTTTGTGGTATTGTTAACGACATTGCCTCCGTCTAAACAGTCTACTGGCATGGCGTTGTTTGCAATCACCGCTACATTTGCACCTTCAATTGGCCCCACGTTGGGGGGATGGTTAACCGAAAATTTTAGCTGGCATTTTGTCTTTTATCTAAATATTATTCCAGGTTCGCTGCTAGTTGCTGCCGTTTGGTATGCGATCGATGCGACTCCTATGCAGTTAAATCTGCTCAAACAAGGTGACTGGGGTGGAATTGCGGCAATGGCGATCGGGCTAGGGTCGCTGCAAGTCGTGCTAGAAGAAGGTAGCCGCAAAGATTGGTTTAGCTCAACGCTGATCGCCCAGTTAGCGATCGTGGCATCAATCTTTCTGTCCCTCTTTTTTTGGATCGAGTTGCGGCGCAAAAAACCGTTTATTAACCTGCGATTGCTCAAAGAACGCAACTTTGGTTTAGCCAGTGTGATCAACGTGTCGTTAGGGTTGGGACTCTATGGCTCAGTTTATATTCTGCCGCTCTATTTGGGTCAAATTCAAGACTACAGCGCCATGCAGATCGGCGAAGTTCTGATGTGGGTTGGCTTTCCGCAACTGCTGATCATTCCCTTTGTGCCCAAATTAATGCAGCGCATGGATGTGCGAATCTTGATCGGCATTGGGATCGGTTTATTTGCAGCTAGTTGCTTTATGAACTCTGAGTTAACCAATCAATCAGGAATCGATCAATTGCGCTGGTCACAGTTAGTGAGGGCGGCTGGGCAACCGTTGATCATGGTGCCAATTTCTACGATCGCCACCGCAGGCTTGCCCCCTTCTCAAGCCGGATCGGCATCGGGTTTATTTAACATGATGCGAAATCTGGGTGGCTCGTTTGGCATCGCGATAATCGCCACACTGCTCACGACTCGACAACAGTTTCACTCCAATCGGCTGGGCGAAGCGGTTTCTCTCTACAATCCTGCGACTCAAGAAGCGATTAATCGCTACACACAGTTTTTTGTCAGTCGGGGATCTGACTTGGCAACGGCGCACAATCAGGCGATCGCCGCGATTAGCAACACTGTTCATCGAGAGTCTTATGTGATGGCATTTAATGACTGCTTTTTTTTCATCGCTTGTGCGCTGCTGATCAGTGGCATTGCCGTTCCGTTTCTCAAAAAAGTTAAGGCAACTGGCGGGGCACCCGTGCATTAAATCAAGCGGATATGCATCGTCAGGATTGATCTGGGTACTTTATCTAAAGCATTCAAGCCCAAATCTTTACTGACGGGAAACCCGATCGACGCTCTATGATCCAGACTGAACACGCCACTGCTGAAAGCCTCTTTCAAGAAGGATTAAACTTTAGCCAGGTTGGAGATTACGAGTCGGCGATCGACTACTTTAACCAAGCGATTTCTCGTAAACCAGACTTCTATGATGCTCTCAGCGAAAAGGGCAGCGTTTTAATCAGTTTGGGTCAGCACGAAGCCGCCGTCTCCTGCTTTGAACGGGCGATCGTCTATCATCCCAACTCCCCAGATCTTCACTACAGTAGGGGATGGGCAGCCTATGTTGCTAAAGATTTTGAGACAGCGATCGCCAGCTTTAATCAACTCTTAACTCTGCAATCCGATTATCCTCACGCTCACTATAGTCAAGGCTTAACGCTGTTTGCACTCAAGCGCTATGAAGACGCAATTTCTCACTTTAGCAAAGCGTTAGAGCAAACGCCCAAGTTTTCTGATGCCTGGTGTATGCAGGGCGTGACGCTCTATGTCACTCATCGCTATGAAGGGGCGGTGACGCACTTTAATCGATCGTTAGAACTGCGTCCCGATTACCAAGATGCGCTGATCAATCGAGGACATGCGCTGCTGTGTTTAGCAGATTATGAAGCTGCCATCTCTAGCTATGAAAAAGCGTTATCAGTCGATGCAGAAGATGCCGATGTCTGGTTTTATCGCGGACTTGCGTTTAAACAGCTCAATCGTCACGAAGCTGCGATCGAGAGTTACCAAAAAGTCTTAGCGTTGCAGCCCGATCACGCCGCCACCTGGTATAGTCAAGCGTGTTCTTGCATGAAGCTCGGCGACCATGAGGACGCGATCGCTCAGTTTGATCAGGCTGTGCAGCTAAATCCCAATTATTACGAAGCCTGGTATAACCGGGGCGTTGCGCTCAAAACAGTGGGACGGCTTGAAGACGCGATCGCCAGCTACGATCGGGCTTTAGCCCTCAAACCGAGCGACTTTCGCGCCTGGAATAATCGTGGCAGCATTTTGGTCAGCCTCAAACGATTTGCAGAAGCCGTTGACAGCTATGACAAAGTTTTAGCGCTAAAACCAGACGACGCGATCGCCCTCCAAAATCGCACGGTGGCAATGAGAAATACAAATTAGGCGGAAAAATTTTGCCTATCTACCGGATTCAGGATTCTGTGCGATTGTCCATCCAGAACCGCAGACAAGAATTCTGGACAAATTGAGCTGTTCGATTTGCTTCTCGAATTGCTGGTTTCGCCCTTAAGTTTTGCCCACTATCAACCTACTTAGGATCGTGGATTAAATAACCTGTAAAAGTCCTCTGATTTGTCATCGCCGAGGCTTTTGCCCCCTAAATCCCCCACGAGTGAGGGACTTTGAAACCAGAGTCTTAGCTCAAAGTCCCCCAGAATGGGGGATTTAGGGGGCTGAAGCCGACCCAAACGCAGCGACAAAGATTGGTGTACACCGTAGCTCCTTAGGGAGAGGGCTAGAAGTTACACCTTAATAAATCCACGTTCCTTACGCTTGACTCACTAACCTAACTAATGCGATCGCAAAACCGTTTAAGTCAAACACTCCAGTGAGTCAGATTGCGAGATAAAAGACGACTGCAACCCTTCCTATAAGTTTCTTACTTGTTTGTCTTATCATGTGAGGCGATGCAGCTTTGCTGCCTCAAATCCAGTCCTCATCTCTCTGATCCATGCAACAAAGCACTGTTGAGATTAAACAAGCTATAGAATCTTTGCCTTTCGGGTTTATAGGTCTTATGTCTAAAGCGGCACGTCGTAATCGTTTAATACTGCGCCTCTTTTTAATTCTTTGCTGTACTGGGTTGGTGATGGTGCCGATCGCGCTGAAACCCAAACCCGCTCTCAGCGCTGAGAAACTATATATCATTTACGGGCCATTGAAACTCTCGCTGTCGGTTAATTCTCTGCAAACCTTTGCTGAAACTGGCAAAGTGGACAGTGAACTAAGATTTTATGCTCGGTTTGTTGGGGCTAAGGGAATGGTTCAGTTGCGTAAACTGTTGCAACTCCACGGCGATCTGTCGTTGACAACCACTTCTCAATTGACTTATGCTCCGATTTCAGAAGATTTTCTGCAACGCTTGGGGCAACTGGTAAAAACGGAGGCAGGGGTTAACGGATTTCACGCCATTCGGGCTGCCTGGATTTTGTCTGCTCACAAATCTCAGAGTTATACCCTCATCGATCTCTTGCGGAACTATCCAACAAAAAGAGTTCTAATTAATTTTACCGATCTTCAAACAGTCCAGCAGATTTTGCTCACGCTTGTGGATTATAAAAAGGCAGCGACGACCGCGATCGCCCAAGCAGCGCAAGCCGAAGCAGCAACTGAGCCGAAACTAGCGGCTTCGCAATTACCCGATCCCCGAAAACCGGGGCCGTTTCAGGTTAGTCGGCGCACCTTACAGCTAGAGCGTCCCGTGCGATCGCTTGAGGGGAATCGGGTGAATCGTCGGTTCAAAGTTGAGCTATACATCCCTGAAGGCACGTCTCAACCTGCGCCCATTGTTGCCATCTCTCATGGAATGGGTTCCACGCCCACTGGGTTTAGCTATTTAGGTGAACATTTAGCCTCTTACGGATTTGTGGTTGCGATACCGGAACATGTGGGCAGTGGGAAAGCTATCAAAAAGGCGTTACTTGCAGGTTTAATCAACACCAATGTTGACCCGGCTGATTTTGTTGAACGCCCTTTAGACATTAAACAAACGCTGGATGAGTTGGAACAATTAACTCAATCAGACCCGACGCTAAAAGGGCGTTTCAACCTACAAAATGTTGGCGTAATTGGACACTCTTTCGGTGGCTATACCGCTTTAGCCCTAGCAGGCGCACGGCTTAATATGGCGCGGGTAGTTCAGGACTGCGCGATCAACAAACCCCGCATCAATCTTTCAATCTATTTGCAATGCCTAAGTTCGCAACTTCCTGCAACTGAGAGCAATCTTAGCGATCCTCGTATCAAAGCGGTCATTTCGATCAATCCTCTCACTAGCATTGTGTTTGGGCCAGAAGAAATGAGCAGAATTCAAGTTCCCACGATGCTAGTCAGCGCCAGCCACGATTTTTTGACAGGTGCGGTATCTGAACAAATTCACCCATTTCTATGGTTGAAAACTCAGAAAAAATACCTGGTATCAATGGTTCCAGCAGGTCACACAGCGGCAGACCAGGGGGAGAGAGGTAAGCAAAATCAGCCACTAACTCAACGAGATATTCTGTTTGCTGGCCCTGATCCAGCCTTAACGCGAGACTATATCCGGGCACTAAGTTTAGCGTTTATGCAAACATACGTCGCTCAACATCCTGAGTATCAAACCTATTTGTCTGCCTCATATGCACAGGCAATCAGCCAAAAACCAATTCAGGTTGATCTAGTACGATCGTTGACTCCTGCCCAACTCGAACAAGCTTATGGATCTCCACCCCCTGTTCCATTCTTCCCTGCCCCAGTAACGGGTTTAGTAGTCAACAAGTAATCATGAATGACCCTCACACCCAACCCTCTCCTGAAGGATGGCTAGAAATCTTATTCTCTCTCCTCTGGGAGAGGGCTAGGGTGAGGGCAAGTTCATTAGTTTATAGCCAGATTCATTAACGCTTGGCAAACCGATGCAGCCAAATATAATCTTCGCCTTCAGGAGAACATTTACTCTGGATCAGGGTGTTGGAATAGTGGAGATTCTCACCAGAAAGGTCGGTGCGATAGCCAGAAGATGTCCATTCGCCGTAGGGATCATTGACAAAAAAACCATACGGGTCATAGCCGCGCACCACAATGATGTGACCAAAACTAGTGAAATTTCCGTGAATGATGCAAGGACGACCTTCGGCGATCGCCTTACGAATGTCAAACAAACTGCCTCGGTAGGTAAAGTCATCGATTAAGCCATAATCATACGCCGTCTGGGATAAGTCTTCGGGGTTGCCACGCACCAACCCCCGATCTTCCATGTGGGCATAGATTTCATCTTCCAGTTGCCCCACACCCGTTGAGCCTTTGATTTGAAAATACGCGATCACCATGGCCAAAGAGGTGACGTTGCAGGCTCCAGTCGGGTTGAGAGCATTGTCAAGCTGGCTTTTGTGCGGCACGTTAAGCTGCTTTGTGCGAGGTAGCCCACCCGACGGAGGTGGCGGTTGATCGATCGCAATAGTCTGGGGTTGCTGATTGATAAACTGCATGTGGGGCGCATAGACATACCAAGTGTTCCGAGGTGGATCACCCAAAGAGCCAGACGCTAACGTGATTTTGAAATGGTTATTGTTGGCGGTTGCCCACGACTGGAGATTAAACACCTGCCCAGCGGCAACGGCCACTTTATACGGGGCTGTAACCTGTGAAGAATCGGCGGTAGACTGCTTGAAAATCGTGTTTTGAGTCACTTTTAGGCTGGCAGGCTTAATCAGTTGAATGTCTGGGATGTGAGCATACCAGGTGTTGCGCGGTGGATTGCCCAGAAAATCTTTCAGCAGTGCAATGCTGATGTGGTTTTGGTCAACTAGTTTCCAGGAGTGCACGTCAAAGCTTTTACCAGCGGCGATCGCAACTTTATCCTCGTCGGGAATTTGGGATGACTGTTCGGTTGTCTGCTTGAAAATGGTGCTTTGAGTCACTTTTAGCTGGATTGCCATCAACACTCTCCTAGTAAGTAGACAGACTTGATCAAATGTAAGATGATGCGAACTGCCCTCACCCTAAATCCCGCTTCCCTGGGGAGAGGGACTTTGAATCTTGCTCCCTTCTCCTGGGGGAGAAGAGTTGGCGAGAGCTTTGCGAGGAGGGTCTTCTAGGCAATTTGAGCAGCTTTTTCATCCTTAAGAGCCTTGTACTAAAAGTCCTATTTACGTTTTATTTGGTATACGCAGATCAGCAACCTAGAGGAAAAAACTCAGTTGCTAATTTTTGGTAGTGATAGGCTTTATTCTATGACTTCTAACCCCCCCTCTCAGCAACCGTTCTCTAATTCTGGAGACGCGCAAGCACAAGCGTCACAAGAACCGTTTGACTTGATGCAGCAAAGCGCGATCGAAGCGTCCTTTCCGATCGTCGGGGTTGCCGCATCTGCGGGAGGTTTGGAAGCTTTTACGCAGCTACTCAGCCATCTGCCCACTGATACGGGCATGGCGTTTGTGCTGATTCAGCATTTAGCGCCGGATCATGAGAGTTTATTAAGAGAGATCCTCAGCAGAGCGACGCAACTGCCAGTGCACCAGGTGGAAAACGACATGAAGGTGGAGCCAAACCAGGTCTATGTGATTCCGCCCAACACCAAGATGATTTTGTCTCAAGGGATGCTGCAACTGTCGCCTCGCGAGAAGGTGTTTGGCAAATATATGCCAGGAGATGCCTTTTTTGCTTCGTTGGCAGCCGATCGCGGGCATAAAGCGATCGCTGTCGTTTTATCAGGGTCAGATGGAGACGGTTCTCTGGGGCTGAAGGCGATCAAGGCAGCCGGGGGCGTAACGTTTGCCCAGTGTGAAAGCACCGCAAGATTCGACAGTATGCCTAACACCGCCGTTGCCACCGGGAATGTCGATTTTGTGTTGCCGCCCGAAAAGATTGCCGAAGAACTAGTGAATCTTAGTCGCAATCCCATGCTGGAGCGTCCACTGCCGCTAATCTCGACTGAGGAGTCGCCCCAACCAGGAGATGCCCTGGCGACGATTTTTGCGCTGCTACGATCGACCACAGGGGTTGATTTTAGCCACTATAAGCCCAACACGCTCGATCGTCGGATTCATCGACGAATGCTGTTATGTAAACTGGAACAGCCAGAGGACTATGCCGCATATCTGCAAGCAAATCCGGCTGAGATCACAGCCCTGTCTGAAGAAATCTTGATCCACGTCACCAGCTTTTTTCGCGATCCCGAAGCCTTTGAGTTGCTAAAAACGCAAGTCTTCCCCACGATCGTGCGAAATAAGTCGGCAGATTCTCCAATTCGGATTTGGGTCGCAGGCTGTTCGACGGGCGAGGAGGTCTATTCGATCGCCATTTGCCTGCTAGAGTTTTTGGCAGATCACGCCACTCAGCCGCCGATCCAGATTTTTGCGACCGATATCAGCGAGTCAGCGATCAACAAAGCGCGATCGGGCATTTATCAAGAAAATCAAATGGTGGAGGTTTCACCAGAGCGCCGCCGATTCTTTCATGCCCTTGAACACGGTGGCTGCCAAATCACCAAGGCAGTGCGAGAACTCTGCGTGTTTGCCCGTCAAAACTTGGGCAGCGATCCGCCGTTTTCTAATCTCGATCTAATTAGCTGCCGCAATGTCCTGATTTATTTGAGCGACTCGCTGCAAAAGCGGATCATGCCGATCTTCCATTACAGCCTTAACTCGACTGGCTTTTTGCTGCTCGGCACGTCAGAAAGCACGGGTCAATCTTCAGAATTGTTTACTTTAGTCGAGAGAAAGAGCAGAATTTATGCCAAGAAGCTAACCGCGACGCGTTCCACCTTTTCATTTACCCCCAGCCGCTATCCGATCGCTAGGGTGAGAGAGAGTCAGCCGATACAGGCTCCGACCGAAGGGTTTGATTTGCAGAAAAAGGTTGATCAACTGATCGCTAATCGCTACGCGCCGATCGGGGTCGTGATTGACAACCAGATGCAGGTGCTGCAACTGCGGGGAGACATCGATCGCTACCTAAAACTGGTTTCTGGAATCGCCAACTTCAACCTATTCAACCTAGTGCGTGATGGCTTGCTGGTCGAGCTACGTGCCGCCATTTATCAAGCGCAACGGCAAGAGATGCCAGTGATCAAGAACGGACTTCACCTAAAAGAGGGCGAGCAATCCAGAATGGTCAATCTTCAGGTGATTCCCTTTAAAGTTCCGACTGCTGAAGAATACCGCTTTTTAGTGCTGTTTGAAGACGCTCTACTAGCCAGTAGCCTTAGTCCTGTCGATCTAGAAAGCCAGCAGGGAGATTTAGAGCAGGAGAATGCGCGGCTGCGGCAGGAACTCGCCGCCGCAACTCAAGAACAATTAGCAACTCAGGAGTATTTGCAGGCAGTCATTCAAGAGCAGGAGTATGTGACTCAAGACCTCAAAGTTGCCAATGAAGAAATTTTGTCGAGCAATGAAGAACTGCAAAGCACGAACGAGGAGTTAGAAACTGCCAAAGAAGAAATTCAGGCAACCAACGAAGAACTTAACACCACTAACGAAGAACTTCGCAGCCGCAATTCAGAATTGCACCAGGTCAACAATGATCTGACCAATTTGCTTGCCAGCATTAACATCCCGATTTTGATGTTGACCCACGACTTACGAATTCGACGGTTTACGCCGATGGCGCAGCGGTTATTCAACTTCATTCCCACCGATGCTGGGCGACCCCTCAGCGATATCAGAGCCAATCTCAATGTTCCCGACCTAGAGCCATTGATGTTGGAGGTGCTAGAAACGCTCAACGTCAAGGAGCTAGACGTGCAGACTCAAGGCGGACATTGGTATACGCTCCGCATTCGCCCTTATCGCACCGCTCAAAACCAGATTGATGGCGTAGTGTTGGTGTTGCTCGATATTGATGCCCTCAAGCGCAGTGCGGCCACGCTAAAAGAAGCTCGGAACTATGCAGAAGCGATCGTAGAAACCGTGCAAGTTCCGCTACTCGTGCTGGAGTCTGACTTCCGGGTGAACCAAGCCAATCGATCGTTCTACGAAACGTTTGAGGTTGAGCCGAACGAAACCGCGCGATCGCTGATTTTCGATCTGGGCAACGGGCAGTGGAACCGACCCAGACTGCGATCGCTCCTAGAAGATATTTTTGCCAACAATACGATCTTGCAAAACTTCGAGGTCGAGCATAATTTTGAGCGAATTGGGCAGAAAACTATGCTGCTGAACGCGTTAAAGATGATTGAAGCCGGGGATACTCAACGGATCTTGCTGGCGATCGAAGACATCACCGATCGCAAACAGTTTGAGATTGAGCGATCGCATCTGCTAACCCAAGAACAACTAGCCCGTCAAGAGGCGGAGGCTGCCAATCGCGCGAAAGACGAATTTTTATCCAACCTCTCGCATGAACTTCGCAACCCATTGAATGCGATGCTGGGCTGGGCGCAAATCCTCCGCACCCACAAGCTAGGCGAGGCAGCCGTCACCCGTGCCCTAGAAACGATCGAGCGGAGTGCTAGGGCACAATCTCAACTGATCGAAGACATGCTGGATATTTCACGAATCACCAGCGGCAAGCTGCACCTCAACTCGCATCGGGTTGATCTAGTTTTGGTCGTGAATGCCGCGATCTCGTCTATCCAACTCTCTGCCGAAGCGAAATCGATTCAAATCGTTTCGCAGCTAACTTCTGCAATGATCGTGGGCGATGTCGATCGATTACAGCAAGTGCTGTGGAATCTCCTTTCTAACGCCGTTAAATTTACGCCCACTGACGGACAAGTGGAAATCACATTAGAACCAGTGCAAACTCATGCCGAAATTCGAGTCAGTGATACTGGGCAAGGCATTCGAGCAGAGATATTGCCCTACGTGTTCGATCGCTTTCGTCAAGGCGATTCCAGCACGACTAAAGGTAAGCAGGGTTTGGGTTTAGGGTTGTCGATCGTCCGGCATATTGTGGAACTCCACGGCGGCACGGTGCAAGCAGAAAGCCCCGGCGAAGGGCAAGGAACCACGGTGATTGTGAGGCTGCCCCTGCGATCGATGCTGCCAGAGACACTGCCAAGTCAGCTAGAACCTACCGCGGAGGAATTGAATATCGTGAGCCAGACGGTGCCCTCTCTAGCAGGCTTATCGATTTTGGCGGTCGATGACGATGTAGATAGCCTCGACCTGATGAAATATATGTTGGAAGAAGAGGGGGCAGAAGTCACTGTGGTTACTTCGGTTAGGGAGGCGATCGCGGCTCTGACTGAAGCTCCTGGCAGATATGATGTGCTCTTAGCCGATATCGGGATGCCAGAAGAAGACGGGTTTTCTCTGATTCGTCAAGTGAGGCGGCTGGGTGCGGAAGCTGGGGGACAGATTCCGGCTGCGGCAATCACTGCCTATGTCAGCGATCGAGAGCAGCAAATGGCGATCGACGCTGGGTTTCAGACTCATATTGGAAAACCAATCGATTTAGCTCAACTGGTGTTGGCGATCGTGGATTTAACCCAATAGTTCACAGATGCCTCTAAAGGCGGACGGTAAAAGCAAAGTCTGCAAATATTATGAAAGGTAACAAGTCATTAAGGAATGTTACCAATGCAGACTAACAAAACGACTGACCTACCTTCTACTGCTAAAGAATATAATGGTGTCGATCGTAACGCTTTCCTTTTTGGTTTCAACCCTCAAGCCGAATTGTGGAACGGTCGTTTAGCCATGATCGGCTTTGTTGCTTACCTGTTATGGGACTTGTCAGGAGTTAGCGTTCTACGGGATCTTCTACACTTAGTTAACTAACATTAGAATTTTTTCATTGTCAGAAACAACGAAATTTTGTTCAAATAGTAAGCTCCTTTCCAACAATCTTTGGGAAGGGGCTTTTGTTGATTGCAGTCTTGCAAGACCGATCGATTTAGTTTAATTAACGTCAGTTCGGTGGGGGGTCGCTGCGTTGTCAGCGGCTTCTGCCCCCTAAATCCCCCATTCTGGGGGACTTTGAACCGGAAATTTTGGCTTGAAGTCCCCCAATTTGGGG
The DNA here is from genome assembly GCF_001895925.1 of Phormidesmis priestleyi ULC007. Lineage (GTDB taxonomy): Bacteria > Cyanobacteriota > Cyanobacteriia > Leptolyngbyales > Leptolyngbyaceae > Phormidesmis_A > Phormidesmis_A priestleyi_A. The sequence continues at coordinate 120,702 of NZ_MPPI01000008.1, read as the reverse complement.
GACTTAGGGGGCGCGATGGACTCGTAACGAAGTCGTCGAGTTCACGTTCAAATAGAGTAAGAGGGTACGACATGTCGCCCCTACACCGTGCCTTCTTTGTAGGGGCATGGCACTCAATCAGATTGGTGTCAGACAGCAACTTCTCGCGAGGCAGTAACTTGGCTTGGAGATTGGACTTTGCCTAACAGATCGTGTAGTGTTGTGCCTTCAATCACTTCGGTTTCGAGCAGTTGAGACGCGATCGTTTCCAGCAATTCTTGATTTTGCCGCAGAATAGCGAGCGCATGTTCATGTGCTGTATCTACAATCTCTTTGACTTCGATATCGATCGCCTTTGCCGTGTCTTCGCTCACCATTCGTCTAGGGTTGGGCGCACTATCACCCAAAAACATTGCTTGTTGTCCTTGCTGATAGGCTAATGGGCCCAACACTTTACTCATGCCGTAAGTTGTCACCATTCGCTCGGCTAAGTCGGTTGCGCGTTGCAAATCGTTAGAAGCGCCCGTCGTGATGCTGCCAAAAATCACTTCTTCAGCCGATCGTCCCCCTAACAGCGTCGCAATCTGACCCCGCAATTCAGTTTCATTCAACAAGAAGCGATCTTCAGTGGGCAGTTGTAACGTGTAGCCTAGCGCTGCCATGCCTCGTGGCACGATCGAGATCTTTTCGACTCGACCACTTCCCGGCATTAATGCTCCAACTAAAGCATGACCAACTTCGTGATAGGCTACTATCTTTTTCTCGGTTTCGTTGAGCACGCGACTCTTCTTCTCAAGCCCAGCAACTACTCGCTCGATCGCTTCGGCAAAGTCTTCTTGAGCCACGGTCTGACGCTGATTTCGAGCCGCTAAAAGTGCAGCTTCGTTCACCAAGTTGGCAAGATCGGCTCCGGCAAAACCGGGTGTGCGAGTTGCGATCGCCCTGAGATCGACATCGGGGCCCAACTTCACTTTTTGAGCATGAATCTTGAGAATGGCATCACGACCCGCCAGATCAGGACGATCGACCAACACTTGACGATCAAACCGACCGGGACGCAAGAGCGCTGGGTCTAAAACTTCAGGACGGTTTGTTGCAGCTAAGACAATCACAGTGGCATCAGTTGCCGCAAATCCATCCATTTCTGTGAGCAGTTGATTGAGCGTTTGTTCTCGCTCATCATTCCCGCCATACATGCCGTTGCTGCTGCGAGATCTGCCGATCGCATCGAGTTCATCAATAAACACAATACAAGGAGCCTGCTTTTTCGCCTGCTCAAACAGATCGCGAACTCGTGAAGAACCCACACCCACAAACAGTTCTACAAATTCAGAACCCGAAATACTGAAGAATGGCACACCCGCTTCTCCCGCAACGGCCTTTGCTAAGAGCGTTTTTCCGGTTCCGGGCGGGCCGACTAACAATACGCCTTTGGGAATCCGAGCGCCGATCGCAATATAGCGTGCCGGAGTTTTAAGAAAATCAACAATCTCAACTAACTCGGTTTTCGCTTCTTCTACGCCTGCAACATCCGCAAACGTAATTTTTTCAGATTCACCTTCGACGTAGACTTTGGCTTTGCTTTTGCCGATCGACAGTGCGCCCTGTGGCCCACCTGCGCTCCGTGCTAGAAAGAACTGCCAAATCGCTACAAAAATCAGTGGTGGAATCACCCAACCGAGCAGACTCGTAAACCAGCCATTTCTAGAAGGTGGCGTTGCCGCAAACTCAACGCCTTTTTGTTCTAAAAGTTTGGGTAACTCTAAGTCAAAGATGGGAGTCGTTGTAAACACTTGCCCAGGAGTATCATTCTCCGTTTTCAGTTGATACTGAATCTGATTTTGACCGATCGCAGCTTGGTTGACTTCTCCTTCTTGCACTTGGTGAATGAACAGACTGTAGGGCACAGCCGGAACCTGAGCGCCAAACAAATTTGGCAAAAACAAGTTCACGAGGAGGAATACGCCCGATACGGCTAGTAGGATATTCGCGATTAAGCGAGGACGAGACGGGGTTGGTTTTTCTTTAATTGCCATAAGTGTCACGAATACTTCTGGCTTAACGTTAGAGTTTTGTAGCTTGAATTACAAGTTGACTAAAGGAAGGACTCGATCGTCCCTATAGAACAAGTAGATATCGAACTGATCACGCGATGTGCGACTAAGAACCCTCACCCCAAACCCCTCTCCCGCAGGAGAGGGGCTTTGAAGCGATTTCTAGTTCCCTCTCCTGCGGGAGAGGGCTAGGGTGAGGGCTGCTTTTGAGCGGTTTTAGGAAAGTCTCACATCGTCTACTCGTCATCTAAATCGTTTGATAAACTGACTCTAGACACTGGGCAGTAGAGCGGCGCGGAATCTTTTGAATGTTTTCTTTGATGGTGTCGAGATCAGTGTAGCGATCGGCAACGTTAATCAAACTGTCGCTGGTCATCGATCGCAAACTGACCACTTCAATCCGCACCCCTTGGTAACTCATGGCATTGACTGCATAAGTCAGATCGCCATCGCCACTCAATAACACGGCAGTATCGTAAGATTTAACCAACGACATCATATCGACCGCAATTTCAATGTCTAAGTTGGCTTTTGTGGAGCCATTGGGGAGGTGTACTAAATCTTTAGAGATGACGCGATAGCCATTGCGGCTCATCCACAGCAGAAAGCCCTGCTGCTTTTCGTTGCTGCGATCGACTCCAGTGTAAAAGAAGGAGCGCAGTAGACGAGAGTCTGCCGTTAAATAACGAAGTAGCTTAGTGTAATCAATTTCAATTTCTAGGTGCAGCGCGGCGTAGAACAGGTTAGATCCATCAATAAAAATGGCAACCCGACCGCGGTTTTCAAGACATTGCCTTGGTGAAAATATACTCTCAGATTCGTTGATGTAGTGCGACACAATTTGTATCCCTTACTTTGTTGTGAAAAGTGAATGTTTAATATCAATCTGATTTGTGAGTGTGACAGATCTGTATGAGGGCATGGCATACCTTGCCCCGTCGGATGGCATGCCATAGCCCCAGAGACGATCGCTTATGCTGGCATCAGCACAGTGTCAATGATGTGAATAACGCCATTATCAGCCGCAACATCGGCTGTTGTGACAGTCGAAGAATTGATTTTGACTCCATTAGTCGCGTCAATTTTCACCTCTGAACCTTCCACCGTTTTTGCTGATTTCAGCTTCACCACATCGGCCGCCATCACTTTGCCAGAGACAACGTGATAGGTCAAAATTTTCTTGAGCTTAGGGATGTCCTTGAGCAACCCGTCTACGGTGCCTGCTGGTAGTTTTGCGAACGCTTCATCACTGGGCGCAAACACAGTGAATGGGCCCGTGCCTTTAAGCGTCTCGACTAAGCCAGCCGCCTTCACCGCAGCCACTAGGGTATTGAAAGAACCCGCTTTAACAGCAGTATCAACAATGTCAGCCATCTTGTTTAGTCCCGTTTTAGAATGTCTGTGAACAACAAATAGCTTTACACCCTGCTGTTGAAGATCAGGTCTTAGTTAATGTCATAGTTGCTCGATCGTTGTATAAGTTGAGCTAAACCATTCAAAAGACATAGATGATGGGGTTGGGCTGCTTTCATTCATTTAGAAAAGGAATTTATGCCTGGACACGACATTATTGTGATTGGAACTTCGGCAGGTGGACTTAAAGCACTAGGCGCGATCGTGGGGGCGCTGCCTGCTGATATCGATGCTGTGCTTTTTATTGTTCAGCATCTCGCAGCCGATAAGCCCAGCCTTCTTCCTAAAATTCTTGCAGACGTGAGCGCTCTCCCGGCATCTCACCCGGCAGATGGAGAGTCAATTCAAAAAGGGCGAATCTATGTTGCGCCGCCCGATTATCACCTGTTGGTCAATCAAGGCGCGATGCGCGTAGTGCGCGGGCCTCAAGAAAACCGATTTCGACCCGCGATCGATGCGTTATTTCGTTCTGCCGCCCGTGCTTATGGTTCAAGAGTGGTGGGTGTAGTGCTGACTGGCTATCTAGATGATGGCACTGTGGGGCTACAGGCGGTCAAGAAACGGGGCGGAGTGGCGATCGTCCAAGACCCAAACGAGGCAGAATATCCCAGCATGGTCAAGAGTGCTTTGCGATATGTGAAGGTCGATCACTGCCTGCCGCTTGCAGAAATTCCAGACAGGCTAGTGCAGTTGTCGCAACTCGTCGCCGAGGAGGAACCCGCCGTGACTGAAGAAATTGAAGTCGAATCTAAGATTGCTGAGCAGGAGATGAATACCCAGGAGTTTCTAAAGAATGTAGAAGCGATCGGGACTCGGACGACTTACACCTGCCCTGAATGCAACGGCAGCATCTGGCAAATTGGCACAGAAGAGCCGTTGCGGTTTCGCTGTCACATCGGGCACTCTTTCACGGCTAATGTGTTTCTGTCAGAGCAAACTCAGAATATTGAAAATGCTTTGTGGTCGGCTGTTCGGGCCATGGAGGAGAAAGTCACGTTCTCGCGTCAAATGTCTGAGCGAATGAAAACCTACAATTTACAGAACGCGGCAACAAAATACGAAGATCACGCCAAAAGCCTGGATGATGAAGTGACACTCATTCGAGGCATCATTCTCGACGGCTTTGCTACAAAACGAACCATTGCTGAAGCAGAGGAAGAACCTTCTGAGTAAATTGACAAGTGGAACGGTCAGCTTTGCTGATGATTGTCAGGTCAGGTTGTGACTGATAGACAGGTGAAAGAACAAAAGGTGCGATCGAGCAGGTTGACACGACGGCTTGTAGCGTCGGCGCGATCGATCGCGATCGTCGGGGTCTACACGCTCAGTTGGCTGGCATTAGACCGAGCATCTCTGATCTTTGAAACCGCTCCAGAAGTTTCGTTGTTTTACCCACCGCCTGCGCTCAACTTTGTTCTGCTACAGGTGTTTGGCTTGCGCTATCTGCCAGCACTTTTTCTCACTTCGCTGATTGATGTTTGGTTTGTTCCCCCCATTAACATTCCTTGGTTTTATGGACTGATCTACGCGCTACTCACCGCTGGAGTTTATGGCGGCGCGAATGTTTTTCTCAGCCGTTGTCTACGAATTGATCCTAGCCTCAATCGGTTCCGAGATGTGCTGCGGTTTGTGCTCATCGCCACGCTGATTACACCGCTGGTGCTGGCTGTGCTGGCGGTGGCTAACCTGGCGATCGCAGGGACAGTTTCCTGGTCAGATTGGAAAATCTATACGCTGCATTTTTGGATCGGAGACAGCATTGGCATTGCATCTCTAGCCCCGTTTCTCTTGGTTTGCGTGGTGCCCTGGCTGCGATCAGTGATTTCACAGCGGCGATTTCGATTGCCTGATCTGACGCTACGGGTGTGGCTAGAACGAACCGCAGAAGCCAGCGCCCTGTTGCTGGGAATTTGGGTGGGGTTTGGGATACGCATCAATGGCAACCCCAGTTTTGCTTATGTTAGTTTTTTGCCCATGCTCTGGCTGACGGTGCGTTATGGGCTGCCCGCCGCCACGATCAGCATTTTGATGATCAATTCGGGGTTTGGTTATATAGAGTCTTTGCAATCACAAGCCCCTCAGCTAGGCTTCGATCTCGCAAAAGTCCAGTTCTATATGCTGACCATCTCCCAGACGGCTCTGCTGCTAGGCGCAATCATCACCAGACGGATGCAAGTTTATCACTGCATTCAACAAAAGGCGCGGCAGGAAGAATTACTCCATCACATCAGTCGATCGCTCAATTCTCAGCTTGAGCCAGACCGAGTGCTGCAAGAAATTGTGCGGCTGACCGGAGAAAACTTAAAGGTCGATCGAGCCGTGATTTGGCAGATTGGAGCAGAAAAGGTCGAAGTGGTTGAAGAGTGGCGAGTCACCCCGCAAGTTTGCTCCATGCTAGGAGGGAGCTTACCGTTATCAGAGTGGTTCGATCGCACTGACCCCGATGCCGATGTCTGGCAGCACGAGCCATTTCAGGCATTCAACTATGCCGATTGTTTTCGCTCCCAAACTCGGAGTGACTTGATCAAGCAATCGCAGACTCTTTCGATCGTTCGGGTGCCCATCCTGATCCACAACAAGTTCTATGGCACTCTGTCTCTACACACTACAACCGTTCACCGCACCTTTAGTCCCGATGAAATTCGCTTGCTAGAACAAATTTCTGAAAATGCAGCGATCGCGCTCCACAATGCTCACAGCTATCAAAACCTTGAGCAACTTGTCCACAAACGGACTCAAGCCTTTGAAGAGCAGCAGTTGATTGCAGAAGCTGCCAATTGTGCCAAGAGTGAGTTTTTGGCCAACATGAGTCACGAACTGAGAACGCCGTTGACCAGCATTCTGGGGTTTTCTAGCGTTTTGCTGAAACAGCTATTTGGTTCGCTGACCGACAAACAGCGACAATATCTCGAAACGATTTCTGCCTCTGGTCATCATCTGTTGAGTCTGATCAACGAGATTTTAGATCTCGCGAGAATTGAAGCAGGGCGAGAAGAACTAGAGCTAGAAACGATCTCAGTCACAGAAGTGTGTCAGTCTTGCTCAGACTTGATGCAAGAGCGGGCAGCCGATCGAGGTCTAGAACTCATCCTCATCCTTGGTTTAGATGTGACAACCTGCATTGCCGATAAACGCCGCTTGAAACAAATTTTGGTCAATCTGTTGTCAAACGCCATCAAATTTACTGAGTCGGGTTCGGTGACGCTGCGAGTCAGCCAATCTGGTGACGACATTGAGTTTGCCGTGAGCGACACTGGCATCGGCATTTCCCCATCAGACCAAGCGCTGCTGTTTCAACCCTTTCAGCAGATTGACAGCAAGCTCGATCGCAACTACGAGGGCACCGGATTGGGACTGGCGCTCTCTCAAAAACTGGCACAACTCCACGGCGGTGAGATTACGCTACGATCCAGCACCGAAGGCAGTTGCTTTACGCTACGCTTGCCACAGCCGCCGCTTTAAACAATCAGTTCGACAGAAATGGTTTGCCTGGTTGTGAATTCGAGAAGCCCCCTAAATCCCCCAAAACTGGGGGACTTTGAACCGGAATTTTGGCTTGAAGTCCCCCAGAATGGGGGATTTAGGGGGCAGAAGCCGCTGAGAACGAAGCGAAAAAACTCGTCGAACTGACGTTAACTTGAGAATCTTTGATAACCAAACGCTCTCAAGCCGTAATTTCGACTAGAGCGACCCTAGAAAATATCGTGGTATAAATCTCTAACTGAGCCTTTGGCAGCGCTTCAAACAAAAGCGTTTCTCCTGGAAAAATAACGCGCTCAAAGTACCAGTTTGAGATATTTATGATCCGGGGGACTTTAATCTTGTGAGTGTCATTGATGTAGCACAGAGAATGCGATCGGCACACTCAGTAGACAACCTATCTAGAATTTGAGTCATTGTATTGAATCTTGTAGAGCGACTTTAAATATCGTTTGTATAAAGACGTGTTCGTTTTCTAAACGGGCATGTCTTGATAGCAATGTCCACAACGCCAGTAAATCTGTCTTGAACGCACATGACGAAGTAGCACGTTTGAGCAGCAAGGATAAATATGTCTACTGAGCATAGCTCGACTCACTGTTATAGACATTCTCGGTTGACTGCAAATAGCTGTGACTCCACTTGACAAACTCATCTGATGCTTTGATAAAGCTTCCATCTGCGTAATTCTGAGTTGCTGAAGCAGCGAGGTGTTATCGCCCTCGATTTCCTGTTTGAGCCGCCATGAAGCCTCGTAAAGCTGTTGATTAGATCGATTCACCAAAAAGTGAGGCAATCCCTGCTCCAGCGATTTCATCAGGCGAGTCAATTTGAATACTTTTTTGGATGCCCATTGAGGTCTCTCTATTCGACAGAAATGATTATAAAGTATGACTGTTAAAGATCATGTTTGAGTCAATGTTTTAGTTGCGTATAAGTTATACAAATTCAACTAAAACATTCAAAAGTTGTAGAAAATGTTTAACTTCTCTATTCAGAAAGATACAAAAAAATTTAGCGGCTTTCTACTTTAGTAGAAAGCCGCTAAAGTAGAAAAAATTGAACCTGATTGAAGGAATTTTCTCATGACTGCAATCTGTATTGGAGTGTCTAAGTTGCCTAAGTTTCGTCATGCACAATTGGTTAGCTTTGTGGGTGGAGAAGGAATTGTAAAAAGCTATAAACCTGAATCTGGAAACTGGACTTATCTCATTGAAATGGCGTTGGGGCTAGAACCTGACTTTGGCAGAGTGGGTGCAGAAACGATGTTATTTCTCAACGAGGCAGACTTGCGGACAGCGTGATTTAAAGGCTAGGTTGATTCACGTTTCGTACAACAAATTGGAGGCACTCTTGATGTCTGTTCTGCAATATGTTTTGTTTTGCCTGACGGTGCTTATCTGGCTCTTGATATCGCTAGAGCAAATGGGCACAGCATTGGCTGAGTCTGATGTTAAACGTTTCTGTATCTGGAGCGGTGTTGCAGGCACGATCGTAGGTTTACCGACTCTGCTATAGAAATTTGACTTCGATTAAGACGGCTCTCGCCAGATCAACTTACAGGTATGAAGAGGGGAAAGAGCCTGGGCTTGTTTGACGATCGCCTCAATCTTTGGATCATTTTACATTTCAGACCTTGCAGCAACGCGAAGAATGGCTGATGATCGGGGAGTAGACTTGAGCGTTAGCGGTCTTGAAACCGATGGAATTACCCGACGGCCCCAAAACTCCACCCTGGCTGCAAACCCTGCAATGGATCTTTCGCCCCCTAGAAACTTTAGAGGCTCGCGCTCGCGGCTATGGCGACACCTTTCGAGCATTAGGGCAACAGATGCCACCGTTCCTCTACTTCAGCAGCCCTGAAGCGTTAGAAGCAATTTTTACGGCTAAGACTGATCAAGTTAGCTCGGCAGAAGGCAATCAACTTTTAGAGCCACTGCTGGGCGAGAATGCTCTAATTTTGCTTGACGGAAAACGCCATCAGCGTCAGCGTCAGCTTTTGATGCCTCCGTTTCATGGCGATCGGATGCGGTCTTACGGGTCGTTGATTTGTGAAATTACCCAACAGATCAGCCGCCGATGGGTTCTAAATCAACCGTTTGTAGTTCGTCCTGCAATGCAGGAGATCTCACTGCGGGTAATTCTCAGCACGGTGTTTGGGTTACACGAAGGGCAACGCTATGAGCAACTCCGACACGTGTTAGTCAACATGCTGGAGGCATTTGGATCGACAGCAGGTTTTATGCTGCTCTATTATCGGTTTTTGCAAAAAGATTGGGGTGCCCAGAGTCCGTGGGGACGATTTTTGCGCCAAAAACAGCAGATTAAACAATTGCTGTCAGACGAGATTGACGATCGTCGCGCTCACCCTGACTCCGATCGCACTGACATTTTGGCATTGCTCCTAGCAGCGCGAGACGAAGCCGGACAGCCCATGAGTGATGCCGAACTGCGAGATGAGTTGATGACGCTGCTGTTTGCGGGTCATGAAACCACAGCATCTGCTCTTGCCTGGGCACTTTATTGGATCGCTAAATTGCCAGAAGTTCGCAGCAAATTAAAAGCAGAATTAGACAGCCTCAGCCCCGATGCTGACCCCATGACGATCGCCCGATTGCCTTATTTGAGTGCAATCTGTCAAGAAACGCTGCGGCTCTATCCGATCGCAATTAATGCCTTTCCTCGCGTCGTCAAGCAGCCGATGGATTTGCTCGGCTATTCGTTAGAACCCGGAACCATTTTGTTGCCATCGATCTATCTGGCGCATCAGCGCTCTGAAGTCTACCCAAACCCCAAGCAGTTTAGACCCGAACGATTTTTAGAGCGGCAGTTTTCGCCCTATGAATATTTGCCGTTTGGGGGCGGCGATCGTCGCTGCATCGGGGCAGCTTTTGCGCTGTTTGAAATGAAGCTGGTTTTAGTCACGCTGCTTTTGCAGTCTGATCTAGAGTTAGCGAGTCACCAACCGATTAAACCTGTGCGCCGAGGGCTGACGATCGCGCCGCCAAGTCACTTAAAAATGGTTGTCAAGCGTTCTGTCTAAAGATGCTGAAGTTAACTCTATCTCAAGGTAGACCATCTTCCCCATCCCTCAATAGACAATCAGAGATGGCAAGCCTGACAGCAGCATTTCTCGCCTGCAACGAGCAGAATGTGCGTTCATGAATCAAGACTCTTCACGATCGTCCGCTTATTTTTCAGATCATTTATTAAAGATTCCTCAAAGCATTGATGAGAGCATTGATCACGTTAAGGCGTTTGCGTTGCAAGAATTCGATCGAGAAGTGATTCAAAAGCAGCTTTATTATCACACGCGCGACCATCTAGAGAATGTTAAGCGGCGAGCTACCCAGATCTTTCAAACGGTCTACCCATTTTTAGAGATGCTATCGCGACAGGGGCAATCTTTTGAGCTTTCTCGGATCGAGTTGCTGCTTGATTTGTGCATCGCTGCTCATGATATGGTGCAGATATTTGTTGACCAACCTGACACACATGCGTCTCGGCGGCGAGAACCGGGCGTGAGTGAGCGGGCAACCATTGATCGGCTGCTAGATTATATTCACACGTTAAATCAACAACTGCGGCAACATGACTCTAATAGTCTGGCAATTGTGACCGATCACGATATTGCGATGATTCAAGAAGCGATCGGAGCCACGATTTGCACCTATGACCCGATCGAGCAAGCGATTTATCAGTCCGATCTATATGACTTCAAGCCGCCTGTCTCGATCGTGGCCCGCATTCTGGCCCTAGCGGATATTAACGCGTTAGGAATCGATGGCATAGACGTTTATAACCAAGAAGGAAGTCTTTTATTTTTAGAAGAGAACCTAGACGTAATTCCGCTGCTTTTAGACGGAGCCATTTATCACTTAAAATCAGATGAGCCGCTCTATCAGAACATTCAACGGCGCTTACTTAAGCGGTGTCGGTTTCAGGTAAACTTTGCCAAAAGTCGGGCTGCAAGATTTGAGTCTGAAGTTGAAGGGCTGCCAGAAGATGTGCGTTCAACGCTGACTCGTGACGTGTTTCGATATTTGACTCCGACGACGGTTGAAGCGATCGTAGCGATTACGCCCACGGCTGAAACCACGCCGCTAGAGTCACTGCTTAATTTTTTTGAGCTTGAGCGATATCTCGATCGTCCGCACTAAATTTTTCTCGTGGCTATTGAATCTGGTAGTGCAGCCCTCGCATCTTAAAGAAAAACGTCAGTTCGATGAGTTCTTTCGCTTCGTTCTTCAGGGCTTCAGCCCCCTAAATTCCCCAATTCTGGGGGACTTTGAACTCCGATTCCCCCCGAATTGGCAGGGCAGTTTCACTCCAACTCTGCATTCATGAACGTGAATGCCCCGACTTGATCGGGCAGCCGTGCTAACGAACCTGAGTTCGGGATAAGTTACTGCTCCGTTTCAGTTCCCTTCGCCCCCTAAATCCCCCAAACTTGGGGGACTTTGAAGCAGAAAGATCGACAGCGTTCAAGAAATTGTGCCCATTCCAAGTCCCCCATCATGGGGGATTTAGGGGGCGAGACGCTCGGCATTGGACGATCAAACTATCGCAGGCTGCACAGGAGACCAGGTTCAATCGCTAGGCAGGCAATGATTAACCCGAACTGACGTTAACGAAATCTTCTCGATCGGTTCTTCAGACTGCTTGCGAAAGTCATAGATCCAAAACTCGTCGAAGTTGCACAGCATCACATAGCTAGGACACTGCAACTGCATCCAAAAAGTTTTGCGACTCGCCTTTAAGATGCTGCTGGCAGTATTGGACAAATTCCTGGAGGCTTGCGGGTGTGGCTGGCATAGGGAGAGTTCAGGGTGAGGGCAAGAAAAGAGCGATCGATGAACACGGGTTTTGGTTTAGTTGTCGGGCTTTTTGCTCCATCACCCAAGCTCTGAGCTTCAATTTGAAGTGAAGCGAAAAAACTCGTCGAACTGATGTGATCTTAAGGCACCGCTCTGATCACAAAAAAGGTGCGTCACCCTTAGCAACGCACCCGATCGATTGAGAACTCAAAAAAGTTTAGCGCTTGAACTCTTTCAGCCACTCGCGCAATTGTTCAGCCGCCACATCGCGACCACCCAACCCGAAAGAGAGAGCGATCGCCACCGCGATCGCGCCCAACAGCAACCCAAACGCCAGGTTAACAATATCTGGGGCGATGCCCATTTGCTGAAGCGCCATCGCCGCCACAAGCGCAATAATCGAGACTCGCGCCGCTTGACCCAGCAGATTTGCCTGACGACTTCCAGAACTGTTGATCAAGTTGTAGGCGAGATTCGCAAAATATAAGCCCACCGCAAACACCAGCAACCCGACCAAAATCCGACTAAAGACGATCAGCAATTGCGCCGCGATTAGTTTCAGCGCTTCAAATTGCAGCACATCGATCGCCGCAACCGTTGCCACCAGCAAGATACCCACCAGAACCACAACCCCTGCAATCTCAGAAGGTGTGCGAATCGTCGGCTTGGGGCTTATTGGCTCGTTTAACACTTCGCCTGTCTGAAACTCTGAGCTATAGGGCACACGAGTCGTCGGGTCGGGCAAGCCCAGCCACTGAAACACATTGTTGAACCCAATGCTCGTTAGCAGACTCGTCACCAAGCCAGCAACCACTTTGCCTAGCACGTAGGCGATCGCCACAATCAACACCGCCGTAAAGATTTTGGGCAAAGCCGCCAAGATTTGATCTAGCAGATTTTGCACAGGCTGAAGCGGTCCCTGCAAATCGAGCACACCCAAAATCAGCGGCAGGAAGAACAGGAAGACAAACCAGTACAGCGCATTACCGAACGCCTCACTCAGCAAAAACGGGCTAGGAGACAGGGGATCGGTAGGAGAATGCTCGGATAACCGTTCATCGAGTGAAAATGATTGAGCCGTGCGAATCACGAGCGCTCTCACCACGGTTGCAACGATCCAAGCGATCGCAAGCAACACCGCAGCAGAACCAAGACGCGGCAAAAACCTAAAGATTTGATCGAGGAACGTGTTAAGCGATGTCGAGACGGTTGCCAGGTTGAGTGTGTTTAAGGCTGCCACCACCGCCAGGATCATAATGACCCAAAAGACGAACGCGCCAACTAAACTCTCTACCTTCAGGTCTGACTGAGCGTGTCCACTCGCAGTCATCCCCGCTAAACGGTTATCGACATCTGTGCGCTTAAGCAGACTCCGAACAGCCCCCGAAACCAGACCCGCAATTAACCAGCCAATCAGTAAAATCGCCAGTGCGCCCAGTAGCCGCAACACGATATTGGTTAGATTATTGGGATCGATTCCTTGAAAAACATTGATCGGGGCTGGGTTGGCGACGGGGGTTTGTGCCAATACAATCAGTGGGCTGAGTATTTGCACCCCAACTGGCTCACTAAAACTTTGCCAAACTTGATTCATGGTTATCTAGTTAATCTCTTTTTCAGTCGATCAAAACGTGCAACGGCTACTGTGAGAAGAGTAGCCATTTGGAACTAGGCTAGAAAGCAGTCTGTTTTTATACAACTCAGCTTACGAGTTCCTACTTAGAGTGCGAGAAAATCTTGTGAGAAGCGTTAAAATACTGATGCATTATTAGGGTACAGGCATCTCTCCAAAGAGAAAAGACTTTAGAAATACTATTTTTAAGTTTTGATGAATTATCATGAAGACCTCGATAACTTTCTGCATGACTGCTGATTAGTAAAGAGGGTTTATTCGCTGATTGGAGTAATCAAAACAGTAGATGACAGGCAGAATGCCATCTAGCCATACTTCAAAACCTCGGTCTAGAGATATATCTTTGATGTAGTAAACGGTTCAACCCTTGAATCTCAGTGATTACAAGTTAAAATGTCGCCCCAGATTTTTGAGCAATCTATCCAAATCAATGCAAGCGCCACGATCGTAGAGCGCTGTTTTACCGAGCAAAGTCTGATGCACCGTTGGCTCAATCCAGCTTTGCGCTGTGAGCCGATCGGGAAATGGTCTACTGAGGTGGGCAGCCTCAGCCGCTTTGTGATCCAAGTCCCGCTTTTACAACCCGCGCTGAGAAGTGTGGTTGCAGAGCGCGAACCGGGCTTAGTAGTGTGGGAGTTTCAAGGATTTTTTAAGGGGCGCGATCGTTGGGAGTGTACCCCTGAAGGCAAAGGCACTCGGTTGTTAAATCGCTTTGAGTTTGAGATTCCCAACCCGATCGTGCGGTATGGGTTCAACACCTTTGCATCTGAGTGGACGCAGAGCGACATGACAGCCCAACTCAAACGACTCAAAAGAGTTGCCGAGGAAGTCTATCAGAAGATGAGTTGAGATCAGTTCGCTGAGTTCTCTCACTTCGTTATTTAGCGCTTCAGCCCCCTAAATCCCCCAGAATTGGGACTTTGAACCTAAATTCTGGGTTTAGAGTCCCTCAGAATTGGGGGATTTAGGGGGCAACCCGGATTTTCAACCGCAGTGAAGAGCTTCATCGAATTCACGTTGCTTTAAGCTTCAGTTAGCCTAGCTCGTTGCCGCTTTCTCTAGCATTAACTTGGATCGCTTCAATGGTGCAGGCACCGCGATCGGATAATCACCCGTAAAGCAGGCAGAGCAAAACTCATTGGTGTCTTCACGAGTGGCGGTTAACATCCCTTCTAAGCTGAGATATTGCAGCGAATCGACTCCAATTTGCTGGGCAATTTCTGCTACTGGTTTGGTGGCGGCAATCAAATGATCTTGGCTGTCGGTGTCGATGCCATAAAAGCAAGGATGAGTCACCGGGGGCGATGAGATTCTCATGTGAACCTCGATCGCGCCCGCGTCGCGCAGAGCTTTGACAATTTTGCGGCTGGTGGTGCCTCGCACGATCGAGTCATCGACAATCACAACCCGCTTTCCTGCCAGCACGTCTTTAAGCGGATTCAGCTTCATTTTGATGCCCGCGTCGCGCATGATCTGAGTCGGTTGAATAAAGGTGCGACCCACATAGCGGTTTTTGATCAAGCCTTCTGCATAAGGAATGCCCGACGCTTGGGAAAACCCGATCGCGGCAGGCACACCTGAATCAGGCACGGCGATTACAATGTCGGCATCGATCGCGGACTCTATCGCCAGTTGGCGACCAATTCGCAGCCGATAGCTATATAAACTTTCGTCATGCACGACGCTATCAGGACGCGCAAAATAAATCATTTCAAAGATGCAGAGTTTGCGCTGTGACTGCTCTGCCCATCGACTCGACGCTAACCCAGCATCGGTGATCCACACCAGTTCGCCAGGGGCAACTTCGCGTAAATAATCGGCTCCGATGATGTCTAAGCCGCAGGTTTCAGACGCAAGAACGTAGCGAGGTGCGTCGTCGGGCGACTCTTGCGGAAGGGTGCCAATGACGAGTGGGCGGATGCCGTTAGGGTCACGAGTGCCAATCATGCCATCCGGGGTGCCGATCACTAAACTAAATGCTCCTTGACAGCGCTTAAAGGCGTGAGTGGCCGCCTCTACCCAAGGGCTTCCAGCGTTGACGGCTTCGGCGATTGCCCAAGCGATCGCTTCTGAATCGGTAGTGGTGAGAAAATTATGATTCTGCTCTAAGAGTTCTTCTCGCAGCGTTTGGGTGTTGACCAAGTTGCCATTGTGAGCCAGCGCTATTTTGCCTAAGCGAGTTGGCACTACGGCGGGTTGAGCATTGACAGCGCGGCTAGACCCAGTGGTCGAATAGCGAGTGTGCCCGATCGCCAGATTTCCAGTCAGCTCACTGAGAATTGTTTCGTTAAAGACCTGAGACACTAACCCCATTTCTTTATGCAGGTGAACGGTGCCATCCTCAAAAGTGGCAATGCCTGCTGACTCTTGTCCACGATGCTGGAGTGCATACAGCCCAAAATAGGCGAGATTGGCGACTTGCTCTCCGGGTGCATAAACCCCAAAAACTCCGCAGGCTTCTTCTGGTTTGTCGGCAGACATGAGTGGATCTACCCATCCATCAAACTGCTCAAGCGAATCGGACAAAGTGTCATCAGGCATCATAGGTTTAGCTCAGAGCTTTCTAAGGATTTTGTGACGTGGAGAGGGGCAACTTGATGAATGGGAGGCTTAACTTATCTTAATATCCTCTTAATAATCTCACAGATCTGATTCGATCTCTATTCAAAAAGAGCGAGATTATATTCCTACAGTTGTATGAATCAACTCTCTAACCGTCGCTCGATCGCGTTTTGCCAGGCGGCTTGCATCTCTGCGATCGTAGCGTCAATTAACCAGAGATGGTTGCTGGTTGAGATTCGCAGCGATCGACCCGCAACTTGACCAATTTTTTGCCAATCTTCATTAAGATGCTTTTGCAGATAGGCTTCCCAGTCAGCTTGCTGCTCTCGCCCAACCGAGACAATAATGCGTGCGCCGCCTTCTGCAAACAGCAACTGATCCCACCGAGCCGGATGCGCGTCGAAGGTAATTTCTGCGCCCTGCTGACTGCTGAGACACGACTCGGCAAGAGCAATTCCAAATCCGCCTTCAGCACAGTCATGAGCCGATTTGATCCACCCTTGACGAATGCCGTCTCGACACGCAGTTTGCACGTTGCGTTCTAAACTAAAGTCGATTTGTGGAGGTTTTCCGGCGATCGTGCCGTGCAGAGTTGCCAGATATTCGGATGCGCCCAGAGTTACCGATTCAGAAACGGTATCTATCCCCAATCCGAGCAGATAAATCACGTCTCCTTCAGCTTGCCAACCCTGACCTGCGATGCGATTAAGATCGGGAATTAACCCGACCATTCCCACAACGGGAGTTGGATAAATGGGGGCAGGTTTGCCATCACTATCTAGCGTCTCATTATAAAGAGAGACATTTCCGCCTGTGACGGGCGTTGCAAACTCGGTGCAGGCTTCGGCGAGACCCCGACAGGCTTCGGCGAGTTGCCAATAGCCGATCGGGTTTTCGGGGCTACCAAAGTTGAGATTGTCGGTGACGGCGATCGGGTCTGCACCCACGCAGCTTAAATTACGAGCGGCTTCGGCAACAGCGGCTTTGGCTCCTTCATAAGGGTGAAGATAGACATAGCGGGCATTGCAATCAACCGTGGCAGCAACGCCTTTGTTGAGCAACGACGGATCAGCCACAAACGCCGAAGACGACGCATTCGCAAGCGGACGAACTCGCACTACGGCGGCATCGCCTCCACCCGGCAGCAGCACGGTGTTGTTTTGGACTTGATGGTCATATTGACGATAGACCCAGCGTTTAGAAGCGATCGGGGGGGCATCGAGCAATTTCAACAGCGCTTGATTCCAGGTGAGAAATCCGCTTTCGAGTTCGATGCCTTTTTCATTGCAGGTAGGTAAGCGATCGCTGCTCCATTCCCAGGCTTGACGCGCATACTCTGGCGGCTCTGCCAGTAGCTCGTGGTGATAAATCGGCGTGTTGTCGGATAGTGCCGTTGCTGGAATTTCGGCGGCAATTTCACCTTTGAAGAGAATTCTGACGATCGATTCTTCAATCACCGTCCCCGCGACCACTGCCTGAAGTTCCCAGCGTTTAAAAATGTCGATTAGTTCTTGTTCGCGTCCTTTGTGGGCCACAAACAGCATTCGTTCTTGAGACTCAGAGAGCAGATATTCATAGGGCACCATGCCCGTTTCTCGCGCTGGAATTAGATCTAAATCCAACTCAATGCCCACGCCTCCTTTTGCTGCCATCTCAGACGTTGAACAGGTTAGCCCCGCCGCGCCCATGTCTTGAGCGGCGACCACTGCGCCCGTTTTAAACGCTTCTAGACACGCTTCAATTAAAGATTTTTCTAGAAAGGGATCGCCGACTTGCACAGCCGGACGATCGTCCATTGATTGATCACTCAACTCGGCACTGGCAAAACTGGCTCCGCCCATGCCATCGCGTCCCGTAGTTGAGCCGACATATAAAACCGGATTGCCAATGCCTTTTGCCCCTGATTTGACGATTTCTGTCGTCTCCATCAACCCTAGTGCCATCACATTGACTAAGGGATTGCCAGAGTAAGCGGGGTCAAAATAAACCTCGCCGCCCACCGTGGGAACGCCGACACAGTTGCCATAGTGTGAAATGCCAGCCACCACGCCTGTGAAGATGCGGCGCGTTTTGGCATCGTCTAGAGAGCCAAAGCGGAGGGAGTTGAGCAACGCGATCGGACGTGCCCCCATCGTAAAAATGTCTCGCAGAATTCCGCCAACGCCTGTGGCAGCGCCTTGAAAGGGTTCGACGGCTGAGGGGTGATTATGTGACTCAATTTTAAAGGCAAGCTGCAATCCGTCTCCTAAGTCGATGACCCCGGCATTTTCACCCGGCCCGACGAGAATTCTTTCGCCTTCGGTGGGAAACTGCTTGAGCAACGGACGAGAGTTTTTATAGCAGCAGTGTTCTGACCACATTACGCCAAACATTCCCAGTTCGGCTTTATTGGGGTGACGACCTAGCCGTTGCACAATATCTTCATACTCTTCGGGCTTGATGCCTTCAGCAGCAATCTCTTTAGCCGAAAAAGGAGCGGAGGCAATGACTGACATAGAATCCTGTACGATCGAGACAAGATTTCATTCTATCGGTAATCTTGTTTGACTTTAGGTTGCAGCAGGAATCTCTCTGACGATCGGGTTGCATTGCTCGACTACTTATCTGACCAAAACCTCGGAGGTTTGCGTAAGCTTAACGTCAGTTCGATGAGTTCTTTCGCTTCGTTCTTCAGGGCTTCAGCCCCCTAAATCCCCCAATTCTGGGGGACTTCAAGCCCAGAATTTAGGTTCAAAGTCCCCCAATTTTGGGGGATTTAGGGGGCAGCCCGGATCTACAACCGTAGCGAAAAGCTTCATCGAATTCACGTTAAGCTTATTTGAGCGCGTGAGCAATTGAGCCAAAAATCCCATCAAATTTTTTCTTCGCACTCTCAAATTGAGGAACATTCCAATCAGGAGGCTGCGGTTTTTCAAGTTGTGTCTCATCTAAATAGACGGGATATCGAACTTCAATTTGCAGCGCTTCAACGCCTGGTAGTTGACCGTAATGTCCTGTGATGTAGCCTCCAGTAAAGACTTTATTTCTAACAGTCTGATAGCCTGCTTGGAGAAAACTTTGCTCGACGATCGAGATCAAAAACTCTGAGGACGTTTGCCCATTTCGATTCCCTAAACACACTTGATCGGCGATCAGCCCTAAAAAGCTGTGGAGATCTAAAAGATAAACTTTGCCAAAGCGATCGAGCTTTTCTTGCACAATCGCCGCTAATCGATCGTGATAAGGCAGATAAAAGTCTCGAACTCGTGCCGCGATTTCTGGCTCACTGGGAGTCGTTTGATAAATGGGTTGTCCAAATGCCGTTTTCTCAGGAATAACGGCTGTCCAAAAGTCACCAAAAACAGATTCTTTGATCTGACGATTTAAATCGACCACATATCGGCTATGAGTCGCTTGCAGAACTGTGATCCCAAACCTGGGCAGCGATGCGTAAAGTTGATCGAGATGCCAATCTGTGTTGGGTAAAGCTTGCAAATGCTCTGGCGTAAATTGGGCAGCGATCGCGCTTGGAACAAACATTCCACTGTGGGGAAGATTTGCCACGATCGGCACTTCTTGCCCTTGCGGTTCATAAAAATTAAAAAGATCCATCAAGTATTGAGCGATCGCTGCTCCTGAATCCAACTCCGAAAGACGGTCAGCGCCTGTGCTAACCCGATCTTATCGCTCTGATCCAAAAACTCTAAAACTCGTTTTGCAGGCAGAAACGGAAATGTAGGACTGGTCAGACACTCAACATATTGCCCGTTTTGCAATTGATAGATCAGCAAGTTGCCTTTAAGGACGTTATCGCCGATCGTCGTCCAATATTGCCAAACTTCGGGCAGCCCCAACGCCGCATAAATCGCAAACTTGTTAAAAGAACTCTTGGTAATCGCCACTTCAAGTGCGATATCAGGCGGCGGAGTTTGATTCAAGTCGAGTTCTGCTCGATTCGGGAGTCGGATTTTCTCAGTCAGGTAATAAGACGAATCGGGTTGAGCCACACAGCCTAAATCGGCGCGTTTTAGCAAAACTGACCCGATCGAGTTAACCTGCACCTCCATTTCATCGGCAACGACGAGCATTAGGGACTCAATCAGACGACTACAGCGCTCGTGTTCTTCAAGCGGAGTCATCATTTCGAGTTTGCCCCGATCGTAGGTGAGTCGAGCCGTGCGATTTTGCCCCAACTCGTCTAACAAGGTTTCAAACTGCTGCCAACTGACTCCCGGTAGCACAATTCTTTTCTCAGTTGGGGCAGGTTTTTTCGCCATCGATCAATCCTTTTGCGGCTGTGTTTCTAAATTTTACTTTGGTTGATCAACCTTTAGAGTATGAAGTTTTTCTAGAAATGAGGATATGCAGTGCGATCGTGCGGATAGGGTAATGGCATTTGACTCACTTGTAATGAATCAATCCAAACGACATTCTATTCTTTTTAGGCGAACCTGGCGATATTTTGTCGCACCCATGCTGATCACCACAACTTTGCTTGGAATTGGCTACGTCACCCCTCGGAAATGGGGAACTTCTTCACAAAGTTGTCAAAATCAACCGTTTAAAGTTTATGTTGCAGGCGACGCGATGCACGTTAACTTGATTCTCCCAGTGCAGAATCAAGCCTTTGATTGGAGCCAGTTTCTCTCAATTGATCAGATCGGGCGAGATGCTCAACAGCGCTATCGATATCTCAAATTTGGATGGGGCGATCGTGACTTTTATATGAATACGCCAAGCTGGTCAGAGATGAAAATTTCCAATGTTCTCAGAAGCTTATTCATGCCCGGAAACCCCACCGCTTTGTATGTCGAAGGTGATGCAGAATTGCCCCACGAACCAAACGTTGAACTGAAATGTGTGGGAGTCAGCCAAAAAGATTATTTGCAACTAGTCGCCTTTATCAAAGCGTCGTTTCAGCAAACCGATCAAGGACAGCCGATTCGCATTCAAGATGCGATCGACACGAGTGGATTTTATGAAGCCACCGGGCACTATTCGATCTTGCGAACCTGCAACACTTGGGCGGCAGATGGCTTAGACAGCGCAAATATTCAAACCCCCATCTGGTCAGGACTCGCCCCTGCCGTGATCAGGCAGATCCCTAAATAGCTGCGAATGTAACGCCACTCAATAACATTGCCGGACTTCAATATAGAGTATGTTGAGAGACGGCAAGTATCTTTCAGCATGCCTCAGAAGGATCTATTTTTCTGAATACAGACTCAACACATCGCCAATGCGTTTCTCGAAAATTTTGATTGCCAATCGGGGGGAGATCGCTCTACGAATTCTTCGCACCTGTGAAGAAATGGGGATCGCCACCGTTGCCGTTCACTCCACTATCGATCGCCACTCGCTGCACGTTCAGCTAGCCGATGAAGCCGTTTGCATTGGTGAACCCGCCAGCAGCAAAAGCTATCTCAACATTCCCAATATTATTGCCGCCGCTCTGACCCGCAACGCGATCGCGATTCACCCCGGCTATGGCTTTTTGGCAGAAAATGCGCGATTTGCCGAGATCTGCGCCGATCATCAAATCGTTTTTATTGGCCCTTCTCCCGACTCAATTCGATCGATGGGCGACAAATCGACGGCCAAAAAAACGATGCAGCGAGTCGGCGTGCCTACCGTTCCGGGCAGTAAAGGCTTGGTGCAAGATGAAGCTGAAGCGCGATCGATCGCCCGATCGATGGGCTACCCCGTGATCATTAAAGCGACGGCGGGTGGCGGCGGACGAGGCATGCGGCTGGTGACGGCAGATGAAGATCTCGGCAAACTCTACATGGCAGCGCAAGGAGAAGCCGAAGCCGCTTTTGGCAATGGCGGTGTCTATGTCGAGAAGTATGTTCAAAACCCTCGCCACATTGAGTTTCAGATTTTGGCAGACAGTCACGGCAATGTGATTCACCTCGGCGAACGCGAGTGTTCGATTCAGCGTCGTCACCAAAAGCTGTTAGAAGAAGCGCCCAGTTCTGCCCTGACTCCAGAGCTGCGAGAAAAGATGGGGAGTGCTGCCGTGCTTGCCGCCAAGTCGATTAATTACGTCGGCGCAGGAACGGTCGAATTTTTGCTTGACCAGTCCGGCGATTTCTACTTTATGGAGATGAACACCCGCATTCAGGTTGAACATCCCGTAACTGAGATGATCACAGGCATTGATCTGATCGCCGAGCAGATTCGCATTGCTCAGGGTGAAGAACTCAGTTTGACTCAAGATCAAGTGGTTTTGCGAGGGCACTCGATCGAGTGTCGAGTCAACGCCGAAGATCCCGATTTTAACTTCCGCCCCAGTCCTGGACGCATTAGCGGCTATTTACCGCCGAGTGGCCCCGGTGTGCGAATGGATTCTCACGTCTACACTGACTATGAGATTCCGCCCTATTATGACTCGCTGATTGGCAAACTGATTGTGTGGGCCAGCGATCGACCCTCAGCGATCCGCCGCATGAAACGAGCCTTGCGCGAATGTGCCATTACAGGGTTGCCAACGACGATCGCGTTTCACCAAAAAATTCTAGACACACCAGAGTTTATCAAGGGCGAAATCTACACTAACTTTGTTGAAAAAGTGATGATGCCCAAAGATTAGAGAGAATTTCTTTAATTAAGCATCATCGTCAATAGCCCTTGCTGCCCCAGCAGAATCTCTCTTGCCAAGCTAAACAAACCTACCCAGACGATCGGCGTAATATCGACACCGCCCACAGGTGCAATCAGCTTTCTCGTCACCACCAAAAAAGGTTCGGTCGGAATCGCCACCCAACTAAAGGGAAATTTGTTTAACGCCACCTGCGGATACCAGGACAAAACGATGCGAATGATAAACAGAAAAATCATCAAACCGAGCAAGATGCTCAGAGTCAGCGAGACAACGGTAGAAGAAATCATCAGGTGTTAGTCAAAAGTTTGAAGCTTTGTAAACAAATCCTAGCTAATTCTCATTTTAGCGGTCGTAGGTTGTTAATTAACGCCAGAATTCTGGACGATCGTGATTCCATTTCTCTAGGATCTATGCAACTGTGTGACAAACCACTAAGATTATGAACAGTCGCTTGTTGTAGATAGAGGACTTTGAGACTCATGACACCTTCTTTAACAAATTTCTTATTGAGCTTGCTGGCAGGTGCTGTGGTTGTGCTAGTTCCAGCCACGATCGGGCTGATCTTCATTAGCCAAAAAGATAAAATTCAGCGCTCTTAAGGCTGGGCATTCGGTGCCTAAAATCCTTCTGGGCATAGCAAAGTACCAGCACTTTTGCAAAACCTTAGTTCTAGCAAGGCAGTGGCTAAATTTAGGTCGCGCTCCCTGCTAAAACTGAGGTTTTTGCTTTGAAGTGCAAAATCTAGGCTTCAATAAAGCCTGAGAAAGCAATTGAGTAGGTCTGAAGGAATTTGGGCTTGTTAGAGTAGAGATCTTAGGCATAACTCGCTAATATAAGACTTACCTAGGAGACAGGGAATGGTTAACTTTCAGTTCAATCTAGCTAGTATTGCCGGGATTATTCTTGCCGTTGGCGGGGCAGGGCTTTATGCCGTTCGATCGTTCCGCCCTGAGTTATCTAGAGATTCCGATATTTTCTTTTCCGCCGTCGGTCTGCTGTGCGGCTTGATTTTAATTTTTTATGGCTGGCGCTTTGACCCGATTATGCAGTTTGGTCAAGTGCTGCTGACGGGCGCTTCTGTCTTTTTCGTGATTGAAAATTTGCGCCTTCGCAAAGTTTCGACCGAGCAAGCAAAGCGCAACACGCCGATCGTCGATTCTGACCGCCCAGTTAGCTCTCGCTATCGTCAAAGCGCTGAGTTTGAAGACCAAGAGGTGATCGACGAGCGGGTGCGTCGTCCGCGAATTCAGGGCACAAAAGACACGCGACAGAATCGTGATGATTATGATTCGGGTCGTCGTCCTTCAAGTCGTCCTCGTGACGAGCGGCTAAACCCGTCTGATAAGACTCGCCGCCCTCGTTCTCGTCCAGATTATCCCGTGATCGATGCGACAGTTGACTCTAACGACTTTGACGATCGCGCCCGCAATCGCAACACTGCTCCGCGATCGAGCAATCCATCTCAAGGTTCTAAACCCAGACGACCTCGCCCCACTGATGAAGAAGCTACCAACCGACGCAGAAATGTAGAAGAGCCACCCTCCGATTATGTTGACTATCGTCCGGTTGAGCCAAATGACGACGAGAATGATAACTGGGGGGAATCCTAACCTTCTGGTTTGTTTGAGCTAGATCGCGTTGATCGTTGATCTCCCCTGTCTTGATCCCTCCATTGCTTCTCGTGGTTAGAGAAGTCGGGGGGATTCGTTATGAAATGGCTTGATTGAATGGCAGTTGCAGTGTGAAAAGTGTGGTTTCGGGGATTAGTTTCATGGCTCGGCTGCTCTTGTTGGGTTCGCTGGCGGCGTGCAGTCCGACTGGAGTTCCGATCGGGTCAACTTCGCTCAACAGTCGCCAAAACGACGAGCAACCTGCTCTAAGCGGCGATGGGCGCATTTTGGCATTTGTGTCGAGCCGTGAGGGAAGCCGCAACATTCTGGCCTATAACTTAGAGCAGCGACAGTTTATCAACCTCCAACGCCTCAACCGCCCCAACGCGATCGCTGAAAACCCCAGTCTCAGCTATACGGGGCGCTATCTTGCTTACATTGCCAGCGATCGCGGCATTCCTGAAATTCGGCTTTACGATCGCGCGACTCAACAGTCGCAGGTGTTAATGTCTGCCTATCAAGGGTGGCTGCGTCGTCCGAGCATTAGCCCGGATGGACGCTATGTGACCTTCGAGAGCAGCACTCGCGGACAGTGGGATATCGAAGTGCTCGATCGCGGTGCTTTTGTGGAGTTAGACCTCCCCAACAATCGTCCCAATACCGCGCCCACAATTGCCCCATAATTAGGTCTTGTGTCTAAGCGTTTTGTCTTTTTTGGGTTAGTTACGATCGCCGCATTTCTGAATGGCTGTGCGGGGGCGACGCTGCTGCCGTTCCCGTTCGATCCCGGTGGGCGCAGTCTGAATAGTCCGTTTTCAGATATCTCGCCTCGCCTGTCCGGTCGCTATATTGTGTTTGCGTCCGATCGGCGCGGCACTCAAGATATCTATTTATATGACACGGTTGAGCAGCGTTTATTGAACTTACCGGGGCTTAATTCTTTAGATCTGATGGCATCGAGTCCGGCAGTGTCAGACAATGGGCGATTTATTGTGTTTGCAGGCAGCCGCCAAGGCATAACGGGAATTTATTTATACGATCGAGATTTTCGTCAGTTGCGTAACCTGACTGATAATATTCGGGCAGAAGTGAGAAACCCCACCATTAGCGCTGATGGAGCAACGATCGCCTTCGAGTCTAATGCCAGGGGACAGTGGGATATTTTGCTCTATAACCGGGCTGGGCAACCGCTAGCAGTGCCCACAGATCCGCGTTGACGTTATCGTAAACCTAGCCAAGTAAAAAAATCTTGGCGGGTGAAAAATTCGAGAATTAATAAGCTGACAAAGCCAATCATGGCAAAGCGCCCATTGACTTGTTCGGCATAAGCCGTCCAGCCAAAAGCAGGTTGGGGCTGATTCGGGGCTTCTGCGATCGTTTCTGGCGTTGGGGGTTGGGAAGTCATTACTGATAGTTGAGGGAGTTAACTGAGGCAGAAAGTTGGACTTAAAGGCGTTTTGATTCTGTTTGGAATGCTTGGACGGATTCGATCAACGATCGTACCTGCTTTGCCCCTTCAGAAGGCTCAAATTTTGCTGGGAGTTTGCCGTGACTGAGCATTCGCAGCCCTAACGGGACAAGGCTCATCAGTCCTTTAAGATCTTTAAGGTTATTGCCCACAACTTGTAAGCCAAACTGCCGTTCATCGATCCAGCCGCCTTGTTTGACGAGATCAATTAGGACTTTACGGTGACGAATCGATCGCCCCGTTTGTCCATCTTTACGCGCTAAAATCTCATTCTTAATTTTGCCAATTTGATCCATCGGCGCGACTTCCATCGGGCAAACACTATTGCAGAAATAGCAGCGAGTGCAGCCCCAAACGCCCTCGGTTCCTTGATTATATTTTTCGAGTCGGGCAGCAGTCCGATCGTCGCGAGAATCGGCCACCATGCGATAAGCCTTGGCTAACGCATGAGGTCCGACAAACTCAGGGTTAACTTCGCGAGCGTTGCACTCAGAATAACAAGCACCGCACATAATGCAGTTTCCAGTTTGGTCAAGCTGCGATCGCTCTGCGGGCGTTTGCAAAAATTCTCGCTCTGGCACCTGTCGCGCTGCCGTGCTGACATAGGGATCGACGGCTTTGAGATTTGCCCAAAAGCCTTGCATATCGACCACCAAATCTTTAATCACGGGCATATTGCCCATCGGCGCGATCGTGATTTCTGGAATCTGATTAGGCGCTGCGGCTGAACTGGCAGAAAAACGAGCGATTTCGCTGCCCACATTTTCTTTGCAAGCCAGTGCCGATCGACCATTAATTCGCATTGAGCAACTGCCACAAATTGTGTTGCGACAATTTTTTCTAAAAGCAAGCGTGCCATCTTGCTGCCATTTAATCTGATTGAGACAATCAAGAATTGTGGCGCTTGATTCCACGTCGAGCGGGTAGGACTCAACTCTTGGTAACGAATTTTGGTTTTGGCGAACAATCTTAAAAACAACTTGCATTCTAGAAACCAAAAAACTGCAACTTTAAAGGTCTAAGCGGTGCGGAGCTAGAGCAACTGTAACGGCAAGAAAACACTATTTTATGAATTAGCAATTTCTAAAGTTAATAGTTTGTTACGAAAAATCTGTCTCCTGACTGGCAACCTGTTGATTGGTAATTACCAAAAAGCAGCATTTTCCATACGCTTTAGTTTAGCATTTTGCCTAAATTGATTAGAACAATTTGAGAAAGTCAGACCTGTTGCTTCTGAAGATGCACAAAATCAAGCTTTAGCAGCGCGGCGTTTGAGCGACTTGTTTCGATACAAGCTTTGATGAAATATCGGCAAATTTTGTTAGACCGCGATCGAGAAAAGCTAATTGAAACGATTAATGCATGATAATTTAAGCAAAAATATTGTGCAGATAGAGCAGATTAGAGATATATTTTATTAGGTCAAACATTTAACATTGACTCTATTTACCATTTCAGAAATCTAGGGATATTCTGTAGCAGATGACTGAAACTGCAACTGCCCCTTTAACAGGGAAGGCGTTACTTCAAAAAGTAAAAGAACTGTCACACTTGCCGCGCCGAGAAACTGCAAAGCGCTGTGGCTACTACACCATAACTAAGAATAGTCAAACTCGCGTTAATCTGACAGATTTCTATGATGCTCTGTTGGTTGCAAGAGGCATTCCTCTGAGTCCAGAGGGGTCAAAAGATGGTCGGGGGCGAGAGCCGACTTATCGGGTCAGTGTGCATCAAAATGGTCAAATTGTGATCGGGGCAGCCTACACCAAAGCAATGGGCTTAAAGCCAGGAGATGAGTTTGAAATTAAGCTGGGCTATAAGCATATTCACTTGATTCAGATCGATGCTGATAAGGGTGATCAAAACGGTTCCAACGGGAACGAAGAAGCGGAATAACCTTTCCAAAAGACGATCGCGATCGCGTTAAAAGACTTCATTTTCTAACTTGTTTTATGCCTACCCTCGATCGTGTTCACCCGTTTTTTGCATTTTTTGCGGAAGCTTCGGTGCCGATCAGGGTAGGTGTTTTTTTTGCTGTTTGGGTGGCAATTTGGCTGCCGATCGCCATCCCACTAGCGATCGCTTTAAAGTGGCATCCCTTCAAGCCTTTAGAAATTCGTCAAAAATTGCCGCTCGTTGCCTCACTCTATCTGCTGGCTCCCATCGTGCTTTGGGCAGCCGCTTGGGTTCAAAATGTTCCCTTTAGTCACTATGGGCTGTCTGGAAACCTGGATGATCTCGGATCGGTCAGTCGCGGGTTAGCACTAGGCACGATCGGGCTAGTCGTCCTTTTTGGCGTTCAAACTCTATTGGGTTGGATTGAGTGGAAATCAGAGAACTGGAAGCAGTTGGGATCAGTGCTGTTGCCAACTTTGTTTTTAGGACTTTGGATCGGTGTCACCGAAGAACTGGTTTTTCGAGGATTTGTGCTGGGTCAATTAGAGCAGACTTATGGGCTGTGGAGTGGCGCGATCGTCTCCAGTCTGATTTTTGCCCTACTTCACCTGGTCTGGGAAGGATCAGAAAATATCCCTCAACTACCAGGGCTGTGGTTAATGGGCATGGTGCTTTGTCTAGCGCGGGGAGTTGATCACAACCATCTGGGGCTTGCCTGGGGTCTCCATGCGGGCTGGGTTTTTGGCATGGCAAGCCTCGATTCAGCCAATCTGATCGGTTATACAGGTCGCGCGTCTGACTGGCTAACAGGCTTAAAAGAAAAGCCTCTGGCAGGGGCAATGGGGTTACTCTTTTTGCTGACTACGGCTGGGGCGCTGTGGGCAATGATCTAAGTAGCTGGGCGGAATTAAAGAGAAGACCCTCCTCACGAAGGGAGGCGAAGCCCTCGCCAGCCCTTTGTGAGGAGGGTGGAGCAGGTTTTTATGGCTCATCGACTTCTCTTCAATGACCATGAAACCGCCCTGCTGTCCGTTAGATTTATCCGACTCGCCTGGTTACTCCAGGTCACTCTGCTGTGCATGAAAAACATGCCGAGCTCCAGATAGGGACTGACGAATTCCATAGGGCTTGCCGACAGCGACGCGAGGAAGGCGATGCTTAAAGCCGCAGAGAATCTCCCAGGAAATCGTGCCTAAAGTTTGTGCCCAATCGTCCGCTAAAATCTGCTGATTGCCGTCTTGCCCTAATAGTGTCACCACTTCCCCTTCTTGCAAAGCGGGAATGGTGCTGACATCCAGCATGATCTGATCCATCGTGATTGCGCCGATCTGAGGAACTCGCTGCCCTCTCACTAAGACGGTTAGTTGATTAGAGAGATTACGGGGAACACCGTCTGCGTAGCCAATCCCCACTACGGCGATTTGAGTTTCTCGCTCTGCAACAAATTTGTAGCCGTAGCTGACTCCGGTTCCAGGTTGCAGGGTTTTGACCTGACTGACTCGCGCTTTCACCTGCATCACGGGTTTGAGATCAACTCGATCGGCTAAGTGCCCAGATGGATACAGCCCATAAATCACCAGTCCGGTTCGTACCATGTCGTAGTGCAAGCTGGCATCTGTGAGTGTGGCGGCTGAGTTAGCGAGGTGAAAGCGAGGGAAAGGCCTGTGAATTGCAGGGTTTAGGATCGGGGAAAACCCGCAGGCTTGAATCGCTTGTTCGTAACGGTGCTGCTGCTGGCGCATGATTGTGGGATCGGGGTCGTCAGCGGTTGCCAGGTGAGAATAGATGCTGGCGATCGTCAACCCCGGCAGCCTTTGAACGAGTTGCACAAACTCAACGGCTTTCTGCCAAGGCGTTCCCAGTCGCGACATTCCGGTATCTAATTTAATGTGCACGGGTAGCGGCTGGCGCTGCGAAGATTTGCCGATCGCTTCAGAAAAGACGAGGGCTTGTTTGGGTGTGCAGAGTGTGGGTTGAAGGCCCCAGTGGGCGATCGCGCAAATTTGCTCGGCGGTGTGAGTTGCGCCCATGACTAAAATCGGGGATTCAATGCCCGCTTCCCGAAGCTCAATGCCTTCAGGAATGGTGGCAACGCCTAGCCAGGTTGCGCCTGCTTGCAAGACGGTTTGGGCAACGGTGACGGCTCCGTGTCCATAAGCATCAGCTTTGACAACAGCCATCAAATCAGTATGCGGTGACAGCAAACCCCGAATCTGACGAATGTTGTGTGCCAATGCGGTTAAATCAATTTCCACCCATGCCCGCTCTCTCTGCATCAGGGCAATGCTGGAACTTTGATCCCAACTCAACATAAATTTCTCACTCCTCTACGCCACTCACTGAATAGATTAGCCCAACTCAGCGAATTGGCTCATGAGACTCTGAAGTTGTCCACGAAAAACCTGCCATTCCCTAACAGAAAGTTTTACCATTCGAGCCGAAACAGGAGGACGATCGCGGCTGTAATCATGGTGGTGCCCGTCACCCAACACACATAGCGATAGCCCCCGGCGATCGTTTTACTGATCAGGTCTGACGAGTTTGAAGATTGCTCTAATTTGCGGCAAGCGTAGTAATAGTCGGCGATGATCGGAGCCAAAACGAGGAGAGAACCCAAAATAATGACGATCGCTAGAAGGGCAAAACTTGGAGTCATAGACGACCTGAAACGAATGATGCGTTCTACCTTACGGTTAATCAGATGGGGCGCGAAGGATGCGTTAGACAAAGTATCGCGCATCCTTTGACTTTAAACAGAGGTTGAAATAGGCGAGTGTCCGTTTGTTGAGACTTTTTGGGGGGCGATCGCCCCTATCACTCCACTGGTGCGAGACGACTTGCGCCGGGGGTCGCCTTTACGCACACCTCCTGCCATCAAGTACTCTTGGCTGCTTTTGCCATACTTGACTGCAACGCCCATCAGCATGTGTTCTGATAAGTCTCTCAGCGATCGCTCGGCTTGATTGATATCGTCACGGGCTTTGTCGATCGCGGATAAGGCAGCGTTGTAAGCGACTAGCTGCGATCGGATGTCTTGAATTGCGTCTTGGTAAGCTGCAAGGGTGAGTCCACTACTGAGGTCAAGCGTGGGTGAAATCGACTGTAAGCTGGCGGCTCGGCGATCGGCGCGCTCAAGCACTCTAGAACCTCTTTTACGCTGTACCATCTGCACCTTTAAAAATCATGTTACGGTCGCACTCTAGCGAATCAGCAACTTGGCTGACCTGAGAAAATTCCTGGAAAATGAGCAACCGTGTTGACTGAAGCTAGAAAATCTTAGTTATATTTACTTAAGCAATGTAATTTTTATGTAATAAAGATCACTTCAATATTATGTGTTTAGGATTTGTGCCCGATGCGTGAGCAAAACCTGTTGATGGTCAAGTAGGATCTACGAATGAGGCTCCGTTTATAAGATTCGTTTTAATAATCTGCCTGATTTTGAAGTAAAACTTATGAATAGAGCGGAGAAACCTTTCAACAAAGCTTCACTTATAAGTTTTGTTTTAATAATTTGCTTGACGTTAAAACAAAACTTATGACACAGGCATCAGTATCTAGTTACGTTCTAGTGTAAAAGGCTAAATAGCTCGTGAACAAGGAATAAAGATGGAAGCACAAGAACTCAAAGAGCTTATTCAGCAAAGTGTGCGGGAGACAATCCATGAGGTTTTGAGAGAAGAAAGACTGGCTCTGTGTTTAGCTTTGATTCCTCGTGTTAGCGAAAAGGAAATGCAAGAAATTCGCGGACAGTTTGGTTCACCGTCCGATTACGACAAAAGCGAGTTCGTAAACATGACAGATTGGGTGCGAAATGGAACTGACCTTCAGTAAAGACGCGCTCAAATTTCTGAAAAAGCTTCCAACAAAAGATGTGAAGAGAGTTCAGACTAAAATTCTCTATTTGCTTAACTCAGTTGAGCAATCAGGGTTAGTGCCATCGGGAGAACTTGATATCAAAGCCTTAGAAGGAGAATGGCAAGGCTTCCTAAGAATGAGGGTTGGCAAAATCAGAATTATTTTCGCGATCAACTCTGAACTAGACGAGCTGCAAATTCACGGCATAAATTTTAGAGGAAATGCTTATAAAACATTAAGCGTAGACCATGCAGTAGCTTTGAAAATCAGAACATAAGAAAAGCTAAAACTCACTAGAACATGTACTTAAATCTTGGCTTGGGGAACACTCAATTTATTGTTGATCGATGTGTCTTGAGCAATGCACTATTCCCCAGACCAACTGAGAGATTTACTGTATAAAGTTGAAGCTGAACAGGGTCTCAGGGTGATCTATGGGCTTGAGTCAGGTAGTCGTGCCTGGGGGTTTGAGTCTCAAAACAGCGATTATGATGTTCGTTTTCTTTACGTTCGACCAGTTGATTGGTATCTATGTATTGAAAAACGCAATGATGTGTTGGAGCTTGGAACCTCCAGCGATATTGATCTTAGTGGTTGGGATCTCAGGAAATCACTCTTGTTCCTCCGGCAATCACATCCCGTGCTACTTGAGTGGTTGAGATCTCCTGTCGTCTACATTGAGCAGCCAGAAATAATTCAACGGATGCGGGAGATTGGAGAGGAATTTTTCGCTCCACGCGCATCAGTCCATCACTACATCGGTTGGGCTGAACGAATCCTTCATCGATATTTTCAGCATTCTGATTTGGCTGCAAAGCGTTACTTCTATGTCATGCGTCCAATTTTGTGTTGCCGTTGGATTCAGACAATTAGTGGACAGCCACCTCTTTTAATGCAAGAGCTTACTACAGCAATTGAAATGCCTATCAATGCAAAATTAGCCCTTGAAAACCTAATTGAGAGAAAACGGGGAGGGTACGAGCTTGATTCAGTCGGTAGAATACCAATTCTAGATCAGTATATTTTTGAGACTTTGCCTCAAATTAAGGAGTTCCTTGTCACCCTTCCTAAACCCGAATATGCGCCTTTCGAGCTTCTAAATCCACTGTTTCACCAAGCTCTGGCGAAGTTTTCGACAGGGCGACATTTCTTCCAACCTAGTAACGACAATGTATCGTGAAGTTGGGCGTGTGCTATGCAATGCTTGAAAGACAACCGATCGCTTAACATGCAACTAGTGATTAACCGCAAGTCTTATAACATCAGCACCTACGCCAACGAAACAATATGGTTCTCAACATAATTTGACCCCATGAAAATCAAGGCAATTATTTGGCAAGAAGACGATGTGTGGTGTGCCTCTGTGCCTGCTCTTCCTGGGTGTCATACTTGGGGAGAGAATTATGAGCATCTATTAGAGATGCTTGAAGATGCTGTCGAGGGTTGGTTAGAAGTTGTGAGCGAAACAGGTGGTTGAGCTGTCCTTGTGAAAGCGATTTCTAGCCGAACTACCGTTTGTAGCAATTTTCTGTAATCCAACCTGCCCAACAACACTAGAGTTCACCTAAGAGACAACCGCGATCGCTTAATATCAAACTAGTGATTAACCGCGAGTCTCATGACATCACCTACGCCAACAAAGCAATATATCGAACATTGCAACGGGGGGTATTGGATTGAAGGAACCCGAATCTCCCTCGATTCAGTTGTCTACTGTTTCCTGAATGGAGAATCTCCCGAAAGCATTGCCCAAAATTTTCCGCTGCTTTCACTAGAACAGGTTTATGGTGCGATCGCGTTTTATCTTGCCAATCGAGAAGTTGTGGATGCGCACCTAAAAGCAGGCGAAGCAGAATTTCAAAAGTTGCAACAGTCTTGTAGATCAAGAAATCCAACGCTCTATCAAAAACTGAAAGCTGCTCAAGCCCAGAAACACGGTGCGGTATGACAAGGGTTCGCTTCCAAGCTGATGCCGATCTTAGACAAGCGATCGTGATTGGAGCCATCCGCAGACAACCCGGTCTTGATTTTCGATCAGCGAATGAAGCAAGGCTTGAAAGCATAAAAGATCTAGAGGTTTTGGCAATTGCAGCGCAAGATGCCAGAGTGCTGGTCACGCACGATCGCAGAACCATGCCAACCGAGTTTGGTCAGTTCATCATGACCCAAACTAGCTCTGGTGTACTGATTCTTTCGCAAAGCCTTCCAATCAGTGAAGTGATTGCTGCGCTCATCCTAATTTGGGAAGCATCTACGGCTGAAGAATGGATCAATCAAATAATGTCTATTCCATTTTGAGAAATTGACCTTTACGTCATCTACAAGGTGAAGACACGAAATGCCATGCTTCTACAGGTTTTTTAATCTTTGTCATTAGAAGTGCATTCTCCTTTTGCACAGGGGGCTGTGTACTATGGGTATGAGTTTAAGCACTCGCTCATCGCAGTAAGGTATCACCAGCATGACCGCCGTAACCTCAAATCCTCAATCCGCCGCGCCTGCTTTCTGTGAAGGCATTCAACATTTTGGTGACTCGCTCCCCGGTTTTGATCAATATGGGAAAACCCCCACGATCGCCCCAGGCAAAACCGCGATCGCTGACCCCACTGATTTAACGGCGGTCTATCAGACTCTGCTCACAGCGGATGCGTTGCGCTATCTAATCCTGCAAGTGACCGCAAGTAAAGCTTCAGGGCACCCCGGCGGGTTTGCCAGTCAAGCCGAAGCCTATGCAGCGCTAGTGATGTTGGGTCACAAAAACATCCTGACCGAGGTGGGGCACCACGCGCCCGGTTTTTATAGCGCCATGTTTTTAGACCGATCGCTCGAAGATATGGGCATTCAGACCGTGCAGCAGTTGCGCGATCGCTTCCGCGAAAAACACGGATTACTCGGACATCTCTCTGGCTTCATTCCGGGAATTTTGGCCCCAGCAGGCCCTTTAGGTCAGGGGCAACACTTTGCAATGGCAGCCGCGACGCTGCACCGCGATAAGCTGTTTCCCTTTACCGTCGGCGATGGGGGGTTAGGTGAGCCTTATATTGTGAGCGCGATCGCCCACTTCCATACTGCCTATCCAGAGGTGACAAATTTCTTGCCTGTGTTGGTCTGGAACGGCTATTCACAAGAGCATCACAGCATGGTGTCTACCAAATCTAATGACGAGATGATTGCCTATTGGAAGGGCAACGGCTTTGAGAACGTGGTAATGGTTGATGCTAAAGACTTTGATGACCAAAACCAGCCGGGAGCTTATGTAGACAGCACCGCGTTCTCGTTTGAGCAGCGTCTTCAGTTTACAAAGTCGGTTCTGACTTCTATGAATGAGGCTGCTCGTTCTGCCTTGGGCGGCAAGCTGACGGTCTTTATCATCAAGCAGCTTAAGGGCGCAGGGATGCACGCGAGAGGCGCAAAATCTCACAACCTCTACGCTCAACACACGTTAGACAATCCCGATATTATTGCAGCGCTCAAAGCCCGTGCCCTCACACCCGAAGCGTGGGAACTTGTGCGAACCAACTGCGAACGGGCAGGCGGCGGCCCCGCAAGCAAAACGGCTGTGACCGAATCGGTGTTGCCCTTGCCCGATTTGGGACAGTTGCCGCTAGAAGAATTCACCGTCGGCGGCGATCCTAAAGTCTCAACGACGGCTATGGGTAAGCTGGTTGGCTATGTCGGCAACGTCGATCGTGCCTTCACAGTCACCAACGCAGACGGCAACGAAGCCTCTGGAATCGCCAACATCAACCAGGCATTGCGAATTATTCACCCCGTTGAAGACGCGCTCTATAACCAAGCCCCTAAAGGACAGGTCTACGAGCCTTTGAGTGAAGATGCCTGTGCAGGTTTGGCAGCCGGGTTAGCGCTGATGGGTTCTCGATCGCTCTGGTGTTCTTACGAATCGTTTGCGATCAATGGCTTACCAATTTGGCAAACTGTCACTCAGGCAATGGCAGAATTGCGCCGTCCCACGCCGTCTACGATGACGCTGTTTACGGCAGGGGCGCTAGAGCAGGGGCGCAACGGCTGGACTCATCAACGTCCTGAAATCGAAGCTTATTTTGCAGCAATGATGCGGAACGGCAATGTCTTTCCGCTGTTTCCGCCCGATGCCAATAGCATTCAGGTTTGCTATGACTGGGGGCTGACGACGAAAAATAAGGGCATTGTGATTACGTCAAGTAAATCGCCGCTTCCGATTCACACGACCTTTGAGCAAGCGCGTCAGGCGTTGAAGGATGGCGCGATCGTGCTTAAAGAAATGCCCAGCGCTGAAAGTGCAAATGCTAAAACCGTGGTGTTTGCCGCCGTCGGTGACATGGTTCTGATTCCGGTGCTCGAAGCGGCAGCGCATCTCGAAGCGGAAGGCCTATCCGTGCGAGTCGTATCAGTTGTGAATCCTCGTCGTCTCTATCGCGCTCATGATGTCGCCTGGGATCTCTGCTCAGAGCCAGACGGTGAGTTTCTAGACGATGCCAAGTTTGAGGCGATGTTTGGCGGCGATGTGCTGATTGGAGTGACGGGCGGCGCAAGTGGAATGCTAGAGCCGATCATGCTGCGAAGCACTGCCAAGCGCGATACATTCTCTTGGAAGCGAGGCGAAACCACTGCCAGCGCGGGTGAATTAATGGCAGTCAACGGCATCACTGCCGAAGCATTGGCAAAACGGGCACTAGCGTTGGCGCACTAAATTTTGGGTTGCAGAATGGGATGAAATGGCTGTAGGGGTAGTGCCCCCGTGCCTACCCCTGACGGAGGGCAACCACGGGGGATTGCCCCTACAAATCACCCCTCTATCTAGCAACGTCTAAATTTCTTCCGAAGTCGGTATTGTTAGAATTCTGGGGCGATCGTTAAGATGTGGGTTTCACACGCTGCACGATCGCTCCTTTTTTGTTCCAATGTGGTGCACCAGATATGTTGCCAACCTACTCGCTGATCGTCCCTATCTATAACGAAGAAGCCACGATTCATGAGCTTTATCGTCGGGTCAGTTCTGTGATGAATCGACTAGATGCCACTGCCGAATTAGTGCTGATTAACGATGGAAGTCGAGACCGATCGTTGCCGCTAATTCGGGAGCTACACCAGCAAGATTCACGCGTTTGCTATCTGAGTTTGGCTCGCAATTTTGGTCATCAAATCGCGGTGACTGCTGGGTTAAACTTCGCACGAGGTCAGGTGATTGTGATTTTAGATGCCGATCTGCAAGACCCACCCGAACTGATTCCCGGAATGGTCGAGAAATGGCGACAAGGCTATCAGGTGGTTTACGCTCAACGCACCCAACGCCGCAAAGAAGGCTGGTTTAAGCGCTTGACCGCCTATACGTTTTACCGATTGTTAAAGAACCTGGCAGATGTTGACATTCCCACAGACACAGGTGATTTTTGTTTGCTCGATCGGCAAGTGGTGGACTTGCTGAACACGATGCCAGAACGAAATCGATATCTCCGAGGGTTACGATCGTGGGTCGGATTCTCACAAACCTCGGTCAAGTTCGATCGCGATCCACGATTTGCGGGTGATGTGAAATATACATTTAGTAAATCATTTGGGCTGGCAGTTAACGGATTGGTTTCGTTTTCTAAAGTGCCGCTTCGCATCTCAACCTATGTCGGATTGTTTTCGGCAGTGGTGGCGCTAGTGATGGCAATTTTAGTGCTCTATTGGCGAATTTTTGTGCCGCATTCACCCGTGACTGGACTTGCCACGATTATTGTCGCGATTTTCTTTCTCGGTGCGGTGCAGCTCGTCAGCATTGGCATTCTCGGTGAATATATTGGACGAATTTATGAAGAGGTAAAAAACCGCCCCCTTTATACCCTTGGAGAAGTCGCGGGATTTGAGCGACAGCCAGCGGAAACGAGTCGCTCGCGCTAAGAATTCTGGATTAAATAAGGTGGCACAGCCGTCTCGTCTCGTCTCGGCTGTTTAAGTCAGGCAAGATGCCCGACCCACTCTCGGAGTTATTTAATCCACGATCATAAAAGTTACGCAATTGTCCAGAAAGGACTACAATAACTCCGCTACTTGTCCATTTAAACAAACTATGATGCGATCGTCGTCCCCGTTCCTAGTCGCTTTGCTAGTTTTATCGTTAACGGCTTGCAGTGACTCGCCGACGGGTCAGGGTGGAGGTAGCACCGCGCCAAAAGGACGACTCGCTACGGTTGTCAGCCGAGGAAAACTCGTGTGCGGGGTCAGTGGAGAACTCCCCGGATTTAGTTTTGTCGGCAAAGACGGCAAATATTCGGGGCTAGACGTAGATGTGTGTCGAGCGATCGCCGCCGCCGTCTTCAACAACGCTGATGCCGTTGAATATCGCAACCTCAACGCCAAAGAACGCTTCACCGCCGTGCAAACGGGTGAAGTCGATATTCTCAGCCGCAATACAACCTGGACAATGAGCCGTGACACCTCCGTCGGCTTAGAATTTGCACCCGTCGTCTTCTATGACGGTCAGGGAATCATGGTCAAAAAAGCAAGCGGCATCAAAACTTTAGCCGATCTCAAAGGCAAATCGATCTGCATCCAGACGGGCACCACGACTGAGCAAAACCTGACCGATCAGATGCGAAAACGCAGCATTCCCTATACGCCCGTTGTGTTTGAGGATGTGAATACCACCTTCGGAACTTACGCCGAGGGGCGATGTGAAGGAGTCACCGCCGATCGCTCTCAGTTAGTTTCTCGTCGCACAACGCTACCCAAACCCGCCGATCACGTCATTTTAGAAGAACCTTTATCTGAAGAGCCACTAGCCCCTGCGGTTGCCGATGGCGACGCTGCCTGGAGCAATCTAGTGAGATGGACGGTGTTTACTCTAATCAAAGCTGAAGAACTGGGCGTAACTTCTCAAAATGTGACTCAGCAAGTGAACAGTCCCGATCCGACGGTGAAGCGGTTCTTAGGTTCGGAAGGTGACTTAGGCAAAGGAATGGGCGTAACGAATGACTTTGCAGTGCGAATCATTCAGCAGGGTGGAAACTATGGCGAAATTTACGATCGCAACCTCGGTGCTAAAACTAAGCTAAACCTACCTCGTGGGCAAAACAACCTCTCCACAAAAGGCGGATTGCTGCTCTCACCGCCGTTTAGATAAGGGCTACTCACGAATTCTCGCTGTCTCAGAAACACCCTAAATAACGTGAGTTCGACGAGTTTTTTTGCTTCGTTGTCAGCGGCTTCTGCCCCCTAAATCCCCCAATCTGGGGGACTTCAAGCCCAGAATTTAGGTTCAAAGTCCCCCAATTTTGGGGGATTTAGGGGGCAGCCCAGATTGGCAACCGTAGCGAAAAGCTTCATCGAACTCACGTTAAATAACCTGAGTTCGGGTTAAGCCGAAGGCTGAAATCCCCACTGCAAGTAGCTTGAGCCAAACAACCAGCTAGTAATCTTTTCTCAATAAGTCCTACTATTAAGAATATTCTCAACTGTGAGGCTTATTGACAAGAGCCTGATGTGGAGCATAGCAGCAAGGCACGGAAAATCAGGACTTCTGGCGATTTCTTATCCCGAACTCAGGTTAAATAAGTTAATCACCTTAGAATTGAGGTAGGACAAAGACTCCGCTAATTCAGGTTAACTATGGCTAACGCAGACGATCGTAAGAAGAGAATTATGGAGCATGTCGCTCGTAGTGTTGGAGACTTTAGCAAGGATTTGTCGCCGCGATCGATAGAACGCAAACAGCGCATTATGGATCACGTTCGCCGCACCCAAGGCTAATTGCATCTGCATTAATAAAGCGATCGCCCGCAGAAATGTTTAATCTAACGTCTCTACGGGCGATTCAGATTTAGCAGGTGACTATTTAGCTCTAGCCGATGGCAAAATCACTCTATCGATCACATGAATGACCCCATTGCTGGCTTTGATGTCTGCTTTAACAACCTTCGCATTGTTGACCATCACGCTACTGGTGCCAACTTTGACCATCACAGGGCTGCCTTCAACGGTCTTGACGTTTCCTGACTTGAGATTGGTAGAAAGCACTTCACCAGAAACGACGTGGTAAGTCAGAACTTTAACCAGTATCGCTTTGTTTTCAGGCTTGAGAAGTTCTTCAACCGTGCCTTTAGGAAGCGCAGCAAATGCGGCATCGGTAGGAGCAAACACGGTGAACGGCCCAGGACTCGATAAGGTTTCAACTAAACCAGCCGCTTTAAGAGCCGCCGTCAAAGTTTTAAACGAATCGTTTGTAGACGCGATTTCAACGATCGTCTTTTCGGAAGCCGTCATCGCTCCTGGAGCCGCGATCGGTGTGGGGCTAGAGACGGGTTCAGCAGTCTTTGTTGCTGGCGGAATTGTGGGCAGACTGATCGGAGCCGCCATCGGCATATCAGCAGCTTGGCTTGGATTTGGAACTACGAGCGCACCTAAGCTCAAGAATCCAGCAAGACTCAGCGTTTTCATTAGAGCGAAAGCTTTCAGGTTCATAGTGGCTAAACTCAGTTTACGAAGTGTGAACTTCTGTAATGACTTGTGAAGCCTATAACGAAATTTGACAAAGCACAATCGTAGCGGCGTGTAGTCAAAGAATTTGGGCCAGAAACTTTCGGGTGCGTTCTTCTTTAGGGTGCTGAAAGAAGTCGATCGGGCTTGCCGTCTCAACTAATAAGCCTTCATCCATCAGAATGATGCGATCGGCAACTTCTCGCGCAAACCCAACTTCGTGAGTGACCACAATCATCGTCATGCCCGATTCAGCCAGCGATCGCATTACGTCCAACACTTCGCGCACCATTTCAGGGTCTAGTGCGGAAGTGGGTTCGTCAAACAGCATAATTTTAGGCTGCATGGCGAGAGCACGAGCGATCGCGACTCGCTGCTGTTGCCCACCCGATAGCTGACCCGGATATTTCTGTGCTTGTTCAAGAATGCCGACTCGCTCCAAGAGTTGTAAAGCCACCTCTTCAGCCTTTGCCTTGCTCCATTTACGCACCCAAGTCGGGGCAAGAGTGACGTTTTGCAGCACCGTCAAATGAGGAAATAAATTAAACTGCTGAAACACCATGCCCACTTCTTGACGAATCTTGTCAATGTTTCGCAGGTCATCAGATAGCTCAGTGCCGTCGATTACGATTCGTCCTTGCTGATAGTCTTCTAGCGCGTTAAAGGTGCGAATAAACGTGGATTTGCCAGAGCCAGAAGGCCCCATAATCACCACAACTTCGCCTTGATCAACTGTCAAACTCACGCCGCGCAAAACCTGAAATTTGCCGTACCACTTATGAACATTTTCAGCAATCAGCATTGACATATCAGATTAAGGAGAAAAGAATTCGGCGATCGAGCGTTCATTCTCAGAATAACTTTTGAGTGATTGTTTTGATCAGCGCGACTGAATCGGCGATCGCACCAAATACGCCCCCTTGCATCTTTACCATTTTTAAGGCAGCCAGATGATTGTCATAGTCGGTTGCGCCTGTGCAGTCAGACAGCAAGAGACATTCATAGCCGCGATCGTTGGCATCGCGCATCGTTGTATGGACACAAACATCGGTTGTAATGCC
This sequence comes from Phormidesmis priestleyi ULC007, assembly GCF_001895925.1. Lineage (GTDB taxonomy): Bacteria > Cyanobacteriota > Cyanobacteriia > Leptolyngbyales > Leptolyngbyaceae > Phormidesmis_A > Phormidesmis_A priestleyi_A. The sequence goes on along the minus strand of NZ_MPPI01000008.1, from coordinate 79,831 downwards.
CGTCAGCACAATGTTTTGAATGCCTTTACGCTTGAGCAACAAATCGAGATCCGTGGCATAAAACGAGCCTTTTCCAGGCTTATCGATCACGGCTTCTCCCGGCAATGGGGCCAGATCAGGAATAATCTCCCAACCCGGTTCACCCCGAACTAAAATCTTGCCGCACGGGCCCAAATCGCCAATGCCAGCGCCGATTTGCTGACTGCGCCACTGTTTGTTTTCGGGCAGATCAGACAAGTCGGGTCGGTGTCCCTCGCGGGTGTGCATGATGTGAAAGCCTTTGGCACGAGCTACTGAGAGCAGATGTTTGATTGGCTCGATCGGGGCCCGTGTCAGCGATAGGTCATAGCCCATGCGATCGACATACCCCCCGATTCCACAGAAATCGGTCTGCATGTCGATCACCAAAATCACCGTATTGTCGGGTCGCAAATCCCCATTGAAGGGATAGGGGTAGGGTTCAGCCTCTACATAACATCCCATAAACCACATCCTATAACTGGACTTTGCTCACTAAGGGGGCTGTTTCATAAGAACGGGTAGGTTCAGAAAAACCGCATGACGTGCCGTCTGTGTGAACTACCTGATCTTCCCAAGGCAAGCGATAACTGCCTTCTACCATATCTTGCATATAGGTGTAGGGGCAATCTTGGGCACCGCCTTTGACCGCGACATAGCCGCGATGCCCAAATTGATAGATATTATTTTCTACACCCCAAACGCGACGGGCTTCTTGCACCAGTTTTGGGCGCACCTCTCCGGTAATGATTTCGTCGGGGCGACCTGTGCCTGTGACTAGAGGAGTGCCGTCAAAATTAACGATCGTGCCTTCACCCATTGAGTCAAAGGTGCCATCACTGCCACACATGCAAACCGAAGCCGTATAAATCAGATTGCAGAAAGCGTTTGCCTGATTGGTGATATTCCAAGCGTGACGAATCGGTGCCGTGTAGCCCGCCGTGCGAATCATGATATCGGCTCCCTTATAAGCGCATTCTCTCGCCATTTCAGGAAACATGCCGTCGTGACAAATAATCAGCGCCAACGTGCTGCCATTGGGGCCTTCGCAGACAGGAATGCCCAGATTTCCGGGTTCCCACGGCTCTACAGGCACCCAGGGATGCAGCTTGCGATAGTAGAGCTTGATTTCTCCTTGATCGTCGATGATGATTCCACTGTTATAGGGATTGCCGTAGGGGTTGTGTTCCATAATCGAGAAACAACCCCAAATTTGGTTGTCTCGACAGGCGGCTTTAAACGCTGCGACTTCGGCACCTTCTAACCGACACATGATCGACGGATTGGTATCCATCGATAACCCGTGTAGAGAATATTCTGGAAACACGACCAGATCCATTGAGGGCAGATTGCGTCGAGCTTTGGCAACCAGGCTGCAAATGCGCTGTGTCTGCATTGCCAGATCGTCTGGCGTTACCACAGTCGGCAACTGTAGCTGCACCAGCCCTAAGACGACTCCATCTGACGATTTATTCAGTCCACCTAACCCGCTCATATGAGATCTCCGTATGCTTGCAATTTGATTTGCCCACACTAAAGGATCTACAGAATTGAGAGCGTTAATGGAGTGTGATTCAATACTTTTGGGTGTGAGGAGGTGAGCGATCGGCGAAACCGCATCACAGCGACTCAGCATCGGTCTATTTAATCAAACCTAGACGCTTTAGCTCTGCATTGATTTTTGCTTCCATTTCGGAGCGGGTTGACGGGTCAATCATTTGTCGTTGAAAGCTGTTGAACTCTTCCTGACTGAGCTTGTATTCCTTGTAGACGATCTCCCGTCTCTGAGCAGCAAACCCGGCACAGATCTCTCTAACCCGATCGCGCACATTGGCTTGAACCTGATCAACATTGCTGCAAACATTACTAGGCGCATTTCCGCCTGTTAGTTTCTTAACCTCTTCGTCGAGAGGTCTACGGGTGATTTCTAGCTTGTAGGCAGCTCTGACATAACGAGTGAAGGTCGGCTCTTGAGACTGAGCATAAGCGGCAGAATCAAACAGACGAGCGGTCTGACCCGATAGATTTGGAGCCAACCCCAAGAGAACACCCAGAGCAGAGAGGGTGCCCAATGTCAGCGATCGAGCCAGCATTTTGTTTAAGCGAGACGGTAAATGAGAGGCGCTGTTCATCATAGATAGTGTGACACTCCGAAAACTAGCACACGAGGGCGCTTTAATAATCATGAATTATTTTATGGGCAAGAAGTTCCACAAAATCGCGAGGTTTTAACTTTAATTGCTACAGGACTTTAAATCAGAGTGACTCAGGTCTTGAAGATTTGACAAAGCTCGATCGCTTTGGTCTGTAAGGTTGAAATTTCCTCTGCTCCGCGTTTCAGGCTAAATTCTAATTCAAGCAGTAATGGTAGCGTCTGTTGCAGTTGAGTCACCGAAATTTTGGCGAGTTCTTTTTGCAGAAAGTAAAGCTTTTTAGGATTGTTAAGTTCGGCGGCTTGAGCGATCGTGCGATCGTCTCGCTCTCCTGACTCCAGCATGACTTTAATCCACAAACGCTGCCGAAACTGCCCGATCAGCGTCGCCAAAATTTTGAGGGCAGGTTCGTTTTGACGCAGCAGTTCTGTGACTAGTTCCAACGCGCGATCGGTCTTGCCTTCGAGAATTGCTGCCACTAGCTGCAAGCTGTTTTGAGTGCTAGCGGTGATCAGAGGCGCGATCTCGTCCACGGTTAAAGGCTTTTTTGACTCGCCGCCCAAGAGTCGAATCTTTTCTAGATCACTATAGAGTTGCCGCGTGTTGTTGCCGATCGCTTCCGCTAAAAATTCGGCACTGTCTGCGTTCAGCTTGACTTCTAGTTCTCTAGCCACTTGCTGCACTTGCTTGATCAATAAATCGGTCTTCCAAGGCGGAATCGGTGAAAACTCTTGAATCGAGGCATATTTTTGCAGCAGTTTTGTAGATTTTAGCCGTCCGTCAGGTTTGCTCGAACTGGTCAACAGCAGCGTCGTCGTCTTGAGAATGGCGGGCAGCGTTCGTTCTAGCTCTGCCAGCAAGCTTTCTGAGCAGCGTTGAGCCAGGGTTGTTTCGACTAGCCACACAAAGCGATCGCCCGCTCCAAACGGCGGAGTCATGGCCTGGTTGAGTCCTTGAATCACCGCGTCAGGCTGGTCAGGCGAAATCTTGTCCACGTTAAAGCTCTCCCAGGTGGGGTCAAGCGTCTTTTCCTGTAACGTTTTGACGGCTTGGGCGATCGCGAAACTATCTTCTCCCCAATAAACGTAAATTGCCATACACCAGTTTTAGACGTGAGACTTTAGACTTTAGACTGAACAGCGTCCAGCGTCTAGCGGTTGAAGTCTTAAAGATTTTTTAAGACGATCCCCGGTTCGTAGGGTTGAGGAGAACTGCTGGAATCTCCCTAGAGCAAAGCGGCACTTTGCCGTTAGATTAAGGGTGGACTTTTAAACTGTCGATTTACAGCGCGAGGCGATCGAGATTGGACGAAAACTATCAGACCTACCTCAATCGGGTGATGCGGATGACGCTCCCAGACACCTACAGGTCGCAGGTGCAGCACATTCAAGAGTCGCCCAAGTTTCAACATCATCCAGATCACGGGTGGCAGACGACCGAGTTTCCGGGTTATAGCGTGGTGACTCCGTGTGGAGCAGCCGACCACGAAAATGCGGCTCTCTACGATCGTCTGACCACTTTTCAAGCGCAGTTGGTGCAGCAATTAGGCGAAAATCTGCTGCTTCCGGTGCCGCCAAAAAGCTTTCACATGACGTTGGCAGATTTGATTTGGGATAGTGCTTATCGTCATGCTAGCGAAAATCCTGACTTTGAAACTCAGTTGCGCGATCGCATGGCCATCAGCTTTAAACAGAGTCAACCGCTCTCTCAAAACAAACCACTTCGCTTTCAAGCCTTGGGGTTGATGGTGATGCCTCGTGCGATCGCGCTGTGTCTCGCTCCTACCGATGAGGAATCTTATGAGCGAGCGCTGAAACTGCGACGAGCGATTTACCAAAACCCGGAGGTGATCGCGATCGGCATTGAGCAGCAGTATTACTTTACGCCGCATATTACGCTGGGCTATTTTGGTGATGTTTCGGCAGCAGCAAACCCCGATCGTCGGGGTCAAACCTTAGATGAACTGAATCAGCAGTGGGTAGACGGTCAACCTCAAGCATTTTGCGTCTATCGGGCAGAGCTTCACAAGTTTGACAATATGGCTCACTATTATCGCGAGTCAGACTGGGCGACTTTTAAGTTTTGAGTTGTGATATCTCCTCAAGATACAAGGGGGCAGAAGCCGCTGAGAACAAAGCGAAAAAGCTCGTCGTAACGTGTTTTTAAAGCACGGGTCGGGGCTAGAAGGAACGATCGCAGAAGATTTTTTGAAATCATCCTGATTTATCCCCTCCACCCAGAATAGAGGAATGGTAGATGCACCCTGATTATTCACCCCGGCTTCACGGCTGGGGTTTTTTGTTTTTAAAGCTCAACGCATTGCGCCCATTGTGTTCTTCCAGGATAATTCTTTGCAAAGGACGATCAGGGCGCGTTCTTCGGCATCTCTAAAAAGCTTTGACTCGATCAATTCTTGCAAGACTTGGTGCGTCAGTTGAGTCGAAAACGTGCCGCCACAGTGCAGGAGGTGACTGTAGTAGCAAAATTGCGATCGTCGCTCTTGGTTGAGATGAAACTGATGAATCTCTGCGGGAGTCATCGTAGCCACGGGCGTATTCACAGGCACGACGACTCGCGGAATTCCTTGCACTCCATAGAATTCGCCATTGTGTTGATCAAGGCAACCTACGAGAACTGTCCAGAGTAATGTGCGCGTTTCGTTGATTAGATCGGGTGTGAAAAGCGGATCGGGTTCGCTCGACAGGCGAGGCCCCATATTCATAAACATCGGGTTGAGCAGTTGAGAATTATAGACAATGCCGATCGCCCAATGACGTTCTTCGGTTTCGAGCTTGACGAAGGTGCCAAACCCATAATCATCGGCTTTAGGAGCATCGATAAAATCCATCTCGTCATCCAACTGCACCACATAATCACAGTGGGAATTTGATTTGACTACTTTACCCAATCGCATAGTGATTCCTCTCGCACTCACTGGAATTGTACAGTGGTGAGAGTTTTTGTACTATAAATCTCATCGTTGCTGCGTCATTCATCCCTGACGAGGCGACTCGAACCCCGTAACTTGTGCGGTAGAATCTAGACTTAAGCTTTTGTATCAGTCACAACAAAACGCCATGAGTAAAGGGACGCTGTTCGATAAAGTTTGGGATGCACACACAGTCGGAACTTTGCCTTCGGGTCAGACTCAGCTTTTTATTGGGCTACACCTGATTCACGAAGTCACCAGCCCTCAAGCGTTTGCGATGTTGATAGAACGCGGACTCAGCGTATCTTTTCCAGAACGGACGATCGCCACAGTTGATCACATCGTTCCGACTGAAGATCAAACGCGCCCCTATGCTGACTCACTCGCAGAAGAGATGATGCAAGCGTTAGAAAAAAACTGCCAGGAGAACGGCATCACCTTCTATAACGTTGGGTCAGGCAGTCAAGGAATTGTGCATGTGATTGCCCCCGAACAGGGATTGACCCAGCCCGGAATGACGATCGCTTGCGGTGATAGCCACACGTCAACTCATGGGGCATTTGGCGCGATCGCGTTTGGCATCGGCACCAGTCAAGTTCGAGATGTGCTTGCCTCGCAAACGCTGTCACTCTCAAAGCTGAAAGTCCGTAAAATCGAGGTCAATGGGGCGCTGAAACCTGGAGTTTATGCCAAAGATGTGATTTTGCATATCATTCGCAAACTGGGCGTGAAGGGCGGTGTTGGCTACGCTCATGAGTTTGCAGGAACAACCTTCGAGCAGATGAACATGGAAGAACGGATGACCGTTTGCAATATGGCGATCGAGGGCGGTGCGCGCTGTGGATATGTGAACCCCGATCAGGTCACTTACGATTATCTTCGGGGGCGTGATTTTGCGCCTAAAGGCGATGATTGGGACAAAGCGATCGCGTGGTGGAACAATATTCGTAGCGATGCCGATGCCATTTATGATGATGTGATCGTTTTTGATGCGGCTGACATTGCTCCAACCGTTACCTGGGGTATTACTCCCGGTCAAGGTATTGCCGTAGATGAATCAGTTCCCACGCAGGATGGCATCGCCGAAGACGAGAGAGCGAGCGCCGAAGAAGCTTATCGCTATATGGATCTGGCTCCGGGTCAACCGATTCAAGGCACTAAAGTTGATGTCTGTTTTGTCGGCAGTTGCACCAATGGCAGAATCAGCGATTTGCGAGAAGCCGCGAAGTTTGCCAAAGGGCGACATGTTGCAAACGGTGTAAAAGCTTTTATTGTCCCCGGTTCAGAACGGGTGAAAAAACAGGCAGAAGCCGAAGGGTTACACGATATCTTTTTAACCGCAGGCTTTGAATGGCGAGAGGCCGGGTGTTCGATGTGTTTGGCGATGAACCCCGATAAACTGCAAGGTCGGCAACTCAGCGCCTCTTCGTCAAATCGCAACTTTAAAGGTCGTCAAGGCTCGTCGTCGGGACGGACTTTGTTGATGAGTCCGGCGATGGTGGTGGCGGCGGCGGTGACGGGTCAAGTGACCGACGTGCGCGAGTTGATCTAAACCTGGCGATTTGGGTGGAGGCGTAAAAGCGCGGAGGGCAACCATAGGAGATTTCCCCTACCCAAATCCTCTCTCCATTCAGCAATATCCAATCAGATTAGCGATCGCAGAGTCATGAAAGATGACGCGATCGCTGATTTTGTATTCATTATAGTCAATCAATTTAGGCCCGATATTGCGCTCTCATCTTCCTTTAAGCAAAGCCTTATCAAATCCACCCTTTCAGGTCAGCAAGATCTCAGATAAGTAGCCTTTAATCATAGTCAGGAATAGAACGACCCACTGACATTTTAAGGAGATTGAATCATGCGATTTTATAAACTTGCAACGGGCTTTATGTTAGCGATCGCTGCGACTGTAACGACACAATCCGCCGCTTTTTCTGCACAGGCATTCAACAATCCCACTCATCCGACGCTCGAAGAAGTTGCTGCACAAACTTCTAACACCACCCCCAACTCATCGCAGATGGTTTCATGCGCGTCACGATTTGACGATTCTAGTTTGACGAGCGAGGAGGTTGCTGCCATTCAATCTCCGAGAGTCTGTGACGTTAATATGCAAGCTGCAATCCCGGCTACTCAGGTTCAGAATTAGACTGAATTTAACCCGATCGCAAATCGACAAACCAAACCAGTGATCTGCAATTTGAGGCGTTGCGCGAGTAAGCAGCTTGTTAACTCAAACAACGCCATTAGCTCTATGACACTGAACAATGTTGTGATCTCCGTTTAGCATTGCAGATTTTGAATTAATAGCCCGGTTGTCTTCCCCATTCTTCTGCCAGCAAACTGAAGAGTAGCTGGTCATACAACACACCATCCAGTAATTGGTGCTGACGCAGACATCCATCTTGCTGGAATTCTAAAGATTTGAGTAGGGCGATCGAGGCTTGATTAAATGCCCCCGTATCGGCCATGACCTTATTTAACCCAACGACTTTAAACAAATAATTGAGCAGTAGCCACAAGCCTTCTTTTGTATAGCCTCGTTGTCGATAGTCTGCACCAGTGAAGTAACCTACTCCTGCCGATCGGTTTTTAGGGTTGAGGTTATACAAGCTAATCTCTCCGATAAACTGATTATCTGTCATGCGGCGAACTGCAAATATAGAGGGGATTTTCTCGTTAAACCGTCGCTGTCGTTCTTCTAAAGTAATGTGCTGGATTGCTTTAGAAGTTATAGAGGAGATATCAACTTGGCTTTTCCACCTATCTATAAACTCTAGATCGTCTGCTTGGAGTGGAGTTAGGCGTACACGAGAGCCATCTGGAATTGTCCACTTGAAATAGTTGAGCTTTTCTGGATCGAGCATATAGACTTACCCCTCACCAGCAATTTTACGCTAACTGAAGCTGGAACACCAACAAGTGAGCTTCGGTTATGTGCCTTTATCTAGTGTACGAGTTTGTTTAACTGCGATCGCTGAAATAGCGGAACTGATCAAGGTTGAGAGAGAAGGTGATGTTGAGTTTCCTTGCGTCAATTCAACCTACAAGATCGGCGATCGCACTATCGATGAGATGTCTAAAGCGGTAAAAGCCGGAATTGAGACAATTGCTCATAATAAGGGAGTATCTACAGCCAGCAGACATAATCTAGAGAGCATAGTTAGGTGGATAGAGGATTATGATTCCAGTCAATGAAGCTCAACAGCAGTTGCAAGATTTGATCGATTCGGTGAGCCTGTCCCATCAACCCATTGTGATTGTGGGACAGAGTAGCAATGCAGTGCTGTTGTCTGAAGCTGATTGGGCATCGGTGCAAGAAACACTATATCTCCTTTCAATTCCAGGGATGCGGGAATCGATTCGGGAAGGACTCGCAACACCGACCCAGGAATATAATCGGGAGTTGGAGTGGTGAGTTGGGAGTTGGTCTACACTAAACAGTCCGAGAGGCGAGAGTTTACCCGCGTCAATGTCCTGCTGAATCTGGGACCACGCTTCTCGATAGGTGATCCACGATCGCCCTCGCGTTAAGCCCACCACCTGGATCACTCCTTCATCCCCGTTTGGGTAATGAGGCGATGAGTAGCCAAGAAAGCGATGTCCTTCACCATCTACATCGAAGCTGTCCCACAACCGATCTCGGATAAATTCAAACAAACCATCATTGCGAGAATTAGGAGAAGTTGTCTGTTCTGGCGGCAACAGGTGGGAAGCATAATAATCCATCACGGTGTAGACCTGCCACCACACAACCCCGCGTTAGCGTGCGTGATCGGTGCCCAATTTTCGTCTACAACTCTGCCGATCCCAAGTTCGCCCAAAGGGCCAGGCAACGAATCAAACAGCTTGTTCCACAAAAAACCGAGTGAGATGACGGGCAGGTCGGCATCCCAATGATTGGTAAAAGCGAACCCTCTTCCGTTTGCGTGAAAGTTTGGGACACTGCGGCGGGCAGTACGGCGCAAGCGAATCTCAAGTTTCGCTTCATGTCCCTGTCCGCCTGAGTGCGTAATTTCCCAGTTTTCCGGTGCCCAGATGTGAAAAGTGTTGCCGTATTGAGATTCAATCAATGGGCTGTCCCAATGAATATAAAGTTCGCCGCTATTGGGAGCAACGATGTTGTAACGGACTCTACCTTCTGTACCCGTAATCGGCTCATTGAATGGACAATGTTTCCTTCGCCTTGAAAGCCCTTTCGTTCCCCTGGTTGAATGACTGACGGCGGAGTCCAATCGGGGGTATAGTCGCCATGCACAATTTCGTCACTAGAAAAGGTCAGCGTCGCATCCGATTCATTACGGATGAACACTTTCATTCTGATACGGCTCATCGGTTTTTCCTCTAGCGTGTTCGTCACGCCCCAAGCCGTAGTGTGGCTAGAAAGCTATTTTTCAAAACCCACTTGTTCCCTTCAACTTCCAGACCATTTGTGGTCGTGGGTCAAGCATCAAGTCACTGGTTTCACTAAAAACCCAGACCTGCCAAAGGCGTGTTTGCCGTTGCGAATCGAACAGGCTGGCAAGCAATTGGTAATTCGTTTAGTTGTCGAACAGCCTAGAGTGCAATACCTGCTTCTGCTGGAAGAACAGACTCTACCCTTGTTGAATTCGCTAGAACTACTGGGCTTGAGTCAGCGAGAAACTGAAGTTCTCTTTTGTGTGATGCAAGGCAGAGATAACAAAGCGATCGCACTCCAACTCAGTGTTCACAAAAGCACAGTCCGAAAGCACCTGGAAAGTATTTATTGCAAATTGGGAGTACAAAGTCGCACGGAAGCGATCGCACAAGCATTGGAAAAACTAGGATTTTTACATTCTTTGCCACTTAGCTGATGGTTCAATTGCAAAGCAATTTGCTTCAATGCTTCGAGATCAATAGGGGCGATCGCTCACAACTGTACGAATTAGCCAAAATCCTTCGCTGTGCTAACGCCAACATTGTAGGGAACTCTACGATCGTTCATCTTCCTGATTCAAACGTCCGAATTCGTTAAGTGTCAGGGTGATGTTAAATACAGCCGTAGTAATATTTGGAACGTTGAGGAAGCTAAATGTCTGTCAAAAAGTTGATTCTGCCTGCTGTGGCGGTGACTGCTCTTGCAGGAGGCGTGGCAGGATACTTTTATTTCAATGGGGCACCAGGAGATAGTGCAACGCCTTTAGGAATCGCCAAAGTGATTCCTGATCAAGCTTATATGGCAGCCTTCATCTCCACAGACGAAAAAAATTGGGCAAAGCTCAAGCAGTTTGGCACCCCAGAGGCTCAACAGGCAGTCGATAAAAGCGTTAAAGAATTCCAGCAAAAAGTGCTGACTGAATCTAACGTCGATGTAGACAAAGATCTAAAGCCCTGGATGGGCAATGTGATGGTGGCGATGATGCCTAGCACCAATGCTAAAGAGCCAAATGTGCTGATGGCGATCGCTATCAAAGACAAGGTAAGCGCCCTTAGCTTTGCCAACAAGCTTAAGAGCGACGCAAAAGTAAAAAGCACTGAGACCGACTATAAAGGGGTCAAAATCAGTGAAGTCGTGAGCGAAAAAAGTAAAAAGCCTAGTTACGCGGCAGTGCTAAAAGATTCTTATCTCGTGCTGTCGTCTGACAAAAAAGCAATTGAACAGTCGATCGAGACGCTTCAAGGTAGTCCCTCTTTTGCGACCAAGCCAGAAGCCGCACCGCTACTATCTCAAAGCGATGGAGAAGCCGTGGTTGCCCGCTTTTATCTGCCCGACTATGCCGGGATGGTGCAAGCCATGAGCGGCAGTTCTAGCGCGCCGCTGAACGCATCGACTTTAGAGCAGCTAAAGCGAGTCAAATCGATGGTCGGCAACGTCAGCATTGATGAGGTTGGGCTGCGTCTTAAAGGAGCGGTGAAGGTTGACCCACAGACGGCGATCGAGTTTAAGCCTTCTCCTGGCAAAGTGGTGGCTCAGTTCCCAACCGACACTTTCGCGCTCGTATCTGGCGCTAACCTGAGTTCTTATTGGAGCCAAGTTGTAACCCAATCCAAGGACAGCCCAGAGGCGAAACAGGTCATTGAGGCGATGCGAAGTGGCAGCCAAACGATCGGTCTTAACCTCGATAACGATATCTTTGGCTGGATGAATGGCGAGTTTGCGATCGGCATGATGCCACTCAATCAAGGCATGTTGGCACAGCTTGGATTTGGTGGAGCAATGGTGTTTAATACAAGCGATCGTAAAACCGCCGAAGCCACGTTAAGCAAGCTGGATACGATCGGGAAGAGTCAATCTCTGGCGATCGCTCAACGTGATGTCAACGGCAAAAAAGTCACCGAATGGCAAACGCCCCAAGGCGCTCTTTTGGGTCATGGCTGGCTAGATGACAACACCGTGTTTATTGCAATGGGTGATCAACTGGTGACTACGATGTCTAGTCAACCTAATCCTTCTTTAGAAACCAGCGATAGTTTCAAAGCGGTGACGGCTTCTCTGCCTAAGCAAAACATTGGTTACTTCTACATGGATATGGAAAAAACCATGACTTTGGTGAACAAAGTAACGCCCGTTTCTCAAAAGTCAGCCATGCAGCCAGAGACGACTGCAATTCTGAATTCGATTAAGGGTGTTGGTGGCACGACTACCCAGACCGATAAAACGACGAGCCAATTTGAGGCGGTGTTAGCACTTAAACCTGCAAAGTAGTCGCAATCATTCTGACCAAGGGTGTATTGGTCTTGGGCTAATGCACCCTTGGCTTTTGAACAGTTGCGATCGTCAGGATCAATGGCAAGAATTTTTTTATCCGCAGGTCTTGTCTCCACCTCCTGGCGATCGCTTACCCGTCTAAATATTACGTGAATTCGATGAAGCTTTTCGCTGCGGTTGCAAATCCGGGCTGCCCCCTAAATCCCCCAAAACTGGGGGACTTCAGTCCCAGAATTTAAGTTCAAAGTCCCCCAAACTGGGGGATTTAGGGGGCTGAAGCGCTGAAGAACGCAGCGAAAGAACTCATCGAACTGACATTAATGTTGGGTCAAAATCTCATAACCGCTAGCAGTGACGACTAACGTATGTTCACACTGGGCCGAGAGTTTACGGTCTTTTGTGAGCGCCGTCCACTTATCTTTCATCACCTCAACTTCCCAGGTGCCTTCGTTGATCATTGGCTCGATCGTAAACACCATCCCCGGACGCAGCTTTTTGCCAGTTCCTCGTTTGCCATAATGGGGCACTTGAGGGGCAGTGTGAAAAATATTGCTGATGCCGTGCCCTACAAAATCTCGAACTACCGAAAACCCCTGAGACTCTGCATATTCTTGAATAGCTGCGCCAATATCGCCGATTCTAGCGCCTGGCTTTACCTGCTCAATGCCTAATTGACGACATCGATCGGTCACTTCAACTAAGCGCTTTGCCAGGGGTGACGGAGTGCCGACAAAATACATTTTAGAGGTGTCGCCGTGATAGCCTTCGACAATTAGCGTTACGTCAATATTAATAATGTCGCCGTCTTTAAGAATTTGTCTAGCGTTAGGAATGCCGTGACAGACGACCTCGTTGACGCTCGTGCAAATCGACTTAGGAAACCCGTGATAGCCCAAAGGAGCGCTTTTTGCCCCATGAGCCTGAGTCCAGCGTTCGGCTTCGTCATTGAGCTTGAGTGTGCTAACTCCTGGGCGAACGAGGGGTTCTAGGTAGTCTAGTAACTCTGCTGCCAAGCGTCCGGCTCGGCGCATTTTTTCGATTTCACGGCTAGAGAGGAGGGTGATGACTTCTTGTTCCATATGGGTCTATTGTAGCTATCAAACAATAGATCGCTTTGTGACAAAAAGCTTAATTTTATACAAATAGTTTGGCGTTGCTGAATATGAGTCTAATCTGTCAAGGCTGGAACGTCTCTTGTCTCCTAGACACCCCAGTTCTGGGAAACTTTGAGATTCCGGTTCTCCCTAAAATTAGGGCAGGGAGGCAGTTTTTATCACTATTCAGCAATGCCGATTTAACCACTTATGGTTTAGCGGAAGGCTTGAGCGTTGCTTTAACTTGCACGTCGCGAACGCCTTTGATCTCTCTGGAAAGCTTATCAATCTTAGCCAGTTGATCTTGAGCAACCACCGTTCCAGAGACGGTAACCACGCCGTCTTTAGCGTCGATCGCTAACTGACTCGCAGGTAGGTTGGCTTCAAGCTTTGAGCTAACCTCGCTTTTAATTTGGGCATCGCTTCTGTTAGCACTGCCATCGTTGGTGGCGCTATTTCGCTGCTCGTTAGCCCGAATGTTAGAGTCAAGCTGTTTTCTGCGAGTCTCATTGGTGGCATCGGCTTGATTGGATTGGGCAGTAGATTTGTCTAAACTATCGCCAGCTTTAGCCGTAGTATCGGGTGCACTACTAGACGTTTTTGAAGCATCGCTACAAGCAACGCTGCCCAACATCAAGAGGCTGCTGAGTATCAGTAAAGTTATTTTGTTCATCGTTTTATTGCTTTTGAAACTAAACAATCCATTTGAAAAATGATGATCACTAGTAGGGGCACAGCAATGCCATGCCCTTATAGCAATCTGTCGCTTATCTAGATGCGATCGCGCCCTTCACGATTTTGAGTCGCATCCATATTGGGATGACCCTCTGTATCGACAGTGAGTTCTTCGCGACGCAGTGTTTCATTCACTTCGACGACTTCTCGATCGACCTCTTTGCGAAGGCTGACTTCTTCCCGCACAAAGGCTTCTTTGTGGACATCGGCAGTCTCTTCATAGACCTCAACTCGCATCGTCTCTCCGCCAAAATGGGCATCTTCAGGAGAGATGGTTGCACCTGCATCGGTTGGGGTGACTCGCTCAATCACCACCCGCTCTCGCTCGATCGGTACGGAAACTCGTGCTGTTTCAGTTTCGGTGTGTTTTCCGATCGAGACTTCGCCAGTTTTGACCCGATCTTTGTCCGCGATCAGCCGTTCTTCATAGAGCTTGACTGACTCTTGATCGGTCGTGTTGATCCGATCCTGGGCAACATCAGCCATCGGAGTCGCAACTCCTGCCCGCGTGTCGATGCGAGTGTCAGACTCGACAGCATCGGGAGCATCATAAATGCCCCAATTTTGAATGCCGCCTCGGTGAAGAACGGTTTCAGCACGAGCGATTTCAGCGTTATCGCCTTCGACCATCACCAAATATTCACCTCTAGAAACGCGATCGTTGTAGACTTTTGCCCGCTCTTCAGGAATGCCCAACCCGATCAGCGCACCACCTAACCCACCAGCTAACGCTCCGATCGCGCCGCCAGAAAGTGCTGTCACGAGAGCCGTTCCGGTCGCGCCTGCTAGCATAATAGGGCCAATACCAGGAATTGCCAGCAGACCTAAGCCCGTTAGCAAACCTGCAATTCCTCCCAAAACACCCCCAGTAGCCGCCCCTGCTTTTGCCCCTTCATCAGCTTTGTTGCCAATGCCACGACTGGTTTCTGCGCCGCTTAAATTGCCAGCGTCTCCGGCATCTTTAGCAACCACAGAAACGCGATCCATCGAAAATCCGCTAGCTCTTAAATCATGGAGCGCTTGCTCTGCCGCTTGGCGAGTCGGAAACGTTCCGACTGCTCGGTGATGAGTTCTTAAAACCATTTTTGTTCCTTCCTTATAAACTCAATGATGGAGTGACGATTGATACGGCCAACTACAATGTAAAAATTTTGGAATGCGATCGTCATTAGACTAGAGGAATAGCTGTAGGAATGCTAAATCTACGCTTGTAAATTGCACCCTTGGGTTCTGTAGAGACCTCTCTAAAAGTGCCTCTACAGAAAACCCGTAAAATCTTCAGCGTTAGACGTTAAACAACGCCTGTTCCTCGACCGCGCTGATCGCCTTCTTCGGTTAGATCGCCTTGACTGTTTTGATTGACTTCCTTCAGTTCTTCGGCACGAGCTGCTTTGTCTTGTTCAGCCTGTGCTCGTGCGTCACCTGGCTCTTCATAATACATTTCTGGCTCGACTGCGTAGTTGTTGAGCAGCCCTTCTTTATCAACCGTGTAGCCGTCAGTCGTGTGAATGCTTTGATTGTCGGTTTGATCGTCTGTAGAAGCGCTTGCCTCGCGTTCTTCGGTGGGGTGAGTCTTAAAGAGATTGCCTTCTCGCTCTCGACGCGCTGCTGTTTCGGCTGGAATAATATGAGCATCGTAGCTGTCTTCTTCAACGCGATCGGCGCTATCAGTCGTTACGTTTCTCTTTGGGTTGTTTTCTAAATTAGACATACTGTTAGTTCCTCATTAAAGCTAGTTTGTAACTTCGATGCCTAGATTACGGTTTTAGTAGTGTCAGTTACACTATCTTGAGGAATGGATTAATTCACAATACGTTCAGTTCCCTCTACCTTTAGAAATATCACTCTCCCGAATTCTGCCTCTCATAGGGCAATTACCGAATCATGTCAGGGCTTATCAATATTTCGTATAAATTACTTCTAACGGTAGGGGTAAACCTACTGACGTTTCCTGTAGATTTTGACAGTTGACTCGCTTCCTACTCAGTCTAAAAATATTTTTTGTATTAGGAACCTAGAATATGCGACTACAGGACGGTTTCAAGCTGATTAAAGACACTGCAACTGAATGGAATGAAGACAAGGTACCGCTTCTAGCCGCCGCACTCGCATACTATACGGTGTTCTCTCTAGCTCCTCTGTTGTTGATTGCGATCGCCATCGCTGGGTTCTTTTTTGGAGAAGAAGCAGCACGAGGGGAAATTATCGGACAGATTCAAGGCTTAGTGGGCAAAGAGGGTGCAGCAGCCATTCAAGCAATGATTCAGAATGCGAACCGACCGGGGTCAGGCAGCACGATCGCTACCATTACTGGAGTTGTCATTCTCTTATTTGGCGCTTCGGGTGTGTTTGGTCAACTGCAAGTTGCCCTCAACACTATTTGGGAGGTTAAGCCAAAGCCTGGAAACGGGATCAAAAGCTTTCTGCAATCTCGATTTTTGTCGTTTGCGATGGTGTTGGTGATTGGATTTTTATTGTTAGTCTCTTTAGTGTTATCGGCAGTTTTGGCAGCAATCTCAAGTTACTTTGGAAACTTAGTTCCAGGTTTTGTGATTGTGGGTCAGACTGTTAATTTTATTATTTCATTTGGCGTTATTACAGTTTTGATTGCATCGATTTACAAGTTTCTGCCAGACGTTGATATTCCCTGGAAAAATCTCTGGGTTGGCTCTGGTGTAACCGCATTATTATTTAACTTGGGTAAGTTTCTGCTGGGGCTTTATCTCGGCAACGGCAGTGTTGGTTCTGCTTATGGAGCGGCTGGATCGTTAGTCGTGTTGCTGATTTGGGTGTTTTATTCGGCTCAAATTTTGCTGTTTGGCGCAGAGTTCACACAGGTTTACTCTAAATATCGAGGGTTACCGATCGAGCCATCTAAGCACGCCGTCCGCGTTCCGAAGCAGTCAGACAACTCACCGGACAAGCCCTCTCACATCAAGCAATCCGCAATTAAAGCGCGTCGAACTCCCTACACGCAATATGCCCTTGGGTTACTCGGCTCTGTGATGACGATCGCAGGCATGCTGCGTAGAGAACCCCAGCGAAAACGGAGACGGGTTAGGTAGGTTACTACTCTAACTGAAATCTTGCAGCCTTCTGAGTCAGTCCGCTGACCCGCCCTGAACTGAAGTTCGAGCTAACGAGGGGAAAGTCTGTTGAAACGGACTGAAGAACTGGCGGGGACTCGCGTTTAGTCCGTTTTAACGGACTTGCTGCCATTAGCCCGAACTTTAGTTCAGGGTGGGAGAATGCCATGAACCACGGGTTCTCATCGTCTAGATGCCACAGGTGCAAGATCTAAGCTAAGTTTGCAGATGGAAGATAACGATCGCTATGGGTCAAATTAGCCGTGCAATAGCAGGGTTTTCGCGATCGATTACCCCAATTTGCAAATCAGCCCGTAAGATGGGTGTGCTGTTTGTCGATCCTAAACCTATCTACACTTCACCTTCACCCTTTAATCTATGTCAGATCTCTACGCCATGTTTACTCGCCTTAGACAAGCACTCGATCAAGTCGTAGTGGGGCAAACCACGATCGTGCAACAACTCACGATCGCGCTGCTGACGGGGGGACATGTCATCTTAGAAGGCGTACCGGGAACTGGCAAAACGCTGCTAGTGAAGGTGATGGCACGGTTGATCGAGGCAGATTTTCGACGGGTTCAACTCACGCCTGACATTCTGCCGTCTGATATTTTAGGGACGAACATTTTTGACCTCAACACACGTGACTTCACCCTTAAAAAGGGGCCGATTTTTACTCAAATCTTGTTGGCAGATGAGATCAATCGCACACCTCCTAAAACGCAATCTGCGCTACTAGAAGCGATGGAAGAACAGCAAGTCACGTTAGACGGTGAAAGTCTGCCGCTTTCAGAGTTGTTTTGGGTGATTGCAACGCAGAATTCTCTAGAGTTTGAGGGCACTTATCCCTTGCCAGAAGCGCAACTCGATCGCTTCTTGTTCAAACTGATCGTTCCCTACCCCGATGCTGCCGCCGAAAAGCGAATGCTGCTTAACAGTGAGGCAGGCTTTCGAGCAAAGCGATTAGATTTAGCAAAGCTCAAGCCTGTGGCAACCGTGCCGCAAATCCTGCAAGCTCGACAAGAAGTGAGCGCGATCGCGGTTCAAGAAGCGGTGTTGGATTATTTGTTAGGGGTGGTGCAAAAAACTCGGCAGCATCCTGATTTAGTGTTGGGAGCTTCACCACGCTCGGCAGTCAGTTGGCTTCAAGCCAGCAAAGCTCAAGCCTGGCTGTCAGGACGCAAATTTGTCACGCCTGACGATATCAAAGCGATTGCTCCACCGCTATTACGTCATCGGTTAATTCTTCGCCCCGAAGCTCAACTCGATGGGGTCAACGTCGATGCTGTGATTGCCTCTGTTCTGACTCAAGTTCCCGTTCCTAGATAGCGCCATGATTCCTGCTCGCCGGACTTACGGACTGTTAATTTTTGGAGTGGCGATCGCCGCCCTTATCGCAACAGTTTGGGATGCTCAGACTCGCGTGGCTGCATGGCTAACTGCGCTCCTGATTTGGAATGGGTTAATTCTCGGATTAGCAATTTGGGACAGTCGCCGCGTCAGCCGCGTTCGAGTTGAGCGGTCTGCACTATCGCGACTGTCAATCGGACGGGATAACGCAGTCAGCCTATCGGTTGAAACTGGGCAAGCCGCCGAGGTGCAAATTTATGACAATTATCCGATCGAGTTTGGGGTGTCGCAGATGCCTCTCGCAGCGAAGTTGCCCAGCAATAGTACACAAGACTTGCTTTACACGGTGCATCCGACCCTGCGCGGCGAATATCTGTGGGGCGCGATTCAGGTGCGGCAACTGAGTCCTTGGCGGTTGGGTTGGCACGATTGGAAGATTCCTCAAGTCCAAAAAGTTGCCGTGTATCCCGATCTGATTGGGTTACGATCGCTCTCGATTCGGCTGACTCTGCAATCGGCGGGTTCGATTCGACGCGCCAGACGGTTAGGCATCGGCACCGAGTTTGCCGAACTGCGCGACTATGGCATTGGTGACGATCCCCGCTTTATTGACTGGAAAGCGACGGCGCGACGCGGACAGCCTTTAGTGCGAGTGCTAGAACCAGAACAAGAGCAAACGTTGATTATTTTGCTCGATCGGGGTCGCTTGATGACCGCTAATGTCAAAGGACTGTCTCGATTCGATTGGGGCTTAAACGCAACGCTTTCACTCGCATTAGCAGGATTGCATCGCGGCGATCGGGTTGGGGTTGGCGTGTTCGATCGTCAACTTCACACCTGGATTCCGCCTGAGCGGGGTCAGTCACATCTAACGCATTTAATTGAGCGTCTGACTCCCATTCAGCCAGAGATTATAGAACCAGATTATTTAGGTGCAGTCACTGCGTTAGCCAATCAACAAACTCGCCGTGCGTTAGTTGTTCTCATTACCGATATCGTAGACATCACTGCATCGGCTGAATTGTTGGCAGCACTCGGACGGTTAACGCCTCGCTATTTACCGTTTTGTGTGACGCTGCGTGACCCACAAGTCGATCGACAAGCCAATGCTGTAACCGAAGATGTGCCGTCTACTTATGCTCGTGCAGTCGCTCTAGATTTGTTAGCTCAACGTCAAGTTGCATTTGCCGACCTGAAGCGAAAAGGCGTGTTAGTGCTCGATGCGCCTGCTAACCAAATCACAGAACAACTCGTCGATCGCTATCTGCAACTCAAAGCCAAAAATCAACTCTAAAGATTCGACGGTTCAAATCACTGGTTGAACAACGCTTCAGTTAAGTTTTTCACCGGGACGTTTCAGGCTGCAATACAGGATCAGCAAACTAAACAGTACGATTCCGACGATGTATTTGAGTAATTCGGGCACGGCTGGACTAGGTGAGAAAAAGCCCTCGATCGCACCTGCAATCACCAACATGGGCACAATTCCATAGACTAACTGCGCGGCTTGTAATCCATAAAATCTCAGCGCATCGGCACGACGAAACTTTCCGGGTAAAAGAATTCCTCTAGCAATTAACAACCCCGCAGCACCCGCTAGAAAAATGGCAGGAAGTTCTAAAGACCCGTGCGGAAACACAAACGCCCAGAATGGAAACGCCAGATTATTTTGACCGACTAAAGTCCCGATCGTGCCAATCATCAATCCATTAAAAAACAACAGCAGCACCGTCACAATTCCCAGTGTCATGCCGCCCGCGATCGCCCGAAACGAAACCGCCAAATTGTTGATCATAATTTGACTCGATGCGATCGGTTCAGTTCCTAAAATGGAACCCATCCAAAGTTTGTGATCGTCGCGCACCAGGCGAATCATTGATTCGGGCACAATCAGCGCCATAAACGACGGATCGCGCCAAGCAAACCACCAGCCAATCAAGCCGCCCAGCAAAAACAACCCGGTCGAGATCGCGATATAGACCCAAGTCTGCTGCACCACCGCCGGAAAGCCCCAGCGATAAAAGTCAAGCACCGATCGCCATTCTTGCCGTCGCGAACCCTGATAAACCTGACTATAGCCGCGCGCCGTCAACTGCTGTAAATCATGCACCAACGTGTTGCCGATCGCCGCCTGATGGGTTTTCGCTCGCGCCAGATCTGCCGAGACAGAGCGATATAAGCTGGCTAATTTTCTGATTTCATCAGTTTGCAGCGATCGCAGTCCCCGCTTTTCCATCTGAGTCAGCAATGCGTCTAACTGCTGCCAATCGGGTTCTCGTCTGGCAATCCAACGTTTAACATTCATAAAATTTTCGGACACTCGGTGTTAGGTCGCCTAAGATAGCGTCAACTCTATAGTCATCCTTTAGTAGGATGCCAATGGCAACTATTCATTATGTCAAATCTTAGCCCCGCCAGTCCGCTCGGCCCTCTCAGTGTTGGCAATGTTGTCAGCGCTGGTGTGCGAATTTATCGTTCTCATCTTCAGCAGTATCTTACGCTATCGCTG
Source organism: Phormidesmis priestleyi ULC007 (assembly GCF_001895925.1). Taxonomy (GTDB): domain Bacteria; phylum Cyanobacteriota; class Cyanobacteriia; order Leptolyngbyales; family Leptolyngbyaceae; genus Phormidesmis_A; species Phormidesmis_A priestleyi_A. The sequence continues at coordinate 59,287 of NZ_MPPI01000008.1, read as the reverse complement.
AGAGCCGCTCTGTGGAGTATTGTTCCGGTCTACGGGTGGGCAAAGTCTACTGAAATTGCGGGCGCGATCGCTCGGCTTGCCTACAGTGAGCTGGTTGACCAACCCGAAACCGTAACCGATGCCCGCAGACACACTAGCCCTCGCCTCTGGCAATTTTTTGTCACCAGCCTGTTAGTGAGTCTGATTTTTGTCGGCTTGTTTTTCGGATTTGGCATCGGATTTTCGATCATCGTTGGCGTTGGTGCGGTTGCTGCGTCTACGAGTCCACCTTTGGCACCGCTATCTGTGATTTTAGGCATTGTCGCCTTCATTGCATCAATCATTATCCTGATTCGATTTGGTTCTCGGCTGTTCATTTATGATCTCCCGATGGCGATCGAAGACAACATCGACAGCACCACGTCGATCAGCCGCAGTTGGAGCCTGACGAAGGGAGCCGTTGGGCGACTTCAATGGATTCTTGTGGTCGCATTTTTGATCACGCTGCTGGTTTATTTGCCTGCGATCGCGCTCTCTGGCACCGTCTCTTTCCTATCGATCAATGATCCATCGTCTGGTGTGCTGCTTCTGATTCAATTAGTTGATCTGGTCGTCAGAATTTTGCTGACTGCGTTAGTTATGCCCTATTGGCAGGTGATCAAAGCCGTCGTTTATTATGATTTGCGCGCTCGTCGAGAAGGGTTAGGCTTACAGTTACGCGATCGTTAATCTCATCACCTATGCGCTTTTTCAATAAAATCAAAGTTCAAACGCCTGAAAGCGTCGAGCTAGAATTTACGCTGGCAGGAATTGGTAATCGCGCGTTGGCGCTGCTGGTTGATTATGTCATTTGGGGATGCATTCTATTTGTGTTCTTAGTGGTGTGGGGCATTCTAGCGAGTCAACTGCCTAGATACATCCAGTCTAAAAACTTAGAACTTTGGCTGACGGCAATTTCGATGGTGATCGCCTTTGCGATGTATGTAGGCTATTTCGTATTCTTTGAAACGCTCTGGCAAGGGCAAACTCCCGGCAAGCGCTATGCTAAAGTTCGGGTGATTCGAGAAGATGGACAACCTGCTGGACTTTCACAAGCCCTGTTGCGATCGCTGCTGCGCCCAATCGATGACTTTCTCTCGATCGGGATGTTGTTGATCATTTTGGGCAAACGAGAAAAGCGCTTAGGTGATTGGGTTGCCGGAACGCTTGTCGTTCAAAATGATCGCCCTATAGTGGCTGCAACATTTCAAACATCACAGCAGGCAACGCCTTTAGCAACCGAGCTTTTAGCCACGGCTGAAATCAGTCAGCTACTGCCCGATGATTTTGCGGTGATTCGAGAATATTTGCAGCGCCGATCGCTGATGGAAACAAAAGCTCGATCAGAGTTAAGTTTGCAGTTAGCGCGTCAGACAAGACAGATAATCGGGCTACAAGATTTACCGTTTCAAATGACTCCAGATCTATTTTTAGAAGCGGTATATCTGGCTTATCAACAACAATAAACCTCTTCTGTTTTTAGCCCTTCTATTCGGATTGGGGTTTGTGATGTTGATGCCAATGTTTAGCAATATCAATTCGACGACAAAGCCATACTCGATCGTGTTGCTGCACATAATCAAGAAACCGTGACAAAGCGGCTGCCCGTCCGGGTCGCCCTACCAATCGGCAATGCAATCCTACACTCATCATTTTGGGTGCAGTTTCGCCTTCTGCATACAGCACATCAAAGGCATCACGCAAGTAGGCAAAAAACTGATCCCCAGAGTTAAACCCTTGATTAGTCGCAAACCTCATATCGTTATTGTCTAGCGTGTAGGGAATCACTAAATGAGGTTTGCCATAGTCATGAACCCAGTAAGGTAAATCATCTGAATAACTATCAGAATCGTAGAGAAATCCACCTTCTTCGACAATTAACTTACGACTTATGGGGCTAGTGCGCCCAATATAACAACCTAACGGACGATCGCCCGTTACCCGCGTGTGAACCTCGATCGCTTGGTGCAAATGCGCTCGTTCTGCGTCTTCTCCAAAATATTTATAGTCAATCCAGCGATAGCCATGACTGGCAATTTCCCAGTTCGCTTCCAGCATGGCAGCTACCGCATCAGGATTGCGCTCTAACGCCATTGCCACGCCATACACAGTCACCGGAATTCCTCGTTGAGTAAACAATCGGTGCAAGCGCCAAAAGCCCGATCGACTGCCATACTCATAGCAAGATTCCATATTCATGTGGCGCAGCCCATTGAGCGGAACGGCTCCCACAATTTCTGAAAGAAACGTCTCAGACGATTGATCACCGTGCAAAATGCAGGTTTCGCCGCCCTCTTCGTAGTTGATCACAAACTGCACCGCCACCCGCGCCTGATTTTCCCAGTTTGGTTCAGGAGTCGTGCGCCCATACCCAATCAGGTCTCGTGGATAGTTTATTGGCATCAGTCGCTGTTGTTGAATGAATAGAGGTTTGCTTTCAACCCTATGCAGACGGTGTTCTCGGCTGAATCGGAATCTGCGCGGCTTTGAGCGCCCAACTCAACTATACGGTCTTCTGCAACGCTGCGATCGCCCTTGATCGGGCTAGGCGATCGCAGCTTCACCACCGGAATTCGATCTGCCTCAATGGGCACAGAGCGACAGGTCTTAGAGGTTTTGACCAAGAGTTTAGGGTGCCAGGTCAGCTTAAACACGGTTCGCAGCAAGCGACGTAAAACTCTGCGGAGGGCAAAAGGCAATTGTGTGGTGCTAGAAAGGGTTGCGTAGAAAGCTCCCATACGATGAACAGTGGCGTTAATTAAGTGGCGATCGTAACACTCAGCCCAAAACGTATGGGCAGCAGCACGATCCCCGCAATAAGACCAATAATCGGTGTAGAAGAAATATAGCCCTCCTAACATTGCACGACGTTCAGAGGTGAGCAGTCCTTTTTCTTTAAGCGTTGCGATCGTGACCTCAAAAAAATGAGAATGAGAGGTGAGCCGAGAGGTTGAGAGCGCACTCTTGCTGAGTCGATCATCGTGCAACACGCGCCAAAAACAATCTGGGTAGTCAAAACGACGATAGTTTAAGCCCTGCGCCACTGCTCGAAAATGCAGTTCGATGTCTTGAAACACCCGCAAATCTTCGTCCCACAGCCCTAATTTGATCAACGACTCACGTCGCCAAGTCGGGCACATGGTTTGCCAGGGCGCATCAAAATCAAGGAAGCGATCGAGGTCGTTTACATCACTTTCGATATTGAGCAACACCTTCATGTCATTCGTCTGCTGCTTAAAGAGAATGCAGGGAAACACGCCAAAATCAAGATCGGGATGTGCCTCCATGCACTCAAAGCGCTTTTCTAAAGCCGTGACTGCCAAATAATCATCAGAATCTAGATAAATAATATATTTGCCTTTGGCAAGCTGAGTTCCCAAATTGCGGCACACGGGGGCACCTGCTTTTCCCTCTGTGCGGCGGATATAGTGAATGCGAGGGTCAAGCTTGATGATCTGCGAGACGCGATCGCAAGTGTCATCAGTCGAGCCGTCGTCAACGACCCAAGCCTCCCAGTCATCAAAGGTTTGACTCTGAAGAGAACTCAACGTGGACTGGAGAAACTCGCCTCGATTGAGCGTGGGAATAACGATAGAAATTGCAGGCAAATCCATGAAACTCTCTTTGGCTGAACAGCAACGACGGAACTGAAGTTTGCGTGAGTAGAGGTCAGACAACCGAAAATCGGGCTAGAGATGAACTTAAAATCTAGTCAAAACTTTGCATTTGGCAGATTCACACGAGGGTTGATCGAGTGGCACGGAGTAAGTAAACGACCGATCATTTTAGCGCAACCTCCTGATAACTCTCTGGTTTAGCAATTTGCCCTGAGTCGAGTTGATAATGGACAGTAATGTGAATTGTCTTACTCTAGCCTGAGGTTTGTGCAGAATCGCTGATTAAACTTCTTTCATTAACTAAAGCGATCGTTGCTTCATCAAACATTAAAACTTCTCGACCATAATAAAGGAGTCTTGCGCTACTTAATGCCCTGATTTTGTTTGCCGATAAGCAGATGCGTCGCTCTCTGATAACCGCATAAATTCTCTCTGAAAATTGTTCGTCTAAATCCGCTCTGTTGCCCAGTTTTGGTAGATCTCTATACAAAGAATAGAGCGCATTTTTAGATGACATCGGACGACAAAGTGTCTTAAATCTTCTGTTCATAAGAGTAGAAATAAAACCTTCTAAAGGAATACGATTTCCCGTTTCCTTTACCGAATCTTTATATTGAAGATTGCGTTTATTAGATGTTTTTGTATTTAATCTGACTTAGTTAATTCATCTCGAAGCAGATAATTGGTCCCAAAGCAGAACTACATTAGACCCTGGCCTAATAACGATCGCACTTATGTCAGTCCTTTTTTGTATAAAAAGCTACGGGTTAATACTGAGTTAGAGAGTTATTACGGAGGGAAAGAGGCATTCCCCAGGCAAAAATATGTTTTTTCAGTAAAGACTCCGTAGAAATATTGGCTTTATTTACCTCGGTTTGCTAATTAAGTAATACAGCACGAGCTGGTCTAAAAAAATTCAGTGCTAATTCAGTGCTGGTTTTATGTTTGGCTGTTGGAACCTCCCTAGATTCCCCACAAACAGTTTTGTTTAAGATTGCATCTTCACCACAAACAAGTATCTCAGATGACAGATTCTACGGTTCGTATAAATACTGGCATTCCTGTTTACAACAGCGAAGGCTATCTAGAAACAGCCCTAAATTTAGTTTTTTTGGCTCAGCCTTTCAGCCCTTTTGAAGGCGTTATTTTTGACAACACTTTGACCGATCGTCCCACGAGACTGTGGGCGGGAAGATCGCACGTTCCCGTCATAGCTCAATCGCGGCTGCGAAGTTCGTGACGATCGAGTACCCAGTGTCCCCTTAAATGACCACCCTCGCTGCTTCGATCTAGTTAGAAGTAGCGCTCGTAGCACAGCACCCGGTTGTCTAAAAATAGTATGATCACGACCGCGTTGATCTTGACCGCTTCACCCTGGAGCCAGGTCAAACTTTAAAGCCCAAGAAGAAACTCTTTAAGGAACCTTATGAAAGTCGCAATTTTGGCTGGCGGACTCGGTTCACGTTTGGCTGAAGAAACCGAAGCTAAACCCAAACCGATGGTCGAGATCGGCGGTCGCCCGATTCTCTGGCACATCATGATGCACTATTCCACCTACGGCTTTAAAGACTTTTCGATCGCGCTGGGCTACAAAGCCGAAGTGATCAAAAAATACATGGTCGATTATTGTTCGCTCAACAGTAACTTGACTGTCAACTTAAAGTCTGGCGAGATCGAAACGCACGGGGGCTATAGACCCGACTGGATGATTGATCTAGTGGATACAGGTCTCAAAACCCAAACTGGTGGACGCATCAAGCGCCTTGCACCTTATGTGGGCAACGAGACGTTTATGCTCACCTGGGGCGATGGCGTGTCAGATGTCAACCTCGATGATCTGTTGGCGTTTCACCGATCGCACGGCAAACTTGCCACCCTCACTGCCGTTCGCCCCCCGGCTCGGTTTGGGCATCTGCAACTCGAAGACGACCAGATTACAGAGTTTTCTGAGAAACCCCAAATCGGCGAAGGCTGGATTAACGGCGCGTTTTTTGTCTTAGAGCCAGAAATCTTCGACTATATTGACGGTGACATGACCCACTGGGAAAAAGAACCGCTAGAGCGCCTCGCTAGAGACGGGCAACTGATGGCATACAAGCACAATTCCTTCTGGCAGTGCATGGACACCATCCGTGAGAAAAAACTTTTGGAAAGCCTCTGGGAAAGTGGCAAAGCACCTTGGAAAATTTGGGAGGATCAACAAAATGCGAGTCTTACTAACGGGGCACAGAGGCTACATCGGAACAGTCATGACACCCATGCTGCTAGCAGCCGGACATGAGGTTGTTGGCATCGACACAGACCTCTATCAGCGCTGCACATTTGGCGACGGGTTTCCTACCATTCCTACGATTCAGAAAGACATTCGAGATGTCGTCGCCGCCGATATCAATGGATTTGAGGCAATTTTGCACCTGGCAGGTCTGTCTAACGACCCACTAGGAGACTTAAACCCTAGCTTGACGTTTGACATCAATTACAAAGCATCGGTGCGCTTGGCAGAATTGGCTAAACAAGTCGGCGTTGAGCGATTTATCTTCTCGTCGTCGTGCAGCAATTACGGTGCTGCTGGAGATGCGCCCGTTAATGAAACTTCAGAGTTCAATCCGGTGACTCCTTACGGGTCTTCTAAAGCGATGACTGAGATGGATGTCACCAAGATGGCGGATGACAGTTTTAGCCCTACGTTCCTCCGAAGTGCGACGGCTTATGGCGTGTCTCCTCGGCTGCGATTTGATTTGGTGTTAAATAATTTGGTTGCGTGGGCGATCACGACAGGCAAAGTTCACATTAAGAGTGACGGCACCCCTTGGCGACCGATCGTGCACATTGAAGACATTTCTCGCGCGTTTTTGGCAGTGCTGCACGCGCCTCGTGCATTGATTCACAATGAGTCGTTTAACGTGGGACGCACCCAAGAAAATTATCGCATTAGCGAGATTGCAGACATTGTGAAGGCAACGGTTCCCGGCTGCGAAATTGAGTATGCCGAAGATGCGGGCCCCGATCTGCGATGCTATCGCGTTGACTGCGAGAAAATTGCTAAAACGCTGCCAGAATTTCAGCCCCAATGGACGGCTAAAAAAGGAGCCGAAGAACTCTATAACACCTACAAGAAAGTTGGACTAACGCTAGATGAGTTTGAAGGTGAACGCTATAAGCGAATTGCTCACATCAAATATTTGATCAGCGATGGATTGCTCGATCAAAACCTACGTTGGCAGCAAGCTGTGCTAACTCCTCTGGTGGTCTAAGCGCGGCAACTGGACAGAATGTAGCTTAACGTGAGTTCGACCACTTCGTTGCCAGTCCATCGCGCCCCCTAAATCCCCCATTCTGGGGGACTTTGAAATTTCCCAGAATGAGGGTTGGAGGGCAGTTTGCTAGAGCGCATCGAACTCACGTTATTAGAAAAGAGTAAACAAGAGACTTAAGCCCCTTGTTTTGAGAAGATGTTCCGCAGTGCAAATTGATGCAGTCGATCGAGTTCAAGTTTTAGGAGATTTCATATATGGGCACTTCCAAAACAGCGTGTCGGTCTTGTGGCAATCCAGAGTTAGAAATCATTATCGATTTTGGGCACACTCCCTTAGCAGATGCTCTCGTGACTGAGGCGCAGTTAGGGCAACCAGAGATAACGGCTCCGCTTGATTTAGCCGTTTGCCCCAACTGTTCGCTGGCACAGATTACCGAAGTGGTGCCGCCAGAGATTTTGTTTTGTCGAGACTATCCCTACTTTTCGTCGGTGTCTGCTGCGCTGTTAGAGCATTTTGGGGGCAGTGCCCGATCGCTGATCCAGTCTCGCAATCTCGATGCTAATAGTCTGGTAATCGAAGCGGCGAGCAACGATGGCTATATGCTCAAAAACTTCGTTGAGGCAGGCATTCCAGTTTTGGGCATTGACCCGGCTGAAGGCCCTGCAAAGGCGGCTTTAGAGGCAGGAGTGCCAACACTAAACACATTCTTTGGCATTGAGTTGGCGAAGCAACTCCGAGCTGAAGGCAAAGCGGCAGACGTGTTTCTTGCCAACAATGTGTTGGCACACGTCCCTGATCTCAATGGTTTTGTCGAAGGCATCGGCATCTTGCTCAAAGAGACAGGCGTTGCCGTGATTGAAGCCCCCTATGTGGTCGATCTGGTCGATCACGGTGAATTTGACACCATTTATCACCAACACCTCTGCTACTTCTCGATCACTGCATTAGATCGGCTATTTCGTCGTCACGGACTGTATCTCAACGATGTCAAGCGCACAACAATTCATGGCGGTTCTCTGAGGTTATTTGTTGAGCCTGTTGAAGCCGTGCGCGATTCGGTGAAGATTCTGCTTGAAGAGGAGCAAAATCGTAAGGTCGATCGGCTTGACTATTATCAAGATTTTGCCGATCGAGTGAATACTATCAAGCACGATTTGCTAGCAATTCTGCACGATCTAAAACGGCAGGGCAAGCGCATCGCTGCTTATGGGGCTGCTGCCAAAGCTACCACGCTATTGAGCTATGTGGGCATCGATCGTCAACTGGTCGATTATGTGGTTGACCTCAATGTGTTCAAACAAGGTCGCTATATGGGCGGCAATCATCTGCCGATCTTTGCACCTGCCAAACTGTTAGAAGACCAGCCCGACTATGTTCTGATTTTGGCGTGGAACTTCTCAGAAGAAATTATGCGCCAGCAATCAGCCTATCGTCAGCAGGGTGGGCAATTTATCGTCCCGATTCCGACTCCTAAAATCGTCTAAGGGTCGTGGATTAGAGAATATCGGTTACTTGCAACGTCAATGGGCACGGCAATGCCATGCCCCTACATCTGACTCCATTGTTGATTTAGACCTACCCGGAAAGGAAGCTTTTCATCATGCACACCGTTTATTTTGATTCTCCAGTTAGTGATGCCGTGAGACGGGAACGCCTCTATAGCGGACAGTTGTTTGTATTCTCACCTCGCCCTAGCACGTTGGCACTGCGCCAGCTTGCCCGCGACATGATCGAAGAGGCATTTGCGCCCCTCGACCCAAAAACCGCGCAATATCAGATGTCGGTTGAAGAATATGTCGCGATCGTCGCTCCTCTAAAGCCCCAGTTTATCCACCATCCTCAAACCAAGCATCTGATTCGAGACATTTTAGAAGACCTGTCCTGTGATTTAGAAAAGACTTATCTCGACGTACCCCGCCTGAGAATGGTCACGTCTGACGGCTATCTCACGAGTGGCGTAGGCTATGCACATCATCCCCATCGTGACACCTGGTATTCTGCCCCGATGTGTCAGCTAAACTGGTGGCTGCCCATCTACGACATCGAAACAGAATGCTCAATGGCGTTTCACCCTCGCTATTGGAGTCAGCCTGTGCAGAATGAGTCAAGCAGTTTTAACTACTATGAGTGGAACAAAAATGGGCGCAAAAACGCCGCCACTCAAATCAAGGCTGATACACGAAAGCAACCTCACGCGACTGAAACGATCGAGCTAGATCCCCAAGTGCGGGTCGTCTGCCCTCCAGGAGGGATTGTGCTGTTCTCTGGCGCACAAATGCACTCAACCGTTCCCAACACGTCTGGGGTGAGCCGCTATAGCATCGACTTTAGAACGGTTCATTTAGATGAAGTCGTGTCAAAGTCCGGTGCGCCAAACATCGACTCTGCCTCGACGGGCACCTCGCTTAGAGACTTCATGCGCGGCAATGATCTGTCTCGTCTACCCGAAGAAATTGTGGCTCTCTACGACGAGACAACTGTTGACGAAGGTCTGATTTTCCAGCCAGAATTGATCCCGACTCGATAAAAGCCATTTGAATTGTTCGTATCATCTACCCTCTTTAATTCAGGACACCCGATGAATCAACCATCAGTCATTAAACAATCGAGTCTTACAGGAACCCGCACGATCGCGCATTCCTGCCCTAGCTGCGGACATCCAGAACTCTCTGTTTTTTATGAAGTGCGGAACGTTCCGGTTCACAGTTGTCTGATGATGCCGACTCAACAAGAAGCGATCGACTTTCCTTGCGGAGATGTGGTTTTGGGCTTTTGTCCTGAGTGCGGCTTCATTACCAACGTGGAGTTTGATGCCAACAATTCTGATTACTCGCCGATTTATGAAGATCAGCAGAGCTTTTCACCGACCTTCAACTCGTTTGCTTACAAGCTGGCAAGTCGCCTGATCGACAAGTTTGATCTGCACGATAAAAACGTGGTTGAAATCGGCTGTAGCAAGGGAGATTTTCTGATTTTGCTGTGCGAATTGGGCAACAATCGCGGGTTGGGCATTGACCCTAGCGCCATCGTCGGACGCGTGCAGAGTGAAGCGGCCGATCGCGTCAGCTTTATTCAAGATTACTACTCAGAAAAGTATGCCGATCGCGTCGGTGATTTTATTTGCTGTCGTCACACCCTTGAGCATATTCACCAAACGGCTGAGTTGGTTCGCACCGTGCGGAGATCGATTGGCGATCGCCTCGATACAACGGTCTTCTTTGAAATTCCCGATATGGGACGAGTGCTGACTGAGCAAGCCTTTGAAGATATCTACTACGAACACTGTTCTTACTTTACGCCGGGGTCTTTGGCGCGGCTGTTCCGCAATTCTGGGTTTGAAGTCGATGATTTATATCTCGACTATGGCGATCAATATCTGATGATCGAAGCCCGTCCGGTGGCGACTCCTTCAACCAAGATTCACCCTGCCGAAGAGAGTTTAGAGCAACTCGTCAGGGATGTCGAAACGTTTACCGCAAATATTGGCAACAAACTCGCTCATTGGACACAACATTTACAAGAGATGCGATCGCAAGGTAAACGCGTTGCAGTCTGGGGATCTGGATCGAAATGTGTCGCATTCCTAACAACTTTAGGAACAAAAGATCTCATTGACTGTGTGGTAGACATTAATCCTCACCGTCACGGTCGATTTATTCCGGGCATTGGTCAAGAAATCAAATCTCCAGAATCACTAAAAGATTACCAACCCGATCAGGTAATTGTCATGAACGCAATTTACTGTGATGAAATTCAGCAAATGCTAGAGAAAATGGGCGTTACTACAGAAGTAACGGCTATTTAAGTCGCGATCGCAACACGGAGGAATCTAACTCGTTGATTCCTCCTTTACTGTCTCAAAAGTCAGGGGTTCCATGTACGATTTTGCGATTGTTGGGGGCGGCATTGTTGGGTTATCGACTGCGATGGCACTGGGAAACCGCTACCCAGATGCCAAAATTTTGCTATTAGAAAAAGAGAGCCAATGGGCCCACCACCAGACGGGCAACAACAGTGGTGTAATTCACTCTGGCATTTACTATAAACCAGGCAGCTTTAAGGCAAAGTTTTGTCATGCAGGTAGCCGATCGATGGTGCAGTTTTGCCAGGAACACGCGATCGATCATGATGTATGTGGCAAAGTCATTGTCGCTACTGAGCCAGAAGAGTTACCGCTCTTAGAAAATCTTTATCAACGAGGGCTGCAAAACGGTCTAAAGGTTGAACGAATTACGGCGGAACAAGTGCAAGAAATCGAGCCTCACGTTCGATCTTTAGCAGGGATTCGAGTCGTTTCGACGGGCATTGTCAGCTACAAGCAAGTCTGTCAAAAATATGCAGAACTCGCAGCTTCTCAAGGAGCCGATTTGCGCCTCAATACGCAAGTAGAAACTCTGGTCAAAACTAGTGATGGATATGATATCGCCACCACAAACGGCGCGTTTAATACTCGATTTGTGATTAACTGTGCAGGGCTGCACTGCGATCGGGTGGCTCAACTGACTCGCGCTAAACCGCCCGCTAAAATCGTCCCTTTTCGCGGTGAATATTACGAGCTAACTCCAGAAAAACGCTATCTAGTCAAGCATCTGATTTATCCAGTCCCCAATCCCAATTTCCCCTTTTTGGGCGTTCACTTCACGCGCATGATTGACGGCACCGTTCACGCAGGCCCCAACGCGGTGTTGAGCTTTAAGCGAGAAGGCTATAAAAAAACAGACTTTAACCTGCGTGATTTTGCCGAAGTCATGACCTATTCCGGTTTCTGGAAATTGATGGCAAAGCACGCCGATCAGGGCATTCAAGAAATGCTGCGATCGTTCAGCAAAGCGCTGTTTGTGCAAAGTCTGCAACGACTGATCCCAGAGGTGCAAGCGGAAGATTTGGTTCCGACTCATGCAGGGGTGAGAGCGCAAGCTCTAATGCCCGATGGCAAGCTCGTCGATGACTTTTTGATGGTGCAAGAGGGCGACGCTTTGCATGTTTATAACGCCCCTTCTCCGGCAGCGACAGCCTCGATCGAGATTGGTCAAGCGATCGCGGGTCAGGTTGCGATCGTGCCTTCATCGAGTGTTTCATTTAGTGCTTAGTCGTTATCCTAAGATTGCAACTTGACCGACGATAACTTGATGAAACCTAGCAATCACTCTAGTCAGAATCGCAGTTCCAACTCCAAAATCTTGACTCATTGGGCTGCAAAGCTTGTGGCTGGAAGCGTTTTATTCGTGTTCATCGTGACGTTGTTACCGTTTAACTTCACCCCGATCGCGCCTAATCTGCACACGATTGTTCGTCGCTTCTTTGCCCATCATAGTGATCTCAATGACCTAATCGGAAACGTCATTTTCTTTCTGCCGTTTGGTTTTGGGTTAGCGTGTTTGGCTCGACAGAAGGGATTTAATCATTTAGGCACGGTTTTAATTACGTTCTTTGCCAGCAGCACTTTGTCACTGACTGTAGAAACCCTACAGCTCTTTCTGCCTTCGCGTAGTTCAAGTGTGATCGATATTTGCACCAATACAACGGGAGGCGTTTTAGGCGCGATCGCCTACTTAATTTGGTGCGTCATGGCTCCGGGTCAATCACCAAGATTTGCAGACTTTTTGAGGCGACGGCTTTCAGGGCGAGTCTTGATCGCCGCGATCGTCGGTTGGCTAACCGTCACCACTTTCATCGTTCTCACATTTCAGCAAGCTGCCACCTTCAGCAATTGGGATACTAGCTTTCCGCTGTTGTTGGGAAACGAGCAGACCCAAGATCGACCCTGGACGGGAACTATTTCCAAGGTTGAGATCAGCGATCGAGCGAGTTCAGCTTCAGAAGTTGCCGAGATTTTTGAGCATCAGGGCTTTGTCTCGCGAGATCTGATTGCTGCCTACACGCTCACGGGGCCGGGAGGCTACCCCGATCGAACAGGTCACTTGCCCGATTTAGTTTGGCGTGGAGGAGCGTCCCAACCGATTCAGGGAGGACAATTCACAACCGATCGCTGGCTGTCTACCCAAAAACCCGCAACGGCATTAGCCAAAGCGCTCAAAGAGACTTCTGAGTTTACGTTAAGCACGATCGTGGCAACATCCGATTTCACGCAAACCGGGCCTGCGCGGATCATTTCTCTCTCAGGGGATGCGTCCCGCCGCAATTTCACACTGGGTCAAGAAAAAACCGACCTAGTGTTTCGATTACGAACTCGGATCACAGGAATCAATGGAAGTTCTACCGCTTTATTGGTTCCTGATGTTTTTAGTGATACTAAAATTCATCATTTAGTGTTGACTTATAAGCATCAAGTCCTAACGCTTTACGTTGATAACATCCAGCGTTTATCAACTCTTAAACTGACCCCAGACATAACCCTATTCCGTTATCTATTTTCTGTTAAAGATCGTAGTGGTCGTCTCGTCCGCGTTAATCCTTTTATTTACGCTACCATATTTTATGTTACTTTTTTTACACCACTAGGCTTGCTCATAGCATTAATTGTTATGCGGCTAAAAAGCTCATTGAGCGCTTACTTATTTGTGTTCGTCAGTGGAGTTTTCATTCCTGCATTACTGCTAGAGCTATTGATTAGAGGAGACGAATTTCGACTCGCTAATTTAGCGGTAAGTGTGGCGATCGCAACCTTTACCATGCTACTCGTCAAAGCTCGATTGTCTACCCGCTTAAAATCAAGCTATGCGGCTTGATTCTCTTGGGATTTTGAGTTGGTTGAACTGAATTCATGAACATCGAGACAGAGGTTTAGAAGATCGATATGTTGATCGAGGCAGGCGCTATAGAGATGATTAGACTTTATAATAGGAGTACTCCAGACTTGAGCAGGAGTTCGTAGAGTATGAGACAACTAACTTCTTGGAGATTGTGCGTATGTCGCCAGTATCTAACGAGCAGTCAGAAATCACTCGTACAGAGCGTGGGCTAACGATTTCAGGCACTCGCATTACTATTTATGACGTAATAGACCACCTTGTAGCAGGACGACCGCCACAACTGATATTAAACTGGCTTCCCTTAACAGAAGAGCAGCTTGAGGTAGCACTGTCATACATTGAGGCAAATCGGGCTGAGGTAGAAGCTGAGTACCAGGAAGTTTTGAAGACAGCAGCAGTAGCCCAGCAGTACTGGGAAGCAAGGAACCGCGAACGCTTTGCTCAGATTGATAGGATGCCACCTAAGTTTGGTCAAGAAGCTCTGTGGGAAAAACTTCAGGCGCAAAAGGCTAAACATACAGTGGAGTAGATGAATTTTCTGATTGACTACAACCTCCAGAAATATGCTGCGATTCTATTGGGGAAGATTGCAAGCGACGGTTGGCTTGATCTGAGATGATCGTTGAGTTTGAGAAGTTGTCTGCGGCGGGTGAAGCGGATTGTTATGTCGTCTAAAGCGAGATTCATCCTGTGTTTTTCTAGCCTCGATCGGCTTCTATTAATCTCAAGCCTCCCATCGTAGTGCAAACGAAGAAGGGAACAAAAAACCAATCTGGGGAGTTGAGATAGAGCCAAATCATCAAAATAAGCCACAAAATCAGACAAATCGTGGCGAGTAGAGTGTGCATAGACTGGCAAGCCAATTTGCAGAGGTTTGCTCAGTCATTCAGTATCTCTACTGAGAAATCAGTTGAAAAAGATTGAAGAAACCGTGAAGTCAAGGGTCAGATTCTAACCAGTATGCTGAATCCAACCTTACCGATAGGCCTGCATCGGTTCTTTGATAAAGCGAATGTAGAGATGCTTAAAAGTAGACTTTAAAACACGCGGCGCACCAAAGTCGATCGGCATCATTTTTTCGGGCAGTTGCCAATCAGCAAGGCGCAAATCTTCAGGGCGGCAATGCACAAAGGTAATCTCACTTAAGTCTGGACAGCAGCCCAGTCGCTGAGACGCGACGATCGTCGGCACGATCGCAGGATCTACATTGAGAATTTCGACGACGGCACGATCGAGAGCAAACACGTTATTCGATGCGCCCAAAATGCCGAGCGCTCTCGGTTCGCCACCGCTCGGCCCATTTCCTTCGTGCCCAATGATGCCATCGAGAATGGTTAAATCAGGATCGATCGCGCGGGCGGTTTCGACGAGCATTGCTCCAAAGCGCTCTTGATCTTTCCCGGCTTCCATGTGCCACCAGGCTTTCATCTTGCCCGGAACGCAGCCAAACAGGTTCTTAACGCCCATTGTGACGGTCAACTGCACATGAGATTTGACTTTAGGCAGGTTGATCACAACATCAGCTTCCATCGCTTCTTTAGATAGCAGTAGATGATTAAAATCTTCGCTGACAACTTCATAGCGCTTGCCGTTGAATTCGACGATCGGCAAATTCAATTCTTCAACTAGCGGCAAATATCCGTTTGCTGTAGCAACTCCTCTAGCACTTCCAAACGCCGGGCCGTCTCCTAAAAAGGGCATTCCTCCCGCTTCTTGCACCAGTTTTGCGACCCAATAAACGATTTCTGGACGGGTGACGCATTCTTTAGTAGGGCGCGCCCCTGTAAGGAGATTGGGCTTGAGCAACACGCGATCGCCCGGTTTGACAAAAGCAGACATGCCGCCGAGGGGTTCTAACAGCGTCTCGATCGAGTCACGAAGTTGAGCGCGATCGTAAGAATTTGCTCGAATCAAGCTAACAGAAGCAGTGAGGATTTGCATATCGTCAAAGAGGTTAAAAATTAGGGCGTTGCAGAATCAGGGGCTGAAATGACTGTAGGGGTAGTGCCCCCGTGCCTATCCCTGACACAGGGCAACCACAGGGAGATTGCCTGTACCCCTGACGGAGGGCAACCACGGGGGGATTGCCCCTACCTAAATTATCCCGCTATTCAGCAACGCCAAGATTAGATGCAGAATTTTTCAGACAAGGAACTAAGCCACCATTGGTTGACCTAATTCATGTTGAAGCGCTAACTCTTGGGTCTGCGTGGTTTGAATCGATTCCATCACAATGCGCTGCGCGTCCCAGCCTTGTTCGTGCTGTTTTAGCCAACACTGTGCCTCGTTTCCCTCGCGCAAAATTTTCTTGATGGGCAGCAAAAAGCAGCTAAAGCCGTTTTTTTTAGCGATCGGCCAAACCTCTTGATAAAGCTGCTCGACCCAATCGCGGGCAAGAATGGGTTTACCCGATCGCCAGTCTATTAATTCAGCATCCAGGCTGGTATGAGCGGCGGCGATTTCATTGGCATCTGCGATCGTCACCAAATCTTCTGCCCGCGTTGTGGCTGAGAGTTGACTCATCTCTAATGGATCGAGATGTGGATCTTCAATCAGTTGATGCAGCCGAGCTTCTAAAAGTGCGGTGATTGCCAGCAGCGCGATCGGGTCAGACACCAAATCACAGATTCTCAACTCTAGACGATTGAGATTATAGGGTCGGCGATCGCCATTCGGGCGCACTGACGACCAGAGATGACGCACATTCTGCATCGTCCCGGCGGCTAGTTGCGCCTCCGTCCATTGAATAAAGTGAGCGTGGCTTTCAAACAACGGGACGTGAGTTGGCGTTTTAGGAAACACAGCCCAACGGCTAGAGTGCGAACCAGTCACAGCACCATTCAGAAAGGGAGACGCAGCACTGAGCGCCAGATAGAGCGGTGCCTCAACTCGCACCAACCGACAGGCACGTATCAACAACTCAGGGTCACTAATGCCGACATTAATATGAACACTAGCGGTAACAACTTTGGTGCCGTAGGTCTGCTCAATATAGTCGTGATAAGGGTTTCCCGGATCAGATCGGTGAAATTCATCTGCCCCACTCAATGCCAGAGTGCTGCCCGGAATCAAGGTATAGTCTCCCAACTGCTTGAGATAGTCACGCAACTGCCCACGCGGACGCACGAGATCACAGAGCGATCGCTCATATCGATAACTGGGAGGAGTGGTGTATTCGACATTGCGGCTGTCAGGTTCTCGCACAAAGCCATCTAACGCCGCCACAATTTTGTCAGACATGCCAACGACTTCACCCTTTGGCGTTCCGGTATAAACCTCGATTTCAAACCCTTTTGATAGCAGCATCTCGCCTCCGCAAGTTGAGCGGTTTTATCTCTTTAGTATCCCGGAAAAAGGGACGACTGCGAACTATCCAAAGAAAGGGTGCTCTCTCTCCCGCCATAGATCACAAAACACGAGAGATGGCATACTCATCTACAGAACGTGGCAGGCAGACAAAATCGTGGGATTGGGTAAATGGGTTGGGTTTTTAGGGTTGGCGATCGCGCTCTACATTTTGTGGGAGATTCGCCAGGTGTTGCTGTTAGTGTTTGCGGCAGTCGTGTTTGCAACGGCATTTAATAGTCTGGTGCGCCGCCTTCAGCGAGTTGGAATGAAGAGAAGCGGCGCGGTGGCACTCTCGATCGGGACTTTTTTAGTGCTGTTGGTGATCTTTGTGGCGCTGATTGTGCCGCCGTTTATCACTCAATTTCAACAACTGGTAGAACTTGTGCCGAAGGGACTCGACAACCTCCAGAATCGGTTTCAAGATATGCAAAGCATGATTCCGGGTTACTCTCAATTTGTGCCTGGAGTCGATGATCTGATTCGGCAGATTCAACCGTTAGCGGCGCGGGTGGTCGGAAACTTTTTCGCCTGGTTTTCAAATGCGCTGGCGATCGTCATTAATCTGTTGCTAGTTGTGATTTTGACGGTGATGTTTCTGATCAACCCTCAACCCTATCGCCGCGGATTTGTCCTGCTGTTTCCCTCGTTTTATCGCAGACGAGTCGATCAGATTCTGTCTCTATGTGAGATTGCGTTGGTTAACTGGGTTGGGGGCACTTTGATCAACATGGTGGTGATCGGGACGGTCAGCGGCATTGGCTTGCTGATTTTAGGAGTCCCCCTAGCGCTAGCAAATGCGCTATTAGCCGGGTTGTTAGAAGCAATTCCTAACGTAGGTCCAGCGTTGAGCGTGATTCCTCCGGTGGCGATCGCCCTGATCGAAGACCCCTTTAAAGCCGGAGCCGTGATCGTTTTATATATCGTGATTCAGCAGCTAGAGCAATATTTGCTCGTGCCGTTTGTGATGTCAAAGCAGGTATCTCTGCTGCCTGCCGTGACGCTATTATCTCAGGTGATCTTTGCCATCTCTTTTGGGTTTTTAGGATTATTTCTAGCCATCCCTTTAGTGATTGTGGGTCAGATTTGGCTACAAGAAGTCTTGATCAAAGATGTGCTTGATCCCTGGCAAGAAAGTGAGAAGTTTAAACTTGAACCAGCGATCGATGCCGAAGAGTTGGACGTGACTTCAGAAACCGAACACTCTTAGGACTTACGCATTTTGACCAAAACCTCGGAGGTTTAAGCCACTCTGTCGGTCACGATGCTTGATTCTTGGTTAAAATCTCCGAGGTTTGCGTAAGTCAAAGTCTTCTACTTTTTAGTAGCCGTCGATCGACCAATGGGGCGGGTCATATTCCAGCTTATACACGCCGTAAGAAGCGCCAATCTTCCACAGTCTAGAATTGTCATTGCCAGAGCGCGGTGCCCCGATGCTGACCACTCGCCCAGCAGCGTCTTTAATGTTGAGATTGCCTTGCCACTCAATGATCCAATCAATAGCAAGAGCTAAAGTGTGACGCGATCGCAGCGCCGCCGGGTTTGATCCAATATCATAAGCTTCGATCATCTGTCTGACCGCTTGCAGTGAAATTGCATCCGTGTATTGCACCCAATCAATATCAACTCCCGGCATCGCGGGGACATCTTCAGGCGCAATATCTCGATTATTAATTGCGACAGCATAGTGCATTAGATAAGCACGTTCAGGCGGTCGAAAGGTGGCCGTCACTTCGATCGCAGCCCCGGCATCTTTAAGCGCTTTCTCAAAGGCTTGTACCCGTTGCCGAAAGGGGGAGACAAGATCGTCGATCGACTGGCTGCCCGGAAAAAACCTGACCCATTGGGCACCACTCAGCCGCCCGCGTAGCCTGCGCGCATACTCAGTCAGAATGTCAAGAGCAGGTGCCAAATCTGCGCCTAATTTCTGCTTTGTGGTGGCTGATAGCTGTTGCTCAAGACGAGCGGGAAAGGCGACATCGACAATTTTGTAAGCTTCAGCCAATCCTCTCGTGCTTCTGATGCCAAAGTCTCCATCGCCGATCAGAGGAGGATTGAGCCGCCCGATCGCCGTCAAGCTTCTTTGCAAATCTCCAACCTCAGCCCTGCCAAAGTTGAGATAGTCGAGCAACTTTGCGGCGGTTAACCCCGCTACTCGATAAATAAACCCCTGAGACAGCGCTTTAGCGTAGGTGCCAGGGCCCACAATGCCATCGGCGGTTAACCCATTTTTTTGCTGAAAGTCGCGAGTTGCCTTATCGGTTACGGCTCCAAAACCGTTATCAACTGCCCCGATCGGGTAGTTTAAATCCACTAAAAAACGCTGCCATGCTCCGACCGCAGCGCCCGTTGAGCCTCGTTTTAAAACAGGTAAATTTAAGGCACTAACTTTAAAAGCCATGACGATCGCTCCCCATCTAAGACAAAAAAATGAGTAATCGGTGATTCGGCTTTTAAAGATTGCCCGATCGTCCGTTACTCATTCTCTTTTACCAGAAAGGTGTAGATTTGGCTTACTGATATTCCTCGACAGGAGACTTCATTTTAGATTTCGCTTTCGCTGCACTCTTCTTGAGAGCGGTCAGACGTGACTCATATTTCGCTCTCAGTCGCTTTTTGGGAGTTTGGTCAATCAGCGTTTTTAAGGCACTTCCCAGGCTCTTATAAGCGTTGGGCAGCGTGTAGCCAAAGCGCGTCGCCAAAGAAATTGCTTTTTCGTCAGCTTCAGTAGCTTCCTTAAGACTGCGCTCACTATTATTTTTCTGATAAAGACGAAACCCAGCAACCCCTGAAAGACCCAGCGCTAAGACCAACAACAAACCATCTTGAACCCACAGTTCGCCGACTGCGCCCCCTAGCCCGATCGCTAACGCCGCCATTTCCCAGCCGTCTTTAGGAATGGTATCTGCCTGAATGCGAGCAACTTCGTGCCAAAACAGCAGGTTGCGCTGGTCGATCGCCAGTTGATCCCACTTCGGCATATCGATTTGAATTTCAACTTCGTCTCTGCCGATCTCTTCACTCGTGATCAAACTTGGGTTAACCGCAGTAGTCACCTCGATCGTCACCCAGCTTTGCAACTCTGGGGGCAACAAGGTTTTTAAGCGCCGCAGTTCGCTCATGTCGGCTCTGGCAGTCGAAGTGGCATACGATGTCATGGCTTCAGCCTCGAAGTTAAAGAAGTTAAAATATAGTCCTCTCTCTCGATGATAGCGATTCTACAGATCACTGAGGCGAGGTGCATCTATTGTGCCGGATCAAAAGCAAATCCAGCAATAACTTTAGGATACGACCTTCAAATCAAAACGAGCGACTATCAAACCGATAATCGCTCAGAGGTTAAGCTCGACAGATTTCTTAATCTGCGAGTTCGATCGCTGGAGGGGAGACTGGCTGAACTGTTGGAGGGCTGCTATTCGTGTAGCAGGCGATCACCCAGAGGGGTAAAACCAGCGTGAGTAGAGCAATGATTGTGCCAATAATGTTTGCCGCAGTATGGGCAGGTTGCCCCGAAGGGCTGGTAGGGTGGCTACCGGATTGCATAATTTATGTTAAACAAACTCAACTAGGATTAGCGGCAGAAAAGACTTCTTTTCTAGTTAACCCATGACGGAGGCAGGAAACCCTATCCTCACTAATGCCAATTCTAGCGATCGTCGCCTCAGTTTTTCGGTTTCGGCAAGCAATCTTTAGAAAGACACGCTTTCAGTGTAAACGATTTTAACAAAATGCGGTTTCAGGCGCGAGATTTGAGCGTCTGGTGAATGCCTTGTAGCTCAGTCAAAATGGCTTGCAGCAGCTCTTGAGTGGCGTTGGGCTGAAGTTCTTGAATCTCGATCGTGACGTGTTTGATTCGCAAAACATCTTTGGCAAAACGCGCAACCTCGTTGGGATGAAATAACAGCCCCTCAGCCGGACTAGAGCGCATCTCAGGATTTAAGCGCTTGGGATCATAAGCGAGATTGGTCGAGTGAGGATCGGTGTTGGCATAGCGATAAACAGAGGCTCTAGAACGATTGAGCGCTTTTTGCACGGCTTCAATATCCATTAACCCTGTGGTTGTCGTTGCCTCGACGTGAGAATCGACAATGGTCATATCAGCTACTTTCTTGCACTTGGACGCGCCAATCTTAGCATAAGACAAGAGGAGCTGAGTGCAACCGAAGCGCGATCGGGTAGTTCGTTATTCGGCTGCACATCTCTCAGTACAGTGCTTTGGTCAGTTGGGGCAGCATTCAATCAAAAGCATTCTGGTTAAATGCTATTTGATTGTGAAGGCGCTTCTTCCATGGTCAATTTGGCTTCCTTGGACGGTGCAGATACTCCGTATAACCCTGGTGCCATCGCTAGTCTCAATATTACAGGTGCCAGAGGCAGGAACGGTGCGGAAGCCCTTTTCAGACGAACGAAATTTACTGACCCGAAGTTGAACCTTGCCCTCAAAGTTTTTCTGGACGTTGCCAATATACTCGATAGAGAATCTTCCGGCGTTCGTTAAACCGAGTGAACCGTTGTTATTTGCAAAAGCAAGCACTAAGCTCGCATCGCCTACGCCTTTGAAGCGGGCATTTTCGATCGTTCCTCTGCTTTTGAAAACTGCATTGGTGGGGTCGCCGGGTTTAGCCAGGGTAGCGGTGGCTGCAATGAGCAAAGTCGTACAACCTAACAGGCAAGTCGAAGCAATATGTTTAACGTTCATCTCAAATTAATCGTTTAGACGTTTACAACCGGGTCTTAGCATGCTCAAGTTTTAAGTGCTGCTTAGAGACTATTTGCATTAAAGCCTAAATCTTGCCCTTTGTTAGCACCGTATGCAAAATTACCCGTCTGATATCAGACGGCTTGTTGACATCCTCACCGTCCTAAAGGAGCGGTGATTCCCAAACCTCGCGATTTGAGTTTCTGCTTCATTGCAACTGCCTCTACCCTCTAGGAGTTTTGGTCTTATGCTCGCTCCACAGACTAACCCCGCTAGCCCAGCGGTTTTTTGCGCGAAATCCCCAGAGAATTTCTATGTTGGTTGATTCAAGGGATGTTTACCATTGCCCTGTCCTCTTTTCCCGGTCTACCGATTTTTCTGCGCCGCCAGCACAGGGCTGAACTTCGCTCGTTAGGCTGTCTGATCCATCGTCACGGGTGGGTCATTGACCAATACAAATCTACCACAAATCAATGTAAAGCCGTGCTAGAAGCACGGGGTTTCTACCCATTTCTCTGATGAGGGGACAATCGCTCAGAATACCCCAACTGCGGCAAGCGTCAACTCTTATCGGGTTCCCATTGGGTTTAACCAACGGACGATCGCAGTCTCTAATCCTTGAAGTTCGCGATAGATTTCTTGGCGCATCCATTGCCCGATCGCGTCAAATGGCGAAAACGAATCGCCAGTCTGCCACTTAAAATCCTGTCCGATCGGCGTGGCATGAGAGCCTTTAAGAATCTGGAAAGTCACCATATCAGGGAAGCGTTTCTTCAACAGTTCCGACAAAGTGTAGGTTTGATCGATCGAGTCGTTATCAAATTTCACCAGCAGATTGCGCCGAACTTGATAGCGATCGCTAATCATTTTGTTCGTTTCTAAAGGCGAAGGCGTAAACTCGACTGAAAACACTTGAGAAAATTGCTCGACTAAAGGAACAGCATCTCGCGCCGCAAAGTTATTAAACGAGATCAAAATATTTCCGGCTCGCTCGACCCCAAACAGACTGCCAATCAATAAATGCAGTTTACAGCCCATGCTGTGACCCATTCCATAGACGGGAATGTAGCGTTTTTTAATGATGCGAGTTTGAAGGATTTCTAAGGCACGATCGAAGCTTTGCAAAACCGACTTGGCAATCTCAATGTGATCAAAAGTGTTGACAAACGGAGTCGCCACGATCGCATATCCCTGCGATGCCAGATATTCTAATAAACGACGGTAGGTGAGTTGAGGAGCGGCGGCCACAAATGCCCCGCCCAAAAAGTGTACGATCGCAATGGGTCGATCGGGCACTAAAACCCAGTTGCCAGAAATTTCTTGCCAGTCCATTCAGTCTTTGCGCTCAGAGTTCTTCTGCTTTCTATTGTCTCGTATTGGATCAAGTTGAGTTATTTTTCTCAAAATAGCGGTGATTGCAACTCTTTTGGTACGGTTCTACGCTCCCTGATCTTGCCGAAATGCAGATAGGCTCTTATCAGGTAGCGGTTAAGTGTGTCTCGGTTAGTATGCCTAATTGGATTTTGCCAACCTTAAGTGAGATTCTCGCCTTGAGCAGTCAGCCTCAAGGGGATTCTGATCAGTGTGTCTGGAAGTCTGAAGAGCTTAGATCTAGGCAACACAATACAAATTCCTCGATCGCTCAACAGCGAGTTCGAGCCGAACGAGAATGGTTTGGCGCGATCGCAGCGCTAGAATCTTTGCTGAAACAAATTAAACCGTCAAGTCCTGGCGAAGATGTTCAAGGATTAGTGCTTTCTGGGCCATTGCCCGTTGTCAGCCAAACTGATTTAATGTCTCAGTTTGCCACTTGGACGTTTACGGCTGACCCGTCTGCAACGCTAATGGGGTTGCCCTTTCGCTTATGTCCCTCGATCGACCAACCTGCTTCGACCTGCGAAACCAATCCCTCGCTTTCCCTGCTGCCGGGTGATCCCTTAGCAATTGAGCAATTTTCTCTAGTGCTGACTGAGCAGTTTAGCTTGGTGATGGTTTTAGGCGAGAACCCGCACGGGGAACCGACCTTTGCTTTTACGTTTGATCCCGAAGTTGTCGATCGCGTCTGGCAAGTTTTACGGCTGCGGGTTGTGCTGATGAATGCCCCGCAGATGGGCAGATTGGATGCGCTGATCAAGCAGTTTCCGGCGATCGCTCCGCACTATAAGTTAGTCACTCAATTCAGCCATCTTTTGCTAACGCGTCTAGCCGATGCCGACGAAATGAAATCGACTCATCTTAATGAAGGGGCGATAGAGTCCGCCTTGCAAAGAAATCGTAAGAAAGCGGCTTCTCGAAATGGTAAAGCACAGAAGCTCGACAAACATCCGACCGCCGATGATCTCTCGCAGCGTTTGTCTGAGGGCAAAAGCATCGACATAGAACTACTGCAAGCGATCGCCCACGAAGTTCGCACCCCTTTGACCACGATTCGTACCCTGACGCGATCGCTGCTCAAGCGTCGAGATTTGCCGCCCGATGTGCTAAAACGATTAGAAATGATCGATCGGGCTTGCAGTGAGCAAATCGATCGCTTTGGCTTGATCTTTCGGGCAGTGGAGCTAGAAACCTCTACAACCAGTTTTGCCCTGGCATCCCTCGCGCCGACTTCTCTAGCCGAGGTTTTACGCGAAAGTATTCCTCGTTGGCAAAAGCAAGCGAGTCAGCGCAACCTGACCTTAGAAGTAAGTTTGCCTCGACAAATGCCGACGGTGGTTAGTGACCCGACGATGTTAGACCAGGCGTTGACGAGCTTAATCGATCGCTCTGCGCGCAGCTTGCCGCCGGGGAGCCATATTCAAGTCGAGGTGACACTAGCCGGAAATCAACTCAAACTCCAGCTTGAGTCTTCAGAATCTGCTGAAGCGATCGATTCAAAGCCTCATCAACCCTTGCTAAAATCTCTAGGTCAAGTGCTGATGTTTCAACCCGAAACGGGAAGTTTGAGCCTTAACCTCAATGTGACCAAAAACCTGTTCCAAGCGCTGGGAGGAAAGCTAATTGTGCGGCAACGCCCAGAGCGAGGCGAAGTGTTTACGCTCTTTCTGCCATTAGAACCCGGATAAAGGCAGGTTTCAGCTTTTTCTGGAAAGGATTAGGTTGATATTCAAGACTGTAAGGTTTGAGTATGATGTTAGGTAGTTCATCAAGGAGCTTTTCCCTAGTCATGACACTCGAACAAATTGAAGAAGAAGTTCTTGCGCTTCCGAAAGATGCTCAGGCAGCTTTACTAGCTCGGCTTCTTGGATATTTGGGGCAAACGGATATGGTTGACCAAGAAGTTGCAGGCGTTTGGGTAAACGAAGCTGAGAGGCGTGACCAAGCAATGGATCAGTCGCTAGAAGCTGGCGCTCCTTCTACAGAAGTCTTTCAGCGAATTCGTGCATCTTTGTAATGACACCTGCCACATTTAATTCGCTTGCAGAACAAGAATTAGTTGATGCGGCGGCGTACTACGAGGAACAGAAGCCCGGATTGGGACTAGAGTATTTGGAGGAGGTCGAACGCGCAGTCAACTTTCTGATCCGTTACCCCAATGCTGGCTTAGAGATTCGAGGTTCAGTTCGTCGCTTAATGTTACCAAAGTTTCCATACTCACTTCTATACCGTGTCCTCAAAAACAGTCAAATTCGCATTTTGGCAGTCGCTCATCATAAGCGTAGACCGAAATATTGGAGCGATCGCAAGTAGGCTAAAACGGTCGGACAGAGTGTTCTTGCTACTCCAGTCCTAATTCGCGTTTGAGCAGACTGACTGACTTGCTGACAATAAAGTTTTCACAGTAGACCAATTGAGGCGGACGAATAATATCTTCTCTCGCCGCAGAAATGGTCGCTTTGACTGCCGCAGAGCTTACATCGTCAAAGCTAAAGATGGTTTGAGCACTTCGTACCATCGCATTCATCTTATATTTGTCGTTCACCTGAGCGGTCATCACGAGCAAATCATCGCCCCGCAAACTGTGAATGATTACCTCTGCAACTCCGACCGTTCCTGAACTGAGGCTGACAATGCCTAAACAGGTTCCTTTAGGGAGCGATCGCACCATCTTGATCTCTTTTTCAAAATCGTAGATGTCTACCGGAATCACACGCGCCGATCGAGGGGTGGCGATCGCTTCTGCCTGAGCAATGAAGTAGCGGCTGGTAACGACAGTGCTCGATCTCGTCTGATCTAACACGCGACTGAGTTCTTCTAAAGGCACAAGCTGCATCGGAATGTTGAGGGCACGCTCTAATTCGCGCAGCAAAATTTCGCCATTGGCAATGTCGTGCTGTGGAGCCGTGATCAATACTTGAGCACTACAGCGCAGCCGCCAATCGATTTCTGCCAAAAATAATTCTCGTGCTTGACCGAGAGAGCAGCCTTGCTTTAACAAATCGTCTAGGCTGGTTTGAATGATTTTGTGCGCTTGAGGATTTTGATCTAGCAGCGGAGACTTAATGCTCGTAGCGGGATCGTGGGCTTGATCTCGAACGTAAATGCCCGACCCTGCCTGAGCATCGACCACTCCTGCTTCTTCTAGCTGACGATAAACCTTGCTAATGGTATTGCGGTGCAGCCCAGTTTGCATCGCTAATTGTCGAGTGCTTGGCAACCGATGCCCTGGCGAAAACTGTCGCGACGCGATCGCAAACAAAATCTGATTATAAAGTTGGGTCGATGCCGGGATATCACTATCTGGCTGAATATGAAATTGCACCATGCCAGGGCCTCAAAACTTGCTCACATACTAGATTCAAAGTGAGTAATTTTCTCACCGGAATCTGTTTACTATTTGTACCATTCTAGAGATTAGTACGGTGTTTCTCCTACCTTGTACACTGGTTATACGAAAATTTAACTTGCAGTGTTAAATCAAATAGCTTAAGAATGTTTGTGAGAGTTTTCACCCAAAATTACAGATTATTGTCTATAACTTTTAAGCATCGTGACAGAAATTAGAACGACAAACGCAACCGTTTTAAACGGAGCATTGCAAATTGATGCTTACTTAGCAGAACCAACTGATAGCGAACCCCATCCTGCGATCGTGGTCATTCAAGAGATCTTTGGCGTAAATGCTCACATTCGTCAAGTCACCGAACGACTGGCACGAGAAGGATATGTGGCGATCGCACCCGCAATTTTTCAACGCACCGCTCCCGGCTTTGAAGTTGGATACAGCGAGGCAGAAACAAAACTCGGACGAGTTTACAAAGATCAGACAAAAGCTGATGAATTATTGAGTGATATGCGAGCCACGATCGCTTATTTAGAAACCCTTCCCTGGGTGGAAAAAGGTGCCATTGGCGCGATCGGCTTTTGCTTTGGCGGTCATGTCGCTTATTTAGCGGCAACTCTACCAGAGATTAAAGCCACTGCGTCGTTTTATGGAGCCGGAATTGCAGCCATGACTCCGGGAGGTGGCGCACCTACCATTAGCCGAACCGGAGAGATCAAGGGCACTCTCTATGCGTTCTTTGGCACCGAAGATCCATTAATCCCCGTTGAGCAAATTGACCAGATAGAAGCCGAACTTCAGCGACAACAATCCTCTCATCAAGTATTTCGCTATCCCGTAGGTCACGGTTTTTTTTGTGATCAGCGATCGGACTATCGTCCCGAAGCTGCCGCCGATGCTTGGAACCAGGTAAAAGCACTCTTTAAAAATCTCCGCGCTTCTCTCCCAGGCTAAACTGGCAATAGTCAGCAAATTTAACCCTGCAACCGTGGGGCTGTCACTCAGTGGTCATGAATCAAAAATCAACTCAGTCTCGATCGGACGCATCCTTCTCGATGGATGATTTTGCAAAAGCGCTGGAGCAACACGACTACCAGTTTGCCACGGGGCAAATCGTGCGGGGGAAGGTGTTTAGCTATGAAAGCGGCGGTGCGCTGATAGATATTGGTGGAAAATCGCCTGCCTTTTTGCCGATCGAAGAAGCTAGTGTGCGCCAAATTAGCGACATCTCAGCAGTGCTGTCCGATCAGGAAGAAGAGCGAGATTTTCTAATTATTCGTGAGCAAGATGAAAACGGACAAGTCACCCTCTCGCTGCGGCAACTAGAAATTAAAAAAATCTGGGATCGGCTGGCAGATGTGCAAGACAGCAAGCAAAGTCTGCAAGTGCGGGTGACAGGCATGAACAAGGGCGGCGTAACGGTTGATGTGCAGGGCTTACGGGGGTTTATTCCACGATCGCACTTAGTTGAGCGAGAAAATCTAGAAGCGCTCAAAGGTCAAACGTTGACGGCTACGTTTTTGGAAATGGATCGCGATCGTAACAAACTGGTGCTGTCAAATCGCCTCGCCGCCAAGAGCGCTAGCTTTAGTCAGCTAGAAGTAGGACAACTCATCGAAGGCAAAGTGGTGAGCCTCAAGCCCTTTGGAGCTTTTGTGGAATTTGATAGCACAACGGGTCTGCTGCACATCAATCAAATTAGCAAAAACTACATTGCGTCGCTGCCTGCCCTGCTGCAAGTCGGACAGGTGATTAAAGCCATGATTGTCGAGCTAGACGAAGGCAGAGGTCGAATTTCTCTTTCTACAAAGATTCTAGAAAATCATCCTGGTGAAATGACTGAGAATATGGCTCAGGTAATGGATGAAGCAGAAGCGCGTCAAGAACGAGCCAGAAAAAATCTGGGCGTTGCAGAATGAGGGATGAAATGGCTGTAGGGGTAGTGCCCCAGTGCCTACCCCTGACGGAGGGCAACCACGGGGGGATTGCCCCTACCAAATCACCCCTCCATTCAGCAATGCCAAAATCTGCTGGGAGACTAATATCAGTTGATGCCCTTCATTCTCTACCATGACGACTATTTGGGAACTCGATTACTATTCACGCCCGATCGTGGATGAAAACAACAAAAAAGTCTGGGAAGTTTTGATCTGCGAAAGTCCAACTCGCATTGATGTTGATCCAGACTCGCTGTTTCGCTATGCCGAATATTGTTCGAGCACACAGGTCAATTCGGGTTGGTTAAAAAGCGCGATCGAAGCAGCCATTTCTCGCGCTCCCAATCCGCCTGACAAGATTCGCTTCTTTCGACAGGCAATGAATAATATGATCACCACTGCCTGTAACGGATTGAACGTGCCTGCTCAACTGAGTCGGCGAACCTTTGCTCTCAGTCAATGGGTGCGCGATCGCATGGATACGGTTTACCCCAATCATCCAGGTTTTCAGCCGTCTAAAAATCCTTCGGTGACGTTTCCCACGACTCCAGCCGAGCCGTTGCCCGATGCCCTGATCGGACAGAAATGGATCTTCGCAACTTTGGAGGCCAGCGCCTTTGATGATATGAGCGAATGGGCGATCGACTTTGGCGAATCGTTCCCGCTCAAAATGGCAGGGCTGGCTCCCAATACGCCGATTCCTGGGCTGATTATCTATTCGCCTCGCGCTATGCCGATGGCAGCCTGGATGTCGGGTTTAGAGATGGCGGCGATTAAGTTTGACCCAGATACTCCGACGCGATTGCTGCTTGAAACCGGAGTCAGCGATCGCTGGATTCTCACTAGTCTTGACCCCAAAACCCAGCCAGAAGCGAGACAGTTTGAAGCTGCCAAACAGCAATCCAATCAGGTGCACTTTTTAGCGATTCAAACCGATCCGCAAGTCGAAGCCTTTGCCGGATTCTGGTTATTGCAGGAGGTCAATTTAGCGTAGGCTAACGATGGGATGAGTTTCATAACTTGCAGGATATGCTAGCAGAACAATTGCTGGAACTAGCTGCCCGATCGGGGGCAGAAGCAGCAGAAGTCTTTCAGTCACGATCGCTCTCTCGTCCGGTTTATTTTGAGGCAAACCGACTTAAACAACTCGAAAGCGCAGACTCAGAAGGCACCGCCCTACGACTCTGGAAAAACGGATGTCCAGGGTTAGCGGTCGCTTATGGCCCAGTTGAGGCGCAGGCACTGGTCGATCGCGCCCTTGCTCTCAGCCAACTCAACGAACCCGAAGAGATTGAACTGGCTCCAGCTTCTCGACTAATCTATCCCAACATGGGAGCAGCCGTCTCGGTCGAAACGCTCGTGGAATGGGGCAGACAGGCGATCGAGCTAGTGCGAGATCAGTATCCCGAAGTGCTGTGTGCGGGCGGCTGGGAGTGTGAATCAGAAACGACTCGCTTGATCACCTCAAACGGGCTGGACTGCGGCTACACTGACACCACTTTGAGCGGCTATCTAGAAGTGGAATGGATACGGGGAGATGACTTTCTCAATGTCAGCGACGGGCAGACCTTGCGCGATCGTCTTGATCCGGCACTCGTGGCTCAACTAATTATGCAGCGATTGGAGTGGGCCAAAGAAAATGTGGGCGCACCGATCGGGCGGGTGCCAATCCTTTTCACCTCTAAAGCTGCCGACATGCTTTGGGGCACCGTGCAGTCAGCCCTAAACGGAAAACAGGTGATCGAAGGGGCATCGCCTTGGAGCGATCGCTTAGATCAAGCCGTGATCTCTGAGGCAATCACGATTAGCCAAAAGCCAGAGGCCGGCCCGTTTAGCTGCCCGTTTGACGATGAGGGTACACCGACTCGCCCGATCACGTTTATCGATAAGGGCGTTTTGCAGTTGTTTTACGCCGATCGCACCACCGGAAAACTTTTAGGCAGTGGCACAACGGGGAATGGCTTTCGTCCGGGGTTAGGCAGCTACCCCAATCCTGGCTTGTTTAATTTGCTGATCGAGCCGGGTGTCAAATTATTCCCAGAACTGATTTCGACGATGGAAGATGGACTCGTTTTAGATCAAATGCTAGGCGGCGGCGCGGGCATCTCTGGCGAATTTTCAGTCAACATTGACCTGGGATATCGAGTGCAAAAGGGTCAAATCGTCGGCAGAGTCAAAGACACAATGATAGCGGGAAGTGTCTACACCGCTCTCAAAAACCTGGTCGAACTCGGCGGCGATGGCGATTGGAATGGCTCATGTCACACACCCTCGCTGATTGTCGAAGGGCTATCAGTGACGGGTCGAAGCGACTGCTGAACGTCAGAATAAAAGGTGGCATCAGTTTTCACCAAATGCCACCTATAACCTTCACCTACAAAACGATCGCGCTATCGCAAAACTGTTTCTCTCAACTCAGACTCTAAAACCTGAAGCAGTTGAAAATCTTCTCGGTCTTTTGCCACCTGCATCCGATGCTCTAAGCTGCGATAGACATTGGCGCTGTGAATGCGTTTGAGTTGCTGCAAGATGTTAAAGGTCGAGCGAACTGGCAGCGTGTGAGAAAGCTGTGTGCGCTCAATCTGAGAACGGTCTCGCTGAGAATAAGCGCTATTTTGATTCTCTAAGCGTTGAGGGGCTTGAGGAACCTGAGCTTCGGCAAGAGTGTGACACTGCCAAGGCGCTACACGATATTTGCCTTGAATCTCGCTTTCAGTCACTTCGATCGTGGGAGGAGCATATTCGTAGCTAACACTTCGATAAGAAAGTCGCATTTGGGTCGCCTCTGAGCAAAGTGAAAATTTAGAGGGAGGCGCGTTCCTTCGAGAGTGCCAATATTTTGGATAAGTTGGTTAAGCTCTCTACTTCCGTCTTGCTCTGCTGTTAGCCAGAATCAGATGAACGATTTACTTTCTGTAGTATAAGCTACGGTTTTTAGATTAACTATCCAACTTAAGAAAGATTCAAAAAGCCGGATCAGGGAGGGGGCTAAGATCCGAAATCTACGGTTTCTCTCCGAGTGGGTGGTTAGCGCAAACTCCGCTTGAATCCCATTGAAGTTCTGCCAATAGCACTGCGCTCAGACCAATCACAATGCCCGTTTCGAGAAATTGCCACACGCCTACATAAGAAAGGGTCGCGATCGCCAGCAGATGCACAAAACAGATCAGGAGAAACGCCCGCGATCGCATCTTCACGCCAGTATAAAGATATCCAAACGCATTCAGCGCCAGCCACAGTAGCGGCAGTTGCGTCAGAATGGGTGCCCAACCCCAAAAAATGCTTAAATCGGTTAGCACCAGACCTGCCAACATGAGAAATATCCAAGCAGAGATGATGTGATTGAGCGGCTCGATCGTCGCCCATTTTTCTGAGAGTTTAATCATTGCACCCGTCCCCAATAGGGTCAGACCCGACCAGAAAAATGCTTGCGTTGCCCAATCGATCGGAGCAAATTGAGCCGTCAAAAAAATAATTATCGAAATTATGCCCCACAGTAGACAAGCTTGATCGATGCGTGTGTAAAACGTTGAAAAAATGGTGATCTGTCCTAGCTGCCAGTGCAGCCGCCACAGCCCTGGGAGATCTTCGATCGCAAAGGCTGATTGTTTACGTTTTAGTAAGGGAATTTCATGATTAAAAAAATCAGTTTGAAAAGGGAATGCCCGAAACATAGTTTTGTATAGAGTGTTAATGATTAGAAATGCTTTACGTTTCTTCTCAAAGTAGTCTCTCTTTAAGAACATAGTTGATCGTGCCTAAACGACTATCGATGCGTCTCTATCAAGTGATACGATCGCCGCCATTTTTAGACCTATCTAAAGGAGCAACTCATAGCCATTTGATTTGTGACTGCGACAGATCCGCATGAGGGCACGGCAGTGCCATGCCCCGTCGGATTGAACGATCAGTCGCAGTTGCCTCCGAAATTGGTATTAGATAACGCCTAAGCTACATGAGTCTAAAAATGAAAAAGCCCCGCTGACTTCAACCAGCGAGACTCTTATAGGTTTCACCTACATCACTTCTATGGAAATGGAGAATTTGACCCGACCCGTAGAAAATAACTCTATCGCCAAATTTGTTCGCCGTCTTCGTTGATTCTGGCTTGACGGATCACGTCTGAGATTTCTTCAGCATCTTTGACGTGGTGCAACGGCTTTTTCTCGCCATCAGGCGTGTCAACGACAAAATAAGTCGGAACGGTAATGTGGTCTCCAGTAATATCGGCTGCGTCAACTGCCACTTGTTGCGCTTTTTCTTCTAGAGATTTTGAGTCATCAATGCGATCGCCCGGATTGCTAGCTAAATATTCTTTGTCTAACTCAGCCCGTTGCTCTTGTTTTTGTTTGGGGTCAACTTCTTCAGGAGTCATCGGCTGGTTAACTTCACCGCTGTTGTCACCAGGTTTTGAATCAAGGTTCATAGTAGTTTTTTAGAATAAATTGCTGTACACAATACTAAAAAAAAAGAGGCCGTTACGCCTCTTTCAAACGACAGAATTATCAAGTAGTCCAAAAGAGTGAAATCGTAGAGAATGAATTGCTAATAGAACAAAACTCAACCGTAAATGCTATCAATCTTTAACGCTTCACTGATTACTGAGGTCTATGATTAGGGCCATAGCCAATTACTGCAACTTTGTGGCGATAAATGAGTTCTGCACCATACCATCCTGTAATGGCTAATAAGGTCGCGACGATGAGAGAAAGAATTAATCCGATCGGCAAAATTGCACCCGCCTGATCATTCCACCGCAGCCAAAAATTTATTGCAGAAAGCGTCAGTGCTGCCACGTTGCCAACCATATGCGCCCAGCCTGCACTGTGTTCACGGACGCGATCGATTTTCACAAAATCACTCATGCCAGTCGCAGCCGCAACCAAGCCAGACACAATGCCAACCCCAATCAGCCAAAAAGACGCTCTTGCCCAAAAAGAATCTCCGGTGAGCCAATAGCCAACATCGGTGCCCAAAGCACCTGTCAAAAACGCGATCGGAAAAGTAACCAGTAACGGATGTAGAGGGTGTCCAAAAATGGCAACCGTGCTGGGAACACCGCTATCGCGATATTCGGCTTCATCAGCTTCGATTACCGGAGGAATGCTGGGGGTATGAGCACGAGTCATAGTGTTCTCCTGAGTAGTTAAATTTTAGTAAGGCGATTGGCAGTGAGATGGAAGGATAGTCTGACGACAAAAGGGCGAATATCATTCGCCCCGCAGACACTTATCCTCAATTAGAGATGACCTTATGATGAGGGGAAGTGATCCACATGCGCCTCTGACTCAAGGACTAATTTTCCTTTCTGCACATCCAGCTTTTTGAGTCTTAAAGCCATGCCATCGAGTTCAAAATTCTTGAGGTTTAAGAGTTCTCGTGCTTGACTGAGCAGCGCTTCGGTCAGTTCGGGCGAAAGATCTTGACCCTCAATGTATTGCACATCTTCTAAAAGCACCTGCTGCCCACCCTGACCCACTTGGGGAACCGTCGTAAACGCCACCCGCTTTTTCTCTGGAGTGGCTTGCAGCATGATTTCTGTACTCAAAAAAATCTTGCCATCACCTGGCAGCCCAAACTCAATATGGTGAGTGTCTACCGTTGCGAGTTCGCCATTGACGCGCACCTTCAGATCTTGCATCTTGTCACGAATGAAATCTGAATTGAAGGCGCGGTTAACATCTTTTTCGGTCAAAACGACATGAGTTTCAGCGTCTGTAGGACGGGTCAACTCAATTTTGCCAAAAGCCACACTCATTGGATTGAGCGCCACATGCCCCGTGTGCATTTCCATCTCTTCGATCCGCAGATCGTGCTGCATCACCAAGCCCTCAGCCTTAATTGAGACTGAATCAACGGCACCTGATATGAGTTTGAGTGGGTCGGTTTCAATTTCGACATCTAAGTTTTTGACTTCATCTAGTTGGCTAGAGATTCCCATTTCTGCAACTTTGTTCAGCGCTTGTTCACCCAAATCCGACATTCTTAACTTCCTCATATCTCGGTTGTAGCGTTACTTTAAAACACAAACCAAACTGAGAGGCTCTACAAGGCGACAGAAATGGTCAGCGATCGCACTCTATCTTTAGAATCGTGAATTAATTGAACGTGAATTCGACGAAGCTTTTCGCTGCGGTTACAAATCCGGGCAGCCCCCTAGATCCCCCAAAATTGGGGGACTTTGAACCTGAATTCTAGGCTTGAAGTCCCCCCGAATTGGGGGATTTAGGGGGCTGAATCGCTGAAGAACGAAGCGAAAGAACTCATCGAACTGACGTTAATTGAAACCCGACTCTGCGTACGGGTATGGCACGGCAGTGCCCAATATCTCTGCAAGTAACGAGTATTATTTAATCCCCAATCTTCAGCAAATCTTGAGAGAAAGATTAACCGTCTCACAGTTTTTTGCGAGTGCTTAACTGCACCTGACAAGGCAACTCAACGATAAACGTTGAACCTTGACCTAGCTCACTCTCAACTGAGATATTTCCTCCGATTAGCTCGGTTAGCGCTTTGGTAATTGCTAACCCCAATCCGGTTCCTCCGTGGGAGCGAGTCATCGTTTGGTTTGCCTGTCGAAACTCTTGAAAGATGAAGGTTAAGTCGGCTTCTGCAATGCCAATTCCGGTATCTCGAACGGTAATGGTTAGATGCGCTCTCGGCATCAG
Organism: Phormidesmis priestleyi ULC007; assembly: GCF_001895925.1. Classification (GTDB taxonomy): domain Bacteria; phylum Cyanobacteriota; class Cyanobacteriia; order Leptolyngbyales; family Leptolyngbyaceae; genus Phormidesmis_A; species Phormidesmis_A priestleyi_A. The sequence goes on along the minus strand of NZ_MPPI01000008.1, from coordinate 24,313 downwards.
ATCGACCTCGATCAAAATCTGCCCTTCGTCAGTAAATTTGATCGCATTTGATAGCAAGTTGACAATGATTTGCCGAACTCGATTGCGATCGTTAACCACCAAAATATGATCTTGAACTAGATGAACTTGTAGATCTAAGTTTTTTTTAGCGCCTAGCGGTTTCAGTTCTTCAACGGTTGTGACAACTAAATTAGCTAAATCAAAGGTTTCTAACTGAAGTTCTAGCTGATGCGATCGCAGTTTTGAGAAATCTAAAACATCGTCAATCAGGCTTAATAGATGCCGTCCGTTTTCAAAGATTCGCTCAATCATGGTGAATTGCTGCGGCTCAAATCTCCGTTGAACGTGACGCAGCAATAAACTAGAAAAGCCCAAAATTGCGTTGAGTGGAGTTCTCAACTCGTGAGACATGGTGGCGATGAATTGCGCCTTGACTCGATCGGCTTCGATCAATTCTAAGTTTTGAAGCTGAATCTGGTGAAGCTGTGCTTCCATTTGTTTACGCGCCGTAATGTCTCGAATCAGCCAGCGCAACGCGATCACCTTACCTTTTGAATCTTTAACCGTTACGACCGTAATGGCCGCCTCAAATCGAGGTTTACTGCGAGCGAGTAGACTAATCTCCCATTCTTGAATGCGATCGATGCTTCGCAGTTGCAACAAGAGCGATCGAAAGACACGACGCTGTTCTTCGGGCACAAAATTAGTTAAAACTTTACTTGAAAGATATTTTTGGGGCACATTTAATAATTCTGCGGCTGCCCGATTTGCATCATGAATTTTGCCATGAATATCAGTCACCAAATATCCATCGGGGGCAAAGTCAAATAGCTCTTGATATCGGTGCCGTTCGTTTTCTAGCTCTTGACGGGCTTGTTGCAATACTTCGTTGTGACGACAAATTTCTTCCTCTACAACTCGCAGTTCTTCTAAAGCATTTGCGAGTGCTGCCAAATAGCTAAGGGCGAGTTTTGGCTGATCGAGAGACTTATCTCCTATGTTTTTATAGAGATCAGCCGCTCGCTGATCAACGGTATCTAAGTATTTTGCAATCTTGCCACGATCGCTACTGGGTTTTGTTTCATTCATGTCATCCTTTTGATTTTTATCAAGTCATTTGCTGACAGGAAAAGCATGTTTAGCCTTAATAGTTCTAAACAATTAAAAGAAGTATTTTAAAGCTTGATGGATACTTTCGTTAAAGAATCGATCTCATTCTTTAATTCTTAAGAAATTTAAATACCCATTCAGTCTTATACCAAAATCATTTTGGTTGAGTGAATTTGTTTCTAGATTCCCTGTGTTTACCATCACAGATGCAGAGTTTATTGCAATCTTCTTTAAGGGTGAGATGGAGTATCTCAGAAGTTGAAGATTCAGGATGAGGACAGCTTCAGTAGCTAACGCAATACTTCCGTACAAGCGGAAAACAACAAAACTCGTTTCGCAATTCTGACTTGATCGGTTAGATTGGCTAAAGTGGCAGGCTATAACTCTCTTAAGATCTCCAGCTTATGCGCTACACCGAACACCGATGGATGAACCCCTCAGCCCCATCAGAAGATGAGATTTTTGAAGTTTATTATGCCACTCGTCAGTTTTATCAAGAAACGCAGTATCGAGAAGACCTCGATCGCGCCAGCGTGTGGTATCACACGCTCGCAGCACAAAATCGCCGAGAGCTTGAAAAAATGCGCGGCGATATCAATTTATTGGGCTGGTTTTGTCGAAAACGAGAACGCTGAAACTGCTATAAAACCTCGATCTCAAACTCCTGGAGGTGAACTTTGAGCTTAGGGCTAAACTTGACCAAAATTGGAAAATTAGCGCTGACAGGTCTGCCATGCCACTCAGTCACGATCGCCAACACTTCACCTTCTTGCCCCTTAATATCGAGCGGTTGGTTACGGTGTTCTGGATGATGATAAATAATGACAGATTCAATCACACGAATACGAGCACCAACTTCCATAATCCTTAGCGTTTCATTGTCAAGAGCATTCACCACGATTAGTCAAACCCAACTGGGCTTATCGACAGTTTTTTTATCTTTGCACAAGAGCGTCCCCTTCTTACGGTTTGACAAAACTCTTGAGAAGAATTGATGGCGCTGCTGCTCGATCGCTGGATTGCTTATCGGAGCCTTTTTTCTACAGAGTCGCGCAGTTGCTGAAATCCGATCGGGTCAACTGAGTACCAGATTCCTGCACCTACAGCCCCGCTTAAAAGCAGCATCAAGATAATTCTGATGGTCAGCCCAAGGGGGTTTGCTTTCTTTCGCTTAGGAGAGACTATTTCCTCTAAAGCTGGAACCTCAACCTCTGGCAAACTCATATTTGAAGAGGAAGCCAATGGATCACCAGCCTTCACGTCCCCAGGTAGCCGCATCTCTGGCAACGGTGAAGAAACGTGACAATAAGTCAGCACGATCGAGGTGTTGTCATGTCCGTTTTTTTGATTTGCCAGGTCGATCCAAGATTGCACCGCAGACTCTAGAGAGACTTTTTCTTTGAGAACGAGTTCTGCATAATCGCGCCAAGACTGCTCAACTAACTCGTTATCGCTCAACCCATCAGAACATAACAGCAGCAATCCATCTTCTTCTAAGATAAAGCGCTGCACACTGGGGTTAAGAAACTGACCGTCTCGCGTTCCGAGGGCTTGAGTCAGTGCCCCCGCATCTGGGCGTTTGAGCACATCACGATAGAGCGATCGTCCTTGTTTAATTTCTCGCGTCACGACATCATCATCTACCGTCAATTGATGACAATAGCGGGGCGTGATCCAATAAGCGCGGCTGTCTCCTACATTAACGAGATAGAGTTCGTGAGCGTTGTTGGCGACGGCTCCACCAGGCAGTTTAACGCGCTGCGGAATCTGAAGCGCCATTACCAAAGTGGTGCCCATCCGCCGCCGAGATTCTCGCTCTTGGTCATCGTTTTGAGTCGAAATCATATTGTTGACGACCCGCACGATCGCGGCTAACTGCTCTGCTAGTAAATCAGGCGGCATCGGCTCCGACTGCTGGGCAATCTCAGTCAGCAAGGCTTTGATCTGAAGCTGAAGTGACTGCACCGCTAGTTGACTCGCAACTTCGCCGCCTTCATGTCCGCCGATGCCATCACAGACAATCGCCAATCGCGGACTCAGTTCATCATGGGGCTGTGTGCGCGCGTGAGCCGTGACTGGATAGCAGGTGTCTTCGTTGTGCGATCGTACCGCGCCTACATCGGTGGCTCCTACAACCTGCAAGCGGAGCGGCAACTGGGCTGACTGCTCGATTAATAACTGGTTTAACTGGGCTGAGACGGCTTGAAAGCTGGCTCCTTGCTGCATAGCGGCACAGATCGCGGTGAGAGAGTCTACGATCGTCGCCTTCGACTCTGGCACCCACACAAGCCAGCACTGCCCTAGATTTGAGAGAGAAGGATTTAAAAACGAGGCTCTTGTATGAACTGAGTCTTCTGAATCCTTGATTAATTCTTTAAGCCGAACTCGCCACCCTTCGACGCGCAAATTATCGGGTGACAGCAGACTGGACGCAACGTTTAACTCTAAAAGCGGAGTCCAAAGCTGCAAGATCTGCCACAGCCAATAGACTTGACGCACGGCAGAGGCTTGAGTCCAGGCTTCAAAAATGGCGGGTTGTAGGTCGCCTGTATTTTTTAATGGGACATTTTCTAATAACAGAATCTCGCGATCGCTCACTTCGTCGCGACAAAACCCATAGACTTGGGGCACATGCAGCCGATGAGCATAGAGGTGCAAATAGGGCAGCGCTTCGTCAGGCAGCAGTGCAGACACATAAGGCTCTGTCTGAGGCTTTGTATCTGCCCAAATGTGAGGCGTGATCACCTGATAGCGATCGGATACGATCGTGCCCGGTGGCTTTTGGGCGGCGATCTCTCCCACTGCCCAAAGATAGCGATGCTCCTGCGATTGCGAACTGCTCATGCACTTAAAAACGTATATTGTAGGGCGTTTGTGACTGACTCAATCTTCATAAATGTGAAGCATTGCGGAATTGAGCGGGCACTCTTTGAAGAATGACTTAAATCGCTTAACTCGGTTGCAGGATAGCCGATTTTGAGCCATTCGTCTCTCAAACTCTGATTGATATATTAGCGATCGTGAATCTATTGACTCAAAACTATGTTTCTGATCTCGATTTCAAAAGTAGTTGCCCCTGATCGAACGATCGCGAGAGGACACGACAGGTCGTGCCCCTACCGGGCGGATCTGTCACATTCACAAATCAAATCGGTATGACTCCAACTATGGTCTGGCTTTTAGCAGGCGTTGCCCTTTGCCTGATTGAGTTTGTGGTGCCTACAGCGTTTATCGCCTTTGTGATGGGACTCAGTGCGCTGGTGGTTGCCGCCTTTTCAGGGGTGCTATCTCTAAATTTGCAGATCACCCTCTGGATGGCGCTTTCTCTGCTAGCGGTGCTGGCATCTCGTCAGCTGATTAGCCGTAGAGCCGCCTTAAAACTGGATGCCACCGAAGCAGAAACGTTGACCGAAATTCTGCCGGGGCAGCCTGGACGGGTTCTCTACGAAGGAAATTCTTGGAGCGCTCGCTGCGAAACTTTTGACGGGACGATCGCGCCTCACCAAAAAGTCTACGTCGTCGGGCGCAAAGGGACGACGCTAATCATCGTGCCAGAAGGCTTGGCACACGATCAATAATCATCATTCAACCGTTCAAAAATTAGGAGCATAAGTCTATGTGGGGTTGGTTAATTGCAATAGGCGTAGGAGCGGGTGCTGTCTCTAGCGTCAAAATTATTCAGCAAGGCAATGAAGCCCTGGTCGAGCGGTTGGGAAGCTACGATCGTAAGCTCGGTCACGGACTCAGCTTTGTGATTCCTGGACTCGATCGCCTTGCCTTTCAAGAAACCGTGCGAGAAAAGGTGCTCGAAATTCCGCCGCAGCCCTGCATCACTCGCGATAACGTCTCGATCACCGTCGATGCAGTGGTCTATTGGAAGATCGTAGACATGGAGCGGGCCTATTACAAGGTGCAAAATCTCAATGCTGCTGTGGTGAATATAGTGTTGACTCAAATTCGCGCTGAGATGGGTCAAATTGAACTCGATGAAACCTTTACAGCACGAGCGCAGATCAATGAAATCTTGCTGCGAGATCTCGATATTGCCACCGATCCCTGGGGTGTGAAAGTCACCCGTGTTGAGCTACGCGACATCATTCCGTCAACGGCTGTGCAAGAATCGATG